>NZ_JAXGFT010000005.1:0-326834 GCF_041008785.1 Pseudophaeobacter sp. 1A16562 | reverse complement strand
ACCCGGCCAATGCGATGTCTTTGACGATGTAATCCGTGCCCATTGGCAACTCCATTCTGGCTCAGCCTCAACTTGGCCACGCACTTAACACCGCAACGCTTTACAAGCAATAAAACCACCCAGAGCAGAGGGTTGCCCCGGACCAAATGCCACGCAATTCAGGATTTGCACGCTGGGTGCCAAGCGGCTAGGCACAGGTAAAACCTCTGTAAGAGCCGGACCCGACCGATGCCTCCAAAACCTGCCCGCGCCTGGCAACGCATGCTGTCAGGACGCCGACTGGATCTTCTGGATCCCACGCCCGTCGACATTGAAATCGAGGATATCGCCCACGGGCTGGCCTTTGTGGCGCGCTGGAACGGGCAAACCAAGGGTAATTTCGCCTATTCGGTGGCCGAACATTCGCTGCTGGTCGAGAGCTTGTTCACCCGTCTTTATCCCAAGGCGCCAGTGAAATGGCGCCTGGCCGCGCTGCTGCACGATGCCCCGGAATATGTGATTGGCGACATGATATCCCCGGTGAAGGCCGCAGTCGGTCCCGGGTATGAGGATCTGGATCAACGCCTGACTACGGCCATCCATGTCCGTTTCGGCCTGCCCGCCGCCCTGCCAAAGACCATCAAGTCCAAGATCAAGCGGGCCGACAAGATCAGCGCATGGATGGAGGCGGTGCAGATCGCCGGGTTTTCGGAGACGGAGGCCAACAAGTTCTTTGGCCGCATCGACCCGCAGATCACGGGCGATCTGTCTATCGACCTGCGCCCGCCGGTCGAGGTGCGCCGTGATTTTGTCAGCCGCCATGCAGAGTTGCTGGCGCAGCTTTAGGCCACTACCTCAGGCGTTGGCGGTTTTGGCCGCACGCCTGGCCCGACGGGCGCGGCGCATTTCGCGGATCCGCTGCTGTTTGAATTCGGGCGATTCCACGAAACGGTCGCTACCGCCAAGCCCCTTTTCGACAAGGATCTGTTGCCGCTGATCGTCGCTCAGCACCGGCCATTGCGCATCAGCAGAGATGAATCCATGCGTGGCAAGAGCCCGGCCGATCACCGAATGGTCGATCTCGCCAAAGCTGTTGCGGCTCGACTTTGGCTTGTTGACCGGCACCCATTCAGTGCGAAGCGCGCCAATCACCAGCGGATTGCATTTGCAGAAATGCGCTACATTCATCGCCAGCAGATTATTGGCGCCGGATTGGCGCCGCAGGACCATCGCGACCTTCTGATCCGGCCTTCCTACCATGGCAAAGAGATGCAGCGCCGAGCCATCCGCCGCGATCACCCGTTTCGCCGCCTTGTAGCGAGCCAGTTGCTCGGTCAGGCTGTGCTCCTGCGGGTGGAAGATCTCATAGCCTTCGGCCTGAAGCAGCTCTTCCATCTGCTCTTCGCCCAGAAGACCGCCCTTGCTGAGGCCCAGTTTCGAACGGGAGATATAGAGCTTTTCAGGGCCTTCAGGGGTCACATCGCGGGCAAAGCGGCTGTGCACCGCATTGCGGAACTTTCGGGTACCACGAGTGATATGGCCAAGGCCAAACCCCTGCCCTGGCACCACCAGTTCCTCAACCCGGGTCGGTTCAGCCGCAACCCGGATTGGCAGGCCCGGCGCAAAGAGATTGATGAACTCGCGCTGAAAGCCGCGCGTTTCATCGCCCACAGCCGGGCGTTTAGGGATGAACAGGATGCCGTCCACCGGCTGATCCAGATGTGGCAGCGCCCAAAGCCGGGACGAGCTTTCCACCAGGAAATGCCCGAAATGCGCCCAGAGCACCCCGCCCCAGAGCCAGCGCCCCGGCAGGGTTGCGTTGACCTCACTCGGCGGGTCGGGCTGCACGGTGATCGGGCGGTATTTGCGCCAGAGCGCGGCCTTGGCGCAGTAATCACCAGAGGCAGTCAACACACCGGCCTTTTGCACCAGCGCACTGTCGACCGGCGGGATCACGCAGGCATCGCGCAGGGTCTCAATCTCCTCGGACCAGCCCCCGTCGGGCAACGGCTGATCTTCGGGTCCGGCGCCATGCTCTGTCATGTGTGGTCCTCGCCTGGGGGTTGCCTTTACTTGGGGCTGCGTTTGGCAAGGATCCGCTGCAAGGTCCGCCGGTGCATGTTCAGCCGCCGAGCGGTTTCGGACACGTTGCGATCGCAGAGTTCATAGATGCGCTGAATATGCTCCCAGCGCACGCGGTCCGCGCTCATCGGGTTTTCCGGTGGCGGCGGCAGTTCATCCGCCGAGGCCAAGAGCGCATTGGTGATATCGGTCGCATCCGCCGGTTTTGACAGGTAATCGGTGGCGCCGATCTTCACCGCAGCAACGGCGGTGGCAATGGCGCCATATCCGGTCAGCACCACAACCCGGCTGTCGGGACGTTTTTCTCGGATCACCTCGACCACATCCAGACCGTTGCCATCCTCCAGCCGCAAATCGACAACCGCATAGGCTGGGGGCCGGGCGGTGGCGATGGCGCTGCCGGCGGCGACGGATCCGGCGGTCTCAATCTCGAAACCGCGCTTTTCCATCGCTTTGGCCAGGCGGCGCAGAAACGGTTCATCATCATCGACCAACAAGAGCGATTTGTCGGGTCCGATGTCCCTTTGCGTCGCTTCGACCATGCCCGCTCCTCCGCGTTCGTTCAGCAAATTCTTGTTTTGGATATTAAACGCCGGGTGGCAAAGGTCAAATGCCAGACACCGTTACATGTTATCAATGAAACAGCCGATCTTGTCTGCCACCTGCTCGGGCGTCTCATCGCGGCGGAAGAATTCGACAAACCCGTCTTCCGGCAGCACCAGATAGGCAAAGGTGGAGTGATCGACCAGGTAATAGTCCTCATCCCCGTCCTGTTTCTTGTAATAGGTCTTGTAGGCCTGGCTGGCCGCCTTGACCTGCTCGGCCGATCCGGTGAGACCGATCATCTTTTCATGCATGTTGTAGGCAAAATCGCCAACCACCTCGGGGGTGTCGCGGTCCGGGTCGATCGAGATGAACACCGGTGTCACGCTGTAACCGCGTTCATCCAGCACATCGATGGCCTCGGCGTTGCGGGACACATCCAGCGGGCAGACGTCGGGGCAGAAGGTGTAGCCAAAGTACAGCAGCGATGGTTCGGTAATGACATCCTTGTCGGTAACCGTCTCACCCTTGGAATTGACCAGTTCGAACGGCCCGCCAATGGTGTCTGCGCCACCGGCAATCTTACTGCTGCGGCACTGGGCGAATTTGTCATCGCTGTCCCCTGGGCGGGTCAGGAACCAGGTGCCGCCGGCAAGAGCAGCAATGAATAGGGCAGCAAGAAGGGCATATAGGCGGGTCATGTGATCACACTTTGCGAACGGGAAGGGTTGTTGATCGTTTCGGGCGCGAGACCTATCAAGAAACTCAGCCGATGCAACTGCACACGGCGTCACACCGCCGATCGGCGCGGGAACGTGATAATGCGCCGCAGATCAGGAGGCCCAGATGAGCGAGACCCAATTCGGCCTGATGCATGGCCAGGAACGCAGCCACTGGATCCGTTTGCGGACCCTGATCCTGCTGCGCTGGGTAGCCATCGCCGGGCAGATCATTGCGATCCTGGTGGCGCAGTACATGTACAATCTGCAACTGGTGCTGCCGCTATGTTTTCTGGCGGTCGGCATCGCGGTCACCGGAAATCTTGTCGCCACCCTGATGTTCCCCGAAAACAAGCGCCTGTCGGAATTCGAAAACTTCCTGATGGTTCTGTTCGATCTGATGCAGCTGGCGTTTTTGCTGAGCCTGACCGGCGGTCTGCACAATCCCTTTGCCCTGCTGGTTCTGGCGCCGGTGACGATTTCGGCTGCCATGATGGGACTGCGTTCAACCCTGATCATTGGCGGCACCGCCATCATGCTGGTAACACTGATGGCCGAATTCCATATTCCCCTGCGCACCGAACAGGGGTTCCTGCTGCGGGTTCCGGATGTCTTTGTCTTTGGCAACTGGACCGCCATCGTCATCGCCATCCTGTTCATCGGGTTCTACTCCTTCCGGATCAGCACCGAGATCCGCAGCATGTCCGACGCGCTTTCTGCCACCCAGCTGGCGCTCTCGCGTGAGCAGAAGCTGACCGACCTTGGCGGCGTGGTCGCTGCCGCCGCGCATGAACTTGGCACGCCGCTGGCCACTATAAAACTGGCCAGTGCCGAATTGTTGGATGAATTGGACGACCGCCCCGACCTGCGCGAAGACGCCGCCCTAATCCGGGAACAGGCGGACCGCTGCCGCGACATCCTGCGCAGCATGGGCCGGGCCGGGAAGGACGACTTGCATCTGCGCCAGGCGCCGCTGTCTACCGTCATCCACGAGGCGGCCGAACCGCATATGGACCGCGGCACGACGGTCGTGTTTCACGAAGCCCCGCTGGAGGACGGCAGCCTGCAGCAACCCACCATCCTGCGCAAACCCGAGATCATCCACGGTCTGCGCAACCTGGTTCAGAACGCGGTGGATTTCGCGGGCAGCACCGTCTGGATCGACGCCGCCTGGGACGACGAAAAAATCGAAGTCAGGATCAGCGACGACGGGCGCGGGTTCCCCTCTCAGATGCTTGGCCGGATCGGCGATCCTTTCATGAAACGACGGCGCAGCGGATCTGATCGGCGCAAACGCCCCGGTTACGAAGGCATGGGGCTGGGCCTGTTCATCGCCAAAACCCTGCTGGAACGCAGCGGCGCCAACCTGCGGTTTACCAATGGATCGGCCCCGCTTCCCGGACTAATACTGCCAAAAGAACGCCGGGGTGCCATCGTCGAAGTCTCATGGCCGCGTGACAAAGTCGACGCGCTCAAGGGCGAAAATGCCGTTCCAACCGGGAAAAACCAGAGAATTGAAATTTAACCGTTCACTTTTTAGCAACCAATTAAACTTCATTTAACCATTTTTAAGCAACCATTGATAAAGCGATACGCGAGCAAGGCAGGACAACATGCAGAACATCGTTTCAATCGAATGGCTAATCTTGGCAACCCTCTGCGCCGCCACAGCCGCGGCCGCTGTGTGGTGGCTGTCTCCCGGCGCGCGCTCCAAATCGCTGGAGCAGGATCTGCTGTCCAGCGACGGGCGTACTGATGCGGTCTTCCTGTTTGACGACACCAACCTGATCGGCTGGTCCTCGGGCGCACGCAAATTCATTGGCGAACACGCCGAGGCGTTCAGCTGGAACATGCTGCGCGACCAGCTGGCGCGCAATTACCCCGGCCTGCCGCAATCGCCCGGATTTCTGAAAGATGTCGGTCCCCTTGTCCTGTCGGGCACCGAATCCGCCGAAAGCCGCGAAGCGCATTGTGAATGGATCGACGGTATTACCCGCGTGCAGCTGCGCCGCTCGACTCTGGAAGAGCAGAACAGATCGCAGGATCAGGAACTGACCACCCTGCGCGCCGCCGTGCATCAGGCCCCTTATCCGGTCTGGCTGCAATCGGATGAAGGCGCGATCACCTGGTCCAACCTAGCCTATGACAACCTTACCCATAAAATCCGCGGCCGCGACGTGGATGTGTCGGTGCCCCTGTTCACCGATCTTGAAGAACCCAAATCCAGCGGTAAACCGGAACGGATTTCCATCCCGCTGCCCGACAGCAACAAGCAACTGTGGTACAATATCTCGACCACTCAAACCGAAGCCGGCTGGCTGTGTCACGCTGTCGATGTGAATGCGGTGGTGGATGCCGAAATCGCCCAGCGCAACTTTGTGCAGACTCTGGCAAAAACCTTTGCCCAGCTGTCCATTGGTCTGGCCATCTTTGATCGCAACCGTCAGCTGGTCCTGTTCAACCCGGTGCTGATCGACCTGACCGCGCTGCCGCCCGATTTCCTCAGCTCCCGTCCCAACCTGATGAGCTTTTTCGACCGTCTGCGCGACCAGCGTATGATGCCCGAGCCCAAGAATTACTCCAGCTGGCGCCACCAGTTCGAAGACCTGCTCGAGGCCGCTGCCGAGGGCCGGTACAAGGAAACATGGTCGCTGCCCTCGGGTTCGGTCTATTCGGTCTCTGGCCGCCCGCATCCCGATGGTGCCATTGCCTTCCTGTTCGAGGACATCACCGCCGAAGTGACCCTGACGCGTCAGTTCCGCTCGGAGCTGGAAATGGGGCAGTCGATCATGGACCAGATGGACGAAGCCATCGCCGTCTTTGCCAATGATGGCAGCATGACTTTCTCCAACGCAGCCTATCACCAGATGTGGAAAATGGACCCAGACGCCAGCTTTGCCAAAGTGTCGATCATGGATGCCAGCCGCGTCTGGCAGGACACCTGCGCCCCGACACCGGCTTGGGGAGAGATCCGCGATTTCGTCGCAGCCAGCGATGCGCGCGACCCCTGGTGGGCAAATGTGAAACTGCGCGACGGCACGCCGCTGATGTGCAAGGTCACCGGCATCCAGAACGGCGCCACCATGGTCAGCTTCTGCAATCCGCAGACCAGCCTGCCCTGCGCCGAACAGGAACGCTTTGCCATCTCTGATCACAGCTGAGCAGGGCTGCAAGCCGGGCACCCCCAAGGGCAATCCCGCTTGCAGCGCATGACGCCTGACGCCATTGTGGCGCCATGATTAAAAGTCCTCATTCCTGCACTCTGGCTTCGGCCGAAAATACCGCCGATCTGGCACAGAAAATCGCCGGGGCCCTCTGCCCGGGCGATTGCCTGCTTCTGGAAGGCCCCATCGGCGCCGGCAAGACGCATTTCGCCCGCCACCTGATCCAGTCGTTGCAGGACATCCCCGAAGATGTCCCCTCTCCCACCTTCACGCTGGTCCAGACCTACGAGGTTCCGGCGGGTGAGCTGTGGCATGCGGATCTTTACCGCCTGTCGTCGCTTGATGAGGTCGAAGAACTGGGGCTGCTCGCCGCCTTTGACACCGCGATCACCCTGGTCGAATGGCCCGACCGACTGGCGGAGCTGGCGCCGCAGCACGCATTGCACCTGACATTTGCACTGGACCCCGATAGCGAAGATGCCCGTCTGCTGACCCTGCGGTGGAGCGATGACAGATGGCAGCCCCTGATGGAGCAAGTTTTTTCATGACAGACCGAACAGAGCTGATCTCCGCCTTTTTGTCGGGCGCCGGATACGGCAGCTGGGAACGCCGCCCGTTGGCCGGCGATGCCTCGATGCGCCGCTATGAACGGCTGATCGGCCCACACGGCGGCTCTGCGGTGCTGATGGATGCCCCGGCAGAGAAGGGCGAGGATATCCGCCCCTTCGTGCAGATCGCCGAATACCTCCACGAACAGGGCGTCAGCGCGCCGGAAGTTCTGGCTGAGGACGCAGAACACGGCTTCCTGCTGATTGAGGACCTCGGCGACGGGCTGTTCAGCAGCGTGATCGAACAGGATCCCAGTCAGGAAATGTCCCTCTACCGGGCCGCAACCGATCTTCTGATTGCGCTGCATCAGGCGCCGCTGCCCGATCTGGAGCCGCTTGGTCCGCGTGTCATGGCTGAAATGGCCAGCCTTGTGATGACAACCTACCGAAGCGGCATCACCGGGCAGGAGGACAGCGTGCTGACCAGCCGGTTCGAAGATCAGTTCGAAGACATCCTACGCCACAGCGTCAAGGGCGACGCCGTCTTTGTGCACCGGGATTTTCATGCCCAGAACCTGCTGTGGCTGCCGGATCGGGACGGGATCGCCCGCGTCGGCGTCATCGATTTTCAGGACGCCCGCACCGGTCATCCGGCCTATGATCTGGTCTCACTCCTGCAGGACGCCCGCCGCGATGTGCCCGCCGGGATCGAGATGCAGATGATCGATCACTATATCGAGGTCACCGGTGTCGATCCCTCCGGGTTCCGCACCGCCTATACGGTGATCGGCGTGCAGCGAAACCTGCGTATCCTAGGCATTTTTGCGCGGCTGTCGCAGGAAGGCGGCAAGCCGCAGTATCTGGATCTGATCCCGCGCGTCTGGGGCCATGTCATGCGCGGGTTGGAGCACCCCGCCCTTGCGCCTCTGGCGGATTGGCTGCGCAGTGATCTACCCCCACCCAGCCCCGAAAACCTGGACAGGCTGCGATAATGGCGGCGCTATCCCCCGAAGCAGTAATGATCTACGCGGCCGGCTTTGGCACCCGGATGAAGGCGCTGACCCGGGATCTGCCGAAGCCGATGATCCCGGTTGCCGGGCGGCCTTTGATCGACCACACGCTGGATCTGGCCCGTGCGGTGCTGCCCGCGCGGATCGTGGTCAACACCCATTACAAGGCAGAGATCCTGCAGGAGCACCTGAAACCGCAGGGCGTTCTGATCAGCGACGAACAGCCGGAGATCCTGGATACCGGCGGCGGGCTGCGCCATGCGCTGCCCCTTCTGGGTGATGGTCCCGTTTACACCTCAAACTCCGATGCGATCTGGGCCGGGCCGAACCCCTTTGAAATGCTACGCGCGGCCTGGGATCCATCCAATATGGATGGCCTCATGCTCTGCGTACCGCTGCCGCGCGCGGTGGGGCGGCAGGGCGGCGGTGATTTCTCGGCCGACGCGGCGGGGCGCATTTCATGGGGCGGCGATCTGGTCTGGGGCGGTGTGCAGATCCTAAAGACAGGCAGATTGCAGAGCATCAACGAGACCGCCTTTTCCACCCGCCTGCTATGGAACCCGATGATCGAGGAAAAACGGCTGTACGCCCTCGAATATCCCGGCCACTGGTGCGATGTGGGACACCCCGAAGGCATCACCCTGGCGGAGCAATTGCTGGCACATGACGATGTTTGAACCACAGGACAAACCGCGCCTGTTCGCCCTGCCCTGCGGTGTCGATTTCCCTCGGGCGCTAGTGAACGGCCTAATCGCGCGCAGCGCTGGCCTCCCGCCCGAGGCGCTGGCCCGCGCCGAGGTGATCGTCAACACCGCCCGCATGCAGCGCCGGGTGCGCGACCTGTTTGACGCCGGCCCCACCCTGCTGCTGCCACGCCTGTCGCTGCTGACCGATCTGGCACAGCGCGCCACCCTGCACGGCCTGCCGCCTGTCCTGCCCTCGCTCAGGCGCCGGTTGGAGCTGTCGCAGCTGATCGCGAAACTGCTGGACGCGCAGCCGGATCTTGCCGCGCGGGCCTCACTTTTCGATCTCTCCGACAGTCTGGCGGCGCTGATCGATGAAATGCAGGGCGAAGGCGTCAGCACCGACACCATCCGCAATCTTGATGTTTCGGACATGTCCGGGCATTGGGCGCGCGCGCAGGCCTTCATCGGTATCGCAGATGATTATGTCGACCGCCACGACGATGCCATGGACAAGGAAGCCCGCCAACGGCAGGTGGTTCTGAACCTGATCGACCAGTGGCAGAGCGCACCGCCGCAACACCCGGTGATCCTGGCCGGCTCCACCGGCTCGCGCGGCACCACGCTGATGCTGATGGAAGCCATCGCCCGCCTGCCGCAGGGCGCGGTGATCCTGCCGGGGTTCGATTTCGACCAGCCCGATCACGTCTGGTCCGGCCTTGATGATCCGCTGATCTCCGAAGACCACCCGCAGTACCGGTTCTACCGGCTGATGAAGGATCTGGAGCTCACGCCGCGTGACGTGGAGCCCTGGACAGATGAAACCCCGCCCTTTCCGGCCCGCAACCGGCTGGTGTCACTGGCGCTGCGGCCTGCCCCTGTCACCGACGCCTGGATGAGCGAAGGACCGCAGCTGACCGATATCGACCGCGCTGCCGAGACCATCACCCTTGTCGAAGCGCCAAGCCCCAGATCCGAGGCGCTCACCATCGCTTTGCGTCTGCGGCAGGCCGCCGAGGATGGCCAGACCGCGGCGCTGATCACCCCCGACCGGATGCTGACGCGGCAGGTGTCGGCGGCGCTAGACCGCTGGGACATCCTGCCGGATGATTCCGCCGGTCAGCCGCTGCAACTGTCTCCGCCGGGCCGTTTCCTGCGCCACGTGGCCGAGCTGTTCTGCCACGTGCTGACGCCGGACATGCTGCTGACGCTGCTGAAACACCCGCTGACCCATGACGGGTCAGAGGCTGCGCGCGGCGAACACCTGCGCCATACCCGCGATTTCGAACTCGAGCTGCGCCGCAATGGCCCGCCCTTCCCCGATGCAGACAGTTTTGCCGCCTTTGGCGCCACGCGCGATCTGATCCCCGGCTGGGTCGACTGGCTGACGACACAATTTGCCGATCAGGTCACCCCGGGCAACCTGTCCCTGACGGATTGGATCACCCACCTGCGCGACCGCGCCGAAGGCATTGCCTCTGGCAGTCAGCTGGGCGGCAGCGGCACGCTCTGGGACAAGAAAGCCGGCCAGAAGGCGCTGAAGGTGATCACCGATCTGGAAGAGAACGCGCAATTCGGCGGCGAGATGAGCGCCCGCGACTTTGCCGATCTTCTGGGCGCGCTGCTGGCGCAGGAAGAAGTGCGCGACCGCGATGCGCCCTATGGGTCGATCATGATCTGGGGTACGCTGGAAGCCCGTGTTCAAGGCGCCGATCTGGTCATTCTGGCCGGTCTCAACGAGGGTAGCTGGCCCGAGGCCGCCAGCCCCGATCCCTGGCTGAACCGCCAGTTGCGCAATCAGGCCGGGCTGTTGCTGCCCGAACGCCGCATCGGTCTCTCTGCGCATGACTTCCAGCAGGCCGTGGCCGCGCCTGAGGTCTGGTTGACCCGTTCCAAACGATCAGAAGAGGCAGATACCGTACCCTCGCGCTGGCTCAACCGGATGATGAACCTGTTGCGCGGCCTGCCGGAACAGGGCGGGCGCGCCGCGCTGGAAGCAATGCGCGCACGCGGGCAGACATGGCTGGATTGGTCAACGGCGCTGGAGGTCCCGCTGCCAAGCGAACCTGCCAGCCGCCCTGCCCCGCGCCCGCCGGTTGCCGCCCGTCCGCGACAGCTGTCAGTCACGGAAATCCCCCGTCTGATCCGCGATCCCTATGCGGTTTACGCCAAACATGTGCTGCGCCTGAAACCACTGAACCCGCTGATGCGGGAACCCGATGCGCTGCTGCGCGGGATCGTGGTACACAAGGTGTTTGAGGATTATATCCGTGATAGCCGCGACACCCCGGAGCTGCTGACCCCGGAAGAGCTGATCGCGCGCACCCGCAGCCAGTTGCAGGCAGAGGTCCCCTGGCCCGTCGCCCGCAGCCTGTGGCTGGCGCGCATTGTCCGCATCGCCGAAAGCTTTGTCGCGGGTGAGCAGACCCGCCGCGCCGCTGCGCGCCCCTCTGGGTTTGAAATCAGCGGAGGAGTTCGCCTTGCGCCGCTCGATTTCCAGATCACCGGACAGGCCGACCGGATCGACGTCGATGAACGCGGTTGTCTGCATATCTTTGACTACAAGACCGGCGATCCGCCGACCGACAAACAACAGCGCGCCTTTGACAAACAGCTGCTGATCGAGGCCGCCATGGCCGAACAGGGCGCCTTTGAGGACTACGGCGCCGCCCAGGTGGAGCGCGCGACCTTTATCGGTCTGAAATCCCCGATCAAGGAAGTGCCCGCACCGCTGGCAGATGAACCCCCGGCCAAGGTCTGGGCTGAGCTGAAGAAACTGATCGAAGCCTATTTCGACCCCGAACAGGGCTATAGCAGCCGTCGCATGGTTCACCGGGACGATTTTGCCGGTGACTACGATCACCTGGCGCGCTTTGGCGAATGGGACCGCAGCGACATGCCAAAGCCGGAGGATCTGACATGAGTGCCCCTCGCGATGCGGCATCAGAGGCCCAGTTTCGCGCGGCGCGGCCAGATGCCTCGACCTGGCTGGCGGCCAATGCCGGATCGGGCAAGACCAAGGTTCTGACCGACCGGGTGGCGCGGCTCTTGCTGAAGGGCGTGCAGCCGCAGCACATCCTCTGTCTGACCTATACCAAGGCCGCCGCCAGCGAGATGCAGAACCGGCTGTTCCAGCGGCTGGGTGAATGGGCGATGCTGGGCGATGACAGGCTGAGCGCGGCGCTGGAGGATCTGGGCGCCGGCGACGTGGCCCGGGGCGAGGGGCTGGCGCAGGCGCGCACGCTCTTTGCCCGCGCGATTGAAACGCCGGGTGGCCTCAAGATCCAGACGATCCACTCCTTCTGTTCCTCGCTGTTGCGGCGTTTCCCGCTGGAGGCTGGCGTCAGCCCGCAATTCGCCGAAATGGAAGACCGCGCCGCCACCCTTTTGCGCGCTGAACTCGTCGAGGATATCGCCAACGGCCCGGAGGCGCATCTGGTCGAGGCGCTGGCCCGGCATGTTGCAGGCAGCGATTTTGACGATCTGACTGCTGCCATCTGCCAGCGCCGCGCCGAATTTGCCCAGCCGCTGGACCGCGCGGGTCTGCTGAAACTGTTCGACCTGCCGGAAGGGTTTGACGCTGCCGCGCTGGAGGGGTTGGTGTTCCTGGGTGGAGAAGATGAGCTGCTGAGCCGCACCCGCGATATGCTGGCAACCGGCGGCACCAACGATCAGAAAGCTGCCGCGAAACTCGCCGGGATCGCCACACCGAAGATGGCCGATCTGCCTGTGTTAGAGTCGGTTTTTCTGACTGGCGCCGGCGCCAAGGCGCCCTTCACGGCCAAGGTCGGCAGCTTTCCGACTAAGAAGCTGCAAAAGGACAACCCCGATCTGATGGACCGGCTGGAGCCTTTCATGCTGCGGGTCGAGGACGCCCGTGCCAAACGGCTGGCGCTGGCAGCTGCGCAGAAATCCGAGGACCTGCACGCCTTTGCCTCCGTGTTCCTGCCGGAATACGAGCGGCGCAAACAGCTGCGCGGCTGGCTCGACTTTGATGATCTGATCCTCAAGGCGCGGCTGTTGCTGAACGATCCGGCGGTGGCGGCCTGGGTTCTCTACCGGCTGGATGGCGGCATCGATCACATCCTGGTGGACGAAGCGCAGGACACCAGCCCGGTGCAATGGGACGTGATCGAAAAACTGGCGCAGGAATTCACATCAGGGATCGGCGCGCGGTCGGATGTAGAGCGCACGATCTTTGTGGTCGGCGACAAGAAACAGTCGATCTATTCCTTTCAGGGCGCCGACCCGGATGCCTTTGACCGCATGCAGGAAGAATTCGGCCGCCGACTGGCCGAAACCGGCGCGGCGCTTCAGAATGCGGCGCTGGAGTTTTCCTTCCGCTCCTCTGCGGCGATCCTGCGGCTGGTCGATCTGGTTTTCAAGGACAGCCCCCGCGCCGGCTTTCACAAGGACGCGTTGCACCGCGCCTTTAAATCCGATCTGCCGGGGCGCGTGGACCTCTGGCCTGCGGTGGAAAAGCTGGATGATGAGGAAGACCGCGACTGGACCGATCCGGTGGACCGGCCCGGCGCCCGTCATCACACGGTGATCCTGGCCGAGCGTATCGCCCGCGAGATCAAGCGGATGATCGACAACAAGGTCACCATCCCCGAGGACGGCCCCACCCGCGGCACCTTTCAGCGCCGCCCGGTACATGCCGGGGATTTCCTGATCCTGGTGCAGCGCCGGTCCGAGCTGTTTTCCGAAATCATCCGCGCCTGCAAGGCCGCCCGCCTGCCCATCGCCGGTGCCGACCGGCTGAAGGTGGGTGCCGAACTGGCGGTCAAGGATATCGCCGCGCTTTTGTCGTTTCTGGCGACGCCCGAGGACAGCCTGTCGCTGGCCGCCGCGCTGAAATCACCGCTTTTTGGCTGGTCGGAACAGATGCTGTTCGACCTTGCCCACCGGCGCAAAGGCGGCAGCCATCTGTGGGCGGCGCTGCGCGAACGGGCGGCGGAATTCCCCGAAACGATGCAGGTGATCGACGATCTGCGCAGCCAGACCGATTTTCTGCGCCCTTATGATCTGATCGAGCGGATCCTGACCCGGCACCGGGGCCGCCAGCGCCTGCTGGGCCGTCTTGGCCCCGAAGCCGAGGACGGCATCAACGCGCTGTTGTCGCAAGCGCTGGCCTATGAGCGCACCGATATTCCCAGCCTTACCGGGTTTCTTGTCTGGATGCAGACCGACGATCTTGAGATCAAGCGCCAGATGGGCGCCGCCGGGGATATGATCCGAGTGATGTCGGTGCATGGCTCCAAGGGGCTGGAGGCGCCGATCGTGATCCTGCCAGATACCGCCAAACGCAAGCCGCCCAGCGATGCCGAGATCATCGTGGCCGAAGGCGCGCCGCTGTGGCGCGTGCCCAAGGACCAGATGCCCGCCGCCATGCTCACCGCGCGCGAGGCAGCGCAGGAGAAACAGCAGAACGAAAGACTGCGCCTTCTGTATGTTGCGCTGACACGGGCAGAGAAGTGGCTGATCGTCGCCAGTGCGGGGGAGCTGTCGAAAGAGGGTGACAGCTGGTACCAGATGGTCGAACGGGCTCTGAATGACGGCGGCGCCGCCGAAACGGACCTGCCCGGTGGGCCGGGCCTACGGCTGCAGCATGGCGATTGGGATGGGCTGGAGTTTGTCGCCCACGACGCCCCTGAGCCAAAGAAAGTGACCCTGCCGCAGGTCTTTACACAGTCTGCCCCGGCCTATGTCGCGCCGGAACCGACGCTCAGCCCATCGGATCTGGGCGGCGCCAAGGCGCTGCCCGGCGATCAGGGTCTGGACGAGGAGGCTGCCAAGGCGCGCGGCACCAACCTGCACCTGCTGCTGGAACATCTGCCCGCACAGCCAGAGGACCGCTGGCCGGATCTGGCCCGGGCGCTGCTGGCGGGATGCGAGGACCAAGGGGAACTGTTGGAGGAGGCAAGCGCTGTATTGCGCAATCCCGATCTCGCGCATGTCTTTGCCCCCGGCACCCTGTCCGAAGTGGCCGTGACGGCCGATCTGGATGGCATCCGCCTGCACGGGGTGATCGACCGGCTGATCGTGGAATCTGACCGGGTTCTGGCGGTGGATTTCAAATCAAACGCAACCGTTCCGCAATCGGTAAGCGAATGTCCCGACGGGCTGCTGCGGCAAATGGGCGCCTATGCGCTGGCGCTGGGGCGGATCTACCCCGGCAAAACCATCGAAACGGCGCTGATATGGACCCGCAATGCAACCCTGATGCCCCTGCCGCACGAAGTTGTGACGCGGGCCTTCCAGCGTCACGGGGAACCTTGACGAGTCCTTAAGCCCTACCTAGGTTCAGCATCCAGTTGCCACTCATCTCAGGAGACATTTCCATGTCCACCGTAGCCGTCACCGACGAAACCTTTGACGCCGAAGTCAAGAACTCCTCCGTTCCCGTTGTCGTAGACTTCTGGGCCGAATGGTGCGGCCCCTGCAAGCAGATCGGCCCCGCTCTGGAAGAGCTGGCCGCCGAATACGGCGACAAGGTGAAAATCGCCAAGGTCGACGTTGACAGCAACCCGAACGCTGCTGCCGCCATGGGCGTGCGCGGTATCCCGGCGCTGTTCATCTTCAAGGACGGTCAGGTTGTCTCCAACCGCGCCGGCGCCGCACCCAAGGCCGCGCTGCAAAGCTGGATCAACGAAAGCATCTGATCCGCTTGGATCTGAAGCGAGAGTTTTTGAAGGGCGCCCCGGTGGCGCCCTTTTTCATGTGGGCCTGCAATAAAACCCGTCCGGTGATCTGCGCCTATTTGGGTGCGCGCGTGAACACCATCTTCTGGTTGGCTAGTTTCTCCTGATCGCCAACCCAAGCGTAGCAGAGCAGCGACGGGTTATGATCCGCCACGGTGATGCGGTGCAGCTGTCCCGGCGGGTTGAAAATCAGCGACCCCGGCGCATAGACCCCCTGATCATTCTCCGACACGGCGCCAGAGAGGCAGATATAGCTCTCCGAGATGCCATCATGGGAATGGGCCGGATAGGTGCAGCCCGGCGCGAAGAGGACAAGACCCAGGATCACCTCGTCGGTCATCACCGGGCCGGTGGGACCAGCCAGTTCGGCATAGGCATATTTGCGCTCCAACCCGCGGGGTACCTTTTCATAGCCGTATTGCCACACCAGATGCTGCCGCACCGCCTCGATCGCGCGGATAAAGGCGCCGTGGCGTTCCTGCCGTCCGTTGTCGAGCGCCCGCTGCAGGTGCGCCGTCACGGGTTTATCAACGCTGGCACCGGCGCGAACCTCGGCATTGGATTTCAGAACCCGGCTGATGCGTTCACGGACCATGCGCTGATGGCTGCGGATCTTGACGCTGCCACCAGCAGGCAGGCGGCGGTAGAACTCATAGAAATCCCGCAGCAGATAATCCCACTCGGGGCTATCTTTCAGACGCGTGTGTTCTGTCATGTCGGCGCCCTCCTCTGACGGTTGCCCAGCTTGTCTCCGCATGCTGCGGTTCGCTCTAGCGCCACAGCGACGGGATGGAGTCGCAATTGCAGCTCCGGCATGCACCGGACCCTGAAAGGCGCCCCTTTTCCTTGCCTCCGATCCCCGTCAAAGTGGCCGCAAACAGACAGGAGGACCGTCATGGCCAAAACGCGGGTACTGGTGGAATTCGGCATGGGCACATCCCTGCGCCGCGCCGATTACACCGAAGCGGCAAAACGCGCGATCAGGGATGCCCTGTGGCACAATTCGGTCAACATGGCCGAACTGTTCGATTTCCCGAAGGAAGCCATGATCATCGACGCCGAAATCGGGGTGCAAGAGCCGGACGCCGTGAATGCCGATGCGCTGAAGGCGATCTTTCCCTATGGCCGCCCCGACATCCGCATCACCAAAGGTGGTCTGGATATCGACAAACCGGGTGGCGGTAAGACGGTCATCGCCAATGCCGCCGTCATTGTCTCTTTTGAAATGGAGGCGGTGTGATGACGGAGAAACGTATCATTCTGGAGATGGGCACCGGCAACGACCTGTACGGGCAGGACTATACCAAGGCGGCCCGGCGCGCGGTGCAGGACGCGCTGCATCACTCCTCGATCACCTTGTTTTCCGAACTGGGGATCGATCACGGTGAAATGCGGGTCGAGGTCACCATTGGCGTACAGAACCCCGATGCGGTGGATTGCGATCTGGTGGCCGCCGATCTGCCGCGCGGCCGGGCTAATGTACGGGCCGTGTTTGGCGGTCTGGATGTGGCGGGCGCGGATGGCAAGGCGCCGCATGTCATCGCAACGGCTGCGATCGAGGCCTGGCTGCCCGATCTGGCCGGACGCTACAGGTGGTCGGAATAAAAGCCCCCTGAAATGCACAAAGCCGTCCGGGTTCGGACGGCTTTGCTAGCTGTATAAGGTCATGTGAAGGTCTGCCTATCAGATCTTCGAGATGTCTTCGCGGGTCAGACCGATATCGGCCAGCTGGACGTCGGACAGACGGTACAGCGCACGGCGGGTGATGCGGGCTTCACGGGCTTCTGCGAAGGCAGCTTTTGCGTTCAGCACGGTGTCGACGATGCGGAGGACGGCAACCGCACCGAGGGGTGCATGGATATTTGCTGTTGTGGCCATTTTATGGGTCCTGTAACAAAACAACCGGCCCCATGCCGGTGTTAACGCCCATGTAGGAGAGGCGGGTGAGTCTCACAATTGCCCGTTTGACAGCCCCGATCTGCGCCCATTGCATAACAAATGATCAGTTTGTTAACGCCGTGATCCGCTCTTTTAATACAGTGCAAGGGGCGCATCAGCGGGTTTGATAACGGCCGTTGATCGGCGCATTTGCCCCGGGCCGAACGCCGACCCATCCTTTGGCATGCTTTGCCGTTTCATCGCCTTGCTTGCAATCATTTGATAACGCATGGTTTTGCCCTGCATCTCTCATAGTTTTCGGGTCAGGAACCCCGTCAACAGCCCTCTGCCCGCCAGATGGATCAACGCAAGTTGAAGGCTAGGCGCGGCATTAGATTGGGCAAAGGCGGCCGCAGGTCAGATACCCGGTTGAGCAATAAGGACCCAACGCCCATATATGGCTGCAACAACACTGGAGGCATGCATGGCAGACGATCAATTCCCCGGCTGGCACGGGACCACCATTATCGGTGTCAAGAAAGACGGGCTTGTGGTGATTGCCGGTGATGGGCAGGTGTCGCTGGGCCAGACCGTGATCAAGGGCAGCGCCCGCAAGGTTCGCCGCCTGTCGCCGGGTGGCTATGACGTCGTCGCAGGCTTTGCTGGGTCCACCGCAGATGCCTTTACCCTGCTGGAGCGGCTTGAGGCCAAGCTGGAAGCAACGCCGGGCCAACTGGCCCGCGCTAGCGTCGAACTGGCCAAGGATTGGCGCACCGACAAATACCTGCAAAAGCTCGAAGCGATGCTGATCGTCAGCGACGGCACCGATCTGCTGGTCATCACCGGCGCCGGCGATGTGCTGGAGCCGGAACATGACGTGGCCGCCATCGGTTCGGGCGGCAATTTCGCCCTCGCGGCGGCCCGCGCCATGATGGACAGCGACAAATCGGCAGAAACCGTGGCCCGCGAATCCATGGCGATCGCCGCCGATATCTGCGTTTACACCAACGGCAGGCTGACCGTCGAAACCATCAGCCCGGAGAACTAGGGTGCCCGGCATCGACCGCGACGATCTGCGCGCCGCCGTGGGATCGGGCCTGCTGAGCGAGGCGCAAGCGGCGTCGCTGCTGGCGCTGGCCGACAGCCGCCGGGGCGCACGCGAAAACCTGGCAGAAGGCGATGAACCGTTTGAACTGTTCAAGGGGTTCAACGAGATCTTCATCGTCATCGGGCTGCTGATCCTCGCCTCCGGATGGGCTGCGGTCACGGCGGCGGTGCTGGCTGGGAGCCTCGGCGGATATCAAAGCAAGACGGTCACCGCCGCGGTGATCGGCGCCGCGGTTCTGTGGGCGCTGTCGGAATATTTCATCCGCCGCCGCCGCATGGTGGCGCCGGCCATTGCGCTGTCCGTGCTCTGGGCGGTGAATGCCGGGGCAGGGCTGTCGGCGCAGTTTTCCCAGCCCTTCATGATTGCCCAAACCGATTATTCCAGCATGCAGCTGCCCGTCGCGCTGACCACCGTGGCCATTGCGATCTATTGGCTGCGGTTCCGGGTACCCTTTGCCATGGCATTGATTGCACTCGGTATATTCGCCCTGGCACTGCTGATGGGGGCGATCCGCATGGGCACCCCCGCTGATATCGGCGATTTCTTCCTGCTGTCGGCCAGCGGTCCCTTCGCCTGGATCACGCTGCTGGTCGGCCTTGCGGTCTTTGTCGTGGCGATGGTCTTCGATATGAGCGATCCGCACCGGGTCACCCGGCGCTCGGCGCAGGGGTTCTGGCTGCACGTGGTCGCTGCCCCGGCGCTGGTCAATACCATCGCACTCAGCCTGCTGGAAAACGGCAGCAGCGGCGCGCATCTGCTGCTGCTGGCAGTGCTGGTCGGCTTTGCCTTTGTTGCCATCGTGATCGACCGGCGGTCATTCCTGATTGCCGCGATCGGCTATAGCGTGACCCTGGCCGGAACGGTGTTCGACGGCGACGGTGCCGCATCGACCATTCTGGTTCTGGGCGTGTTCCTTGTGGCACTGGGGGCCTTCTGGACCCGCATCCGCGCCGCGCTTCTTTCACCCTTGTCCGGGCTGGTGCCGCTTCACCGGCTGCCGCCCTCTCATTGATACGGGAAATCCCATGACTGATCTGACACCCCGCGAAATCGTTTCCGAACTGGACCGCTTCATCATTGGCCAGAAAGACGCCAAACGCGCCGTCGCCGTCGCCTTGCGCAACCGCTGGCGGCGCAAACAGCTGGGCGATGACCTGCGCGACGAGGTTTACCCCAAGAACATCCTGATGATCGGCCCCACCGGCGTCGGCAAGACCGAGATCAGCCGCCGTCTGGCGAAACTCGCCCGCGCGCCCTTTATCAAGGTCGAAGCCACCAAATTCACCGAGGTCGGCTATGTTGGCCGTGACGTCGAACAGATCATCCGCGATCTGGTGGACACGGCGATCATGCAAACCCGCGAATTCATGCGCGAAGACGTCAAGGCCAAGGCCCACAAGGCCGCCGAGGAGCGCGTGATCACCGCCATCGCCGGCACCGAGGCCCGCGACAGCACCCGCGAAGTGTTCCGCAAGAAACTGAAATCCGGTGAGCTGGACGATACCGTCATCGAACTGGAGGTCACCGATACCTCGAACCCGATGGGCGGCATGTTCGATATTCCCGGCCAGCCCGGCGGTGGTATGGGTGGCATGATGAACCTGGGCGATCTGTTCGGCAAAGCCATGGGCGGGCGCACCGTGAAGAAGCGCCTCACCGTCGCCGAAAGCTATGATGTGCTGATCGGCGAAGAGGCGGACAAGCTGCTGGATGATGAGACTGTCACCCGCGTTGCCCTGGAATCGGTGGAGCAGAACGGCATCGTCTTCCTGGATGAGATCGACAAGGTCTGCGCCCGGTCCGATGCCCGTGGCGGCGACGTCAGCCGCGAAGGCGTGCAGCGCGATCTGCTGCCGCTGATCGAGGGCACCACCGTCAGCACCAAACACGGACCGGTCAAGACCGACCATATCCTGTTCATCGCCTCTGGCGCCTTCCACATCGCCAAACCGTCCGACTTGCTGCCCGAATTGCAGGGCCGTCTGCCGATCCGGGTCAACCTGCGCGCGCTGAGCGAGCAGGACTTCATCCGCATCCTGACCGAGACCGACAACGCGCTGACCCGTCAGTACACCGCCCTGATGGGCACCGAGGAGGTCGAGGTCACCTTTACCGAAGAGGGCATCGCGGCGCTGGCCAAAATCGCGGCCGAGGTGAACCAGTCGGTGGAAAACATCGGCGCGCGGCGGCTTTACACGGTGATGGAGCGGGTGTTCGAAGAGCTGTCCTTTACCGCGCCGGACCGGGGCGGCGAGGCTGTTGTGGTTGATGCCAAATTTGTCTCCAAGAACCTTGGTGAGCTGGGCGGTTCCAACGATCTGAGCCGCTACGTCCTGTAAACAACACCGCCCGGTTGCGGCTGGTCCTGCCAGTTGGAACCGGGCGGTTTCCGGTATATCCAAGGCGTGAAACAGGTTGGATATTTGGCATGTTGTTTTTCCGGAAGGTTTTGTTTCTATCCCTTTTTGCCGCTGCCGCCTGTGGCATTCGGCCGTCGACACCGACCATCCCCGAAGCGCTGGAAATCGGAACGCCAAAGACGATCTTTGCCGCCACGATCCGTGACCCGCTGCCCGAAGGCGGGTTTGGCAATGGACGGACCGAAGACTATCACCTCCTGGAACTGACCGTTTCGATCCCGCCCAACCACCAGCCCGGGCAGCTTCTGTTTGCCTATGACACACCGGACCCGAAGACCGAGTTTACCATGGCCGCCCGGCGGAAGATCGAAACTTCCGCAGTTTTCATGGATCGACTGAACCGTGAACTGGCAAAATTTGAACCGGACGAGCGTGACATCACCGTCTTTGTGCATGGGTTCAATTCCACCCAATCCGAAACCGCCTTTCGCGCGGCGCAGCTGACCCATGATACCAAGGTTCCCGGTGCCACCGTGGTCTATTCCTGGCCCAGCCTCGGCAGTCCGCTTGGCTATGCTTATGATGCCGACAGCGTGATGTTTGCCCGCGACGGGCTGGAACGGCTGCTGAAACAACTCAGCAAAAGCAACGCGCGGCGGATCGTTCTGGTGGCGCATTCCATGGGGTCGATGCTGGCGATGGAGACATTGCGCCAGATTGAAATCCGCACACCCGGCTGGTCCGACAGGAACCTTGACGGCGTGGTGCTGATGTCGCCGGATCTGGATCTGGACGTCTTTCGCAGCCAGATGAGCCGCCTCAACCCGGTTCCGCAGCCATTTCTGGTTTTCATTTCCCGCAAGGACAAGATTCTGACCCTGTCGCAACGGCTGCGGGGCACGTCCAGCCGCGCGCGGCTGGGAAATCTGGGATCGACCGATGGTCTGGAGGATTTGCCGATCAGCATCATCGACACCACCGATTACGCCGATTCCGCCAGCTCGGGCCATTTGGTTGCTGGCACTTCGCCCGCGCTCCTCGCGATCCTCAGTTCGGCGCGGCAATCATCGCAAGCGTTTTCACGCAAAGGGTTGATCTTTGATGGGGTGCTGCCGCCACCGATGGTGGAGAAAAAGCAGATTCAGGATCTGTCGCTCATCGATATCACGGACAGCCAGCGATAACCGCGCGACGATCAGCGTCCGCGCCGCAGATAGACGTAATAGGCACCCTCGCCGCCATGGCTGATATGGGCCGGCGTCACCTGCAACACCGCCTGCGACAACGGCGGCAAGGCCAGCCATTGCGGCACCCGGTGACGCAGCACGCCGCGCGGGGTGGGGATCGGTCCCGGCTCGTCCCGGTCCTTGCCCTTGCCAGTCACGACCAGCACCAGCCGCTTCCCCGAGGCCTGCGCCGACAGAATGAACCGGGTCAGGGCAGGGTGCGCCGTATCCACCCGCATGCCATGCAGGTCCAGCTTGCCTTCGGGGCGCAGCTTGCCGCGTTTCATCCGTCGAAACGCCTTTTCATCCATTTGCACCGGCGCCGAAGACAGCGATTGCGCCACAGGTTTCTTCAGATCATGTTTGCCAGGCTTTGACGGCGCGCGACTGCCCAGGCGGAAGGCTTCGATCTGGGGTTCGGAGTGCGGATGCGGCGTCTTTTTCGGCTTTGGCTTGGGCAGCGGCAGATCAGGCGGCGTCGTATGACTGCCCGGATGCAGACGCTCCGCGTGTTTGACGACCTTGTGCCAAAGGTCGATTTCATCCGATGTCAGTTTGCGCCGGGTCATCAGAAATCTTCCGGCAACATCGCATAGGCGCGTTGAATGGGCAGGAAAACGATCATCCGCCCCGGATCCCGCAGACGGCCGGCCGCCTCGCCGGCGCCATCCCCGGTGCCAAAGAATATATCCGCCCGCTGCGCGCCCTTGATCGCCGATCCGGTATCCTGCGCGATCATCAGGCGGCGCATCGGCTCCGCCCCGTCCTTTTCCACCCAGACCGGCGCCCCCAGGGGCGTATACTTCGGATCCACCGCGATACTGCGCATCGCCGTAACCGAACGGTTCATCGCCCCCAATGGCCCCTTCGACGGGTGCACTTTTTTCACCTCGCGGAAGAACACATAAGACGGGTTGTGCATCAGCAATTCGTGCCCAGCCATGGGATTGCGCCGCACCCAGGCCTTGATCACCTGGGCGCTGACCTGATGCGCCTTGTAGATGCCGCGCCGGACCATTTCAGCGCCAACCGATTTATATGGGTGCCCATTGGCCCCCCCATAGCCGACGCGAACCGAAGCACCATCGGGCATCTTGATCCGGCCGGACCCCTGAATTTGCAGAAAGAACAGCTCAACCGGGTCATCGACCCAGGCGATTTCCAGCCCGCGCCCGTCCATGACACCGCTTGTCAGGATATCGCGGCGCGGCAGCCACAGGTTGGTCTGGCGCGCTTCGTTTGGCATTTTGTAGACAGGATAGCGGAACCGGTCCGTCCGATAACGCGACCCCTGCAATTCCGGTTCGAAATAGCCGGTGAACAGGGGATCAGCGCCGTCCTCGATCAGAACCGGGCGAAAGAACAGCTCGAAGAATTGCTTGGCCCCGGCGGGCGTCTGTGATTGCGCCAGCGCGCAAAGGCTTTGCCAATCGGGGTCGTCAAGGTCGGGACAGGTCCCCAGAAACACCTGAAGCGCCTCTGCGTGGTTGTCCCTGTCCCAGCCGTCCAGCTGTGAGAAATTCAATATGGAATAGGCAGTCTCGCCGGATGCGCCCGAAGCGGTCATGGCAGCACCAATAATGGCTGCTGCCCGGAATGCCGCCCGTAGCGCCCCAATCATGCGTCCGTGGCCACCAGTTGCCAGTTCGGATCGTCGGTGCCCATCGAACGGGCAAAGACCCAGGTATCCTTCTGGCGTTTTACGGCCTTGGGATCGCCTTCGACGATCTCACCTTCGCTGTTTCGCACGACCGACGTCAGTTCAGCCACGAACCGCATGGTGATTTCAGCAGTGCGGGTGCTCTCATCGAACCGCGCATCCGCAAGGGTGGTTTCACGCACCCCGATGAATTCGGCCTCGATGGTCAGCCCCTGATCTTCGCGGTGCGCCACGGCATCGACAAAGCTTTCGTAGACGTCGCCAGCCAGTAGCGGCTCCAGATCGTCGAGTTCGCCGTTTTCAAAGCCCATCAGGATCATCTCATAGGCACCGCGTGCACCGTGTACGAAGTCCTGCACCTGGAACGACGGCTCGGCCCGCTTCATCGCGGCCAGCGCGTCGGCCTGGGGCGAGCCTTCGGCGACGTAATCGGTGATATCCAGATCCGGACCGCCTTCGATCACTTCGAAGTCGGGGCGGCGTTTCTCTGCCGGGGCCTGCTGCGGCTGGGTGGGCTTTTCGAACCCTTCACGGGTGCCCAGAACGTTTTTCAGGCGCAGGATCAGAAAGACGGCGATGCCGGCCAAAACCAAAATCTGAATCAAGGGCGACTCCATGTGAACCTCGTGCTAGGCATTGGTGCCTTGTTTGAAACCAAAGCGGACTGCTCTTATGTAGGTGACGGGTGGGGCCAAGTCCACCGTTCAGCGCAAGATCCAAGGACCCCAAAATGTATCTTTTTCTGGCCTTTCTGATGGTGCCACTGGTTGAAATCGCCCTGTTTGTACAGGTTGGCGGGATGATCGGACTGTGGCCAACGCTGGCCATCGTGGTGCTGACCGCCATTCTGGGAACCTCGCTTGTGCGCTCGCAGGGGCGGCTGGCCATGGGGCAGTTGCGGTCCTCGTTCCAGACCCTGTCGGACCCGGCAGAACCGCTGGCGCATGGGGCGATGATCCTATTCGCAGGCGCCTTGCTGCTGACGCCCGGATTTTTCACCGATGCGGTCGGTTTTGCACTGCTGATGCCGCCGGTGCGGCTTGCGGTGTTCCGCTACATCAGCAAACGGGTGACCGTCGCACGGTTTGAAATGGGCGCCGGAATGGGGCCGGGACAGGCGCGGCCCGGTTCGCACGGCCCCCATGGCCATGCGCAGCATCCCGGGCAACGACGTCCGGGGCAGCCCGGCGATGTGATCGATGGCGAATACGAAGATGTGACACCCAGACGCCCCGGGGATGGCCCCTCCGGCTGGGTAAAAGGCCCGGAAGACGGCCCAAAATAGGGCACAGTCAAAGCCTGTTGCGCCACGCTGTTTGCCACGGTTGGACAGACCGTTGAGATACCCGCGCCAAGCTGCTAAGCAATCGGCAAAGATATATTTTCAGGAGTATCTCCATGGCCGAAAACGACACCCCAGAGGGCGCAGCAGCAGCCCCGCAGCAGCCCCAGGTCCAGATGAACATTCTGGGTCAGTTCATCCGCGACATGTCGTTCGAAAACGTGATGGCGCAAAAGGGTGCTGCCGGTGAAGTTCAGCCCGACGTGAACGTTCAGGTCAATCTGGACGCCAAGAAACGCGCGGCGGAACACCAGTACGAAGTTATGACCAAGCTGACCGTCGAGTCCAAGAACAAGGACGGTGGTGAGGTTCTGTTCGTTCTGGAGCTGGAATATGTCGGCGTCTTCAACATCCAGGGTGTTCCGGACGATCAGCTGCACCCCTTCCTGCTGATCGAATGCCCGCGCATGACCTTCCCATTCCTGCGCCGCATCGTGTCCGACGTGACCCGCGACGGTGGCTTCCCGCCGCTGAACCTCGATAACATCGATTTCGTTGCGATCTACCGCAACGAGCTGGCACGCCGTCAGGCCGAAGCCCAACCGACGCAATAAGTCATTTTATTGCTTTGAAAATTCAAACGCTGTCGGTCAGACCGGCAGCGTTTTTTATTTGTCGGGACAATATGTCAGGACTGTGCCGAGACCCAAAGTGCGTCTTCGCCCAGTTTTTCCACAAAGGCATCATGGGCAGCTTTTTCCTCGGCCGTCAGGCGCGAGGGCAGGGGGGTCGGCCGTGGTTCCGGGCGCCAATTGCTGTCTACCGCTGCAGTATCCGATCCGCTGCCGCTGCTGGACAGAGCGAAATCGGGCTGACGGCCGCCGATCAGCTCCAGATAGACCTCGGCCAGGATTTCCGAGTCGAGAAGCGCGCCGTGCAGGGTTCGGTTGGAGTTATCGATGCTGAACCGGCGGCACAGGGCATCCAGTGTTGCCGGTGAGCCGGGAAACCGTTTACGCGCCATGGCCAGCGTGTCGATCGCCTGTTCCATCGGCAATTGCGGCAGGTTCATCCAGCCCAGTTCCGCGTTCAGGAACTTCATGTCAAAGCTGGCATTGTGGATCACCAGCCGCGCATCACCGACGAAATCCAGAAACCCCTGACCGATCTTGGCGAACACCGGTTTATCGCGCAGCGTGACCGCTCCCGGCGCCGGCGTCTGCGGCGGGCTCAGCAGGTCCGGACCGATGCCGTGCACGCCAAAAGCCTCTTCGGGCATGTCGCGCTCGGGGTTGATGTATTCGTGATAGGTCCTGCCGGTGGGCATGTGATTATAGAGTTCCACCGCACCGATTTCGACGATCCGATCCCCGGAAAACGGATCAAACCCCGTGGTCTCGGTATCCAGAACGATCTCACGCATCTGCCATCTTTCTCCTGATCTCGGCCAGGATCTGTTCCACCTGCGCGCGGGCGTGTTCCAGCGTGTCAGTCTCGATCACGTAATCGGCGCGGGCGCGTTTCTCTTCGATTGGCATCTGTTTCTGCAGGATCTGCTCGAATTGCTCAACCGTCATTGTGCCACGGTCCAGAACCCGCTGTTTCTGGGTTTCCGCATCCACGGTGACGCAGGCCACCGCGTCCATCGCAGCCTCACCGCTGGTTTCAAACAACAGCGGAATATCGAAAACCAGAATATCGCTGGCAGCAGTACGGCGAAATTCGGCACGATCTTCCCCGACCAGCGGATGCACGATCTTTTCGATCCGGGGCAGGGCAGAGGGGTCGCGGGCAATGATGTCCTTCAGCGCACTCCGATCCACCGCACCGTCGACAATTGCCTCCGGGAACTGCGCCTGCATCGGTGCGACAGCAGCACCGCCTGGCGCATAAAGACGATGCACCGCCGCATCCGCATCCCAGACCGCGCAGCCCAGTTCGGCAAAGATCTTTGCCGTGGTGCTTTTGCCCATCCCGATGGAGCCGGTGAGACCCAGTCTAAACGTCATGCCAGTGCTGCCGCCCGTGTTTCCTCATCCACTTCGGGCCGTTTGCCAAACCAGCGTTCAAAGCCCGGAACAGCCTGGTGCAGCAGCATGCCGAGACCGTCGACAACGGTGCAACCTGCGTCCTCTGCGGCTTGCAACATATCTGTTTTCAGCGGGGTATAGACCAGATCGGTCACAACGCAGCCCGGGCGCAAACCGTCCATTGGCACCCTCAGGCGCGGCTTCCCTTCCATCCCGAGTGAGGTGGTATTCACGACCAGCGCGGCTTCTTCGACGATATTGCCGGCCAGAACCCAATCCACGACCTTGATACGTTTGCCGAATTCCTTGTGCAGCTTGTCCGCACGTTCTCGGGTTCGGTTGGTCAGCATGATCTCGGTCACGCCAGCCTCGATCAGCGAGGCAACCACCGCGCGGCAGGCGCCGCCGGCGCCCAGAACCACCGCAGGACCTGCGTCCGGTTTCCAATCCGGTGCACCCTGATGCAGATTGGTGATAAAGCCATACCCATCTGTATTATCAGCCAGAACCGATCCATCTTCGCGGAAGATCAGCGTGTTCGCCGCCCCCATCAGCGTGGCACGATCCGTAACCTTGTCGGCGATTGTCATCACCGTTTCCTTGTGTGGTAAGGTCACATTAGCCCCGACAAAGCCGGCCTTTGGCAGCGCGCGGATCACGGTTTCAAGATCCTGCGGTTCCACGTGCATCGGCACATAATGTCCGGCGATTCCGTATTTGCGGAGCCAATGGTTCTGGATCTGCGGCGAACGTGAATGGGCCACCGGGCATCCAATGACCCCGGCCAGAGGTATCTTCACGGCATTCATTGATCGATAATCCCCTGCAGTCCAAGGTAGTTTATAAGTTCAGTCAGCGGCAGGCCCAAGACATTAAAATAGCTACCATCGATACTGGCGAACAGCCGCACGCCTTCCTCTTCCAGTTTGTAGGCGCCAACGGCGTGGCGGATGCTGTCCCAGTTGCGGGCCACATAATCACGCAGATACTCATCCGAGGCTTTGCGCATCAGCAACCGGACCTGACCAACGTGGCGCCACAATGGTTCTCCATCGCGGTAGATCACCGCCGCGGACAATAGCATATGCCGCTGTCCGCGCATCTCACAAAGCTGCGACAGCGCCTCTTCGGAAGAACGCGGTTTGGACAGAAGTTTTCCCCTGAAATCAAGCACCTGATCGCAGCCGATCACCATCTGACCAGGATGTTTACTGCTGATCTTGCGGGCTTTTGCCTCGGCCAGGGCATCGGCGATATCCCGGGGCGGCGCGCCCTCTGCCAGCAAGGCTGCCTTGATGCTATCTTCATCAAGACGCGGCACATCTGTTTCAAAGGGAATGCCTGCCTGCCGCAGCAGCTGGGCCCTGATACTGGACCCGGAGGCGAGCACGATGTGGGCAGTCATGTGGAAAACCCCGTGGGAAAGCGGTTCGGAAGTTAAGGACGTTTTGTATGGTTTTCCCCGGTTTTGGCAAGCCCACAGGCAAAGCCCGGATTCCATCCCAGTTTCACCCGCATCCATCCCGCGTGGATTGGGATAACTTCAAACCCGGGGATATCCCAGAACTTCACAATCGATCCCTTAGTTATCCCCACGATGCTCAAGGTTAAGGATCACTTAACGATCCATAAAACAAAGGCCGTTAAGGATTCTTATACCCTTTCAAGCCGCCAGCTGGTGGAATCTTGTCCACGCTGGGGATAAGGGGAGGAAGCACTCAGTAATCCACGGAAAACAGGGGGCCCTACAAAAACATCATCCTTTAAATCTTTCTTATTTATTTTAGGGTGACCCAAACGAACGGCGGAGAAGACACGCATGGACCTAACAGACTGGATGTACACCCTGTACCCCTATGCAAAGTCGCTCCATATCATGGCCGTGCTCAGCTGGATGGCCGGTCTCTTCTATCTCCCACGTCTGTTCGTGTATCACGTGGAGCAGGCTGAGAAGGTCCCAGAGACAGGTCCGGTGTTCCTGACCATGGAACAGAAGCTCATGAAGGTGATCATGCGCCCTGCGATGCACACCGCCTGGCTCGCCGGCCTTTTCATCGTCTTTACGCCAGGGATGATCGACTGGTCCCATATATGGCCTTGGACCAAAGGCGCCTGTGTAATCGGTATGACGCTGTTTCACACCTGGCTTGTCTGGCGCATCGAGGATTTCGAAGCCGGGCGGAACCGCCTGACGGGAAGACAGTTCAGGATGGCAAACGAAGTGCCGACGCTCCTGATGGTGGTCATCGTCATATCGGTCATTTTCAAGTTCTGAGGCCGATCTTACGCCCCTGACAGGGTCGGGTGTGCCACAGTTGTAAGCATTGCCTCAGGCGGCCTCTGAGGCGGTATTTGACTCATCGTGGACATGCCCCTATGTATGGCCCTCAACGGGCCCGTCCGGGCATTCGTGTCTTCCGATTTGATAATGACACCTCTCCCCGATGCCGGGGACGCAAAGGCTGTATGTAGATGACCGTCCAATCCCTGAATCTTTCCGATCTGAAAGCCAAAAGCCCCAAGGACCTTTTGTCCATGGCCGAAGATCTGGAGATCGAAAACGCCTCGACCATGCGCAAGGGCGAGATGATGTTCCAGATCCTGCGTGAACGCGCAGATGAAGGATGGGACATTGCCGGCGACGGCGTTCTGGAAGTTCTGCAAGACGGATTCGGTTTCCTGCGCTCGCCCGAAGCGAACTACCTGCCCGGTCCCGATGATATCTACGTCTCGCCCGACATGATTCGTCAGTACTCTCTGCGCACTGGCGATACCGTCGAAGGGCAGATCAAGGCCCCGCTGGAAAATGAACGCTATTTCGCGCTGACCAATGTCACCAAGATCAACTTTGAAGATCCTGAAAAGGCCCGTCACAAGATCGCGTTCGACAACCTGACGCCGCTGTACCCGGATGAGCGGCTGAAAATGGAGGTCGAAGATCCCACGATCAAGGATAAATCCGCCCGTGTGATCGACCTGGTCGCGCCCATCGGTAAAGGTCAGCGCTCCCTGATCGTGGCGCCGCCGCGGACTGGTAAGACCGTGATTTTGCAGAACATTGCGAACTCGATTGAGAAGAACCATCCGGAATGCTACCTGATCGTCCTGCTGATCGACGAACGCCCGGAAGAGGTCACCGACATGCAGCGTTCGGTCAAGGGCGAGGTCGTTTCCTCCACCTTTGACGAGCCGGCAACGCGCCACGTGGCAGTGTCGGAAATGGTCATCGAAAAGGCCAAGCGTCTGGTTGAGCATAAACGAGATGTTGTGATTCTTTTGGACTCGATCACAAGACTTGGTAGGGCTTTTAACACCGTGGTTCCGTCCTCGGGTAAGGTTTTGACCGGCGGTGTCGACGCCAACGCCCTGCAGCGGCCGAAACGCTTCTTCGGTGCTGCCCGGAACATCGAAGAAGGCGGATCGCTGACCATTATCGCAACCGCGCTGATCGATACCGGCAGCCGTATGGACGAGGTCATCTTCGAAGAATTCAAAGGCACCGGTAACTCCGAACTGGTCCTGGATCGTAAAATTGCCGACAAACGCGTCTTCCCGGCGATCGACATTCTCAAGTCGGGCACCCGGAAGGAAGACCTGCTTGTCGACAAGGGGGATCTGGCTAAGACCTTTGTTTTGCGGCGAATTCTCAACCCGATGGGTACCACGGACGCCATTGAATTCCTGCTGTCGAAACTGAAACAAACCAAATCCAACTCTGAATTCTTCGATTCGATGAACACCTAGGACCCGGCGGCTCAGGAAAGGACGGCCACACATGGATACGATCTTTGCGTTGGCCTCTGCTCAGGGGAAGGCCGGGGTATCGGTTATTCGTGTCTCTGGCCCACAGGCGCTGGAGGCGATGAACGCGCTTTGCGTAACTGCGGTGCCGGTTCCTGGACGGGGACTGCGGGTGCTGACGGATGCGGCAGGTGATCCTCTGGATGAGGCGCTGGTGCTGAGTTTCGCCGCACCGCATAGCTTTACCGGTGAAAATGTCGTTGAATTTCAGGTGCATGGCAGTATGGCAGTGGTTTCTGCTGTGTTGGATGCGCTTGGCGAAATCGACGGATTGCGGCAGGCAGAACCGGGTGAGTTCACGCGTCGCGCGCTGGAGAACGGACAGCTGGATCTGGCGCAGGTCGAGGGTCTTGCCGATCTGATCGATGCCGAAACTGAGGCGCAGCGCAAACAGGCCCAGGTAGTGCTGTCTGGGGCAATTGGGCAACTGGCCGAACGGTGGCGGAGCGATCTGATCCGGGCAGCCTCTTTGATCGAAGTCACCATTGATTTCGCGGATGAAGAGGTTCCGGTGGATGTTACGCCCGAGGTATCGAGCCTCCTCGCAGGCGTTCAAAAGGATTTGGAAACCGAGGTCGCTGGCGTCAAAATCGCCGAACGCATCCGCTCTGGGTTTGAGGTGGCCATCGTTGGTGCTCCAAACGTCGGGAAATCGACACTTCTGAATGCACTTGCGGGACGTGAGGCAGCCATTACGTCGGAATACGCTGGCACCACGCGGGATATTATCGAGGTAAAGATGGATCTCGCTGGCCTTCCGGTCACGCTTCTCGACACAGCCGGCCTGCGCGATACCGAGGATCACGTCGAAAGCATTGGTATTGCCTTGGCGCGGAAGAGGGCCGAGAATGCTGATATCCGTGTGTTTCTGGCAGAAGCTAGCGAAACGCCTGACGTGGAAATGCAGGACGGAGATATTCGCCTGCTGCCAAAAGCGGATGCTCGGGATGATGCGGAAGATGCAATTTCCGGGAAAACGGGGCAGGGGATCGATAGGCTAGTTGAGCATATTGCGACGGTTTTGAAGTCGCGCTCGGCTCATCCAGGGATCTCCACCCGAAATCGCCACAGGGAGGCTTTGTCTTCCGCGTTGAAGAGCTTACATCAGGCGCAATCGGTTCTCGAGTTGGGACCGGAGCATTATGATCTTGCGGCTGAGGATATGCGGTCAGCAATCCGATCGCTTGAACTGTTGGTTGGACGTGTCGGAGTTGAAAATCTCCTGGATGAGATTTTCTCGAGCTTCTGCCTTGGAAAATGAGGAGTGTTTCACGTGAAACATTCAGCCTATGACGTTGTTGTAATCGGCGGTGGTCACGCCGGCACCGAAGCTGCTCATGCGGCGGCTCGGATGGGTGTAAACACCGCCCTGATCACGTTAAAACGCGAAGGCATCGGCGTGATGTCCTGTAATCCGGCTATTGGCGGTTTGGGCAAAGGCCACCTCGTGCGGGAAATTGACGCTCTTGACGGCGTCATGGGGCGTGTTGCCGATCTTGCCGGCATTCAGTTCCGACTCCTGAATCGGCGGAAGGGACCAGCCGTCCAGGGCCCTCGCGCCCAGTCCGACCGAGCAATCTATCGTCGGGAGATGCTCAAGCTTACCGAACAGCAGGACTGTCTCGATATTATCGAAGGAGAAGCGACCGACTTCATCATGTCCGGCCAATCGGTAACGGGCGTCGTCTTGGCCGATGGATCTCAAATCCCGGCGAAGGCTGTCATTCTCACCTCTGGCACGTTCCTGCGCGGTGTCATTCATATTGGCGATGTGTCGCGACCCGGTGGTCGTATGGGCGATAAACCGTCGGTCAGCCTGGCAGAACGTCTCGATAGCTTTGAATTACCGTTGGGACGCCTCAAGACCGGTACGCCGCCTCGGTTGGACGGAACAACGATTCGTTGGGATGAATTGGAATCGCAGCCCGGGGATGATGATCCAACGTTCTTTTCCTTTGCAACCACGCAGGTGACCGCAAAACAGGTGTCCTGCGGGATTACGCACACCAACGAAAAGACGCATGAGATCATTCGGGAAAACCTTGAACGATCTGCTATGTACGGCGGTCATATCGAAGGGGTCGGACCGCGGTATTGCCCGTCGATTGAAGACAAGGTCGTCAGGTTCGCTGATAAAACATCGCACCAAATCTTTTTGGAACCAGAGGGCGTCGACGATAACACCGTTTATCCAAACGGGATTTCGACGAGCCTGCCGGTGGATGTGCAAGAGGACTACGTGCATTCGATCTTTGGCCTGGAAGACGCCAAGATCATTCAACCCGGATATGCCATTGAGTACGATTACATTGATCCGCGGGCGCTAACACTGGGTTTGGAACTCAAGGAAGTTCCCGGCTTGTTCTTGGCTGGACAAATTAACGGTACAACCGGATACGAAGAGGCCGCTGCACAGGGCCTGGTCGCAGGCCTCAATGCTGCTCGGCGGAGCAGGGAGGAGGACCCGATCGTCTTTGGTCGCTCCGGCAGCTACATTGGGGTTATGGTCGATGACCTGACCACGAATGGCGTGACGGAACCCTACCGGATGTTCACTTCCCGTGCGGAATTCCGTTTGTCCCTCCGGGCCGACAATGCGGATCAACGGCTGACGCCTCTGGCGATTGAGGTTGGCTGCGCGGGGCGGGCCCGCAAAGAAATGTTCCAAAAGAAGATGGAGCGCCTGGATGCTGCGCGAGGTGTTCTGACTGAGTCGGTGTTCACTCCAAAACAGGTTTCCGAGGCTGGTATCCGCGTAAATCAGGATGGCAATAAACGGACCGGCTTGGATGTCCTGGCGTTTCCTGATGTGTCGTTCGAAGATCTTTTTCCTTTGCTGCCTGAACTCGCGAACAGCGATGCTACAACACGACGTCAGTTGGAGCGTGACGCGCTTTATGCAAATTACATCGACCGGCAGGAGCGAGAGATCGCAGCGCTAAAGCGGGATGAGAGCTATCTGATCCCGAGGGATTTTGAATACGTCGGGATCGAAGGTCTTTCCAACGAGTTGCAACAAAAACTGGAGCGAGCCCGGCCTGAAAACCTGGCGCAGGCAGCACGTCTGGATGGGATGACGCCGGCTGCACTGGCCCTGCTTTTGGCAAGGTTGCGGAAGAGTTCCACCCAACGGAGCCGTACTGCATGACAACCGAAGCTTTGTTGGAACGGCTGAATGTTTCACGTGAAACACTCGACCGGCTGAAAATATTCGAACAAGTTTTGTTAAAATGGAATCCGAAGATCAACCTAGTTTCCCGGAACAGCCTGGATGACCTTTGGACCCGTCATATCATCGATTCGGTCCAGGTTTTCCGATGTGTTTCTCCGCCAAACCACTGGGTTGATATGGGAAGTGGCGGCGGCCTTCCAGGTGTTATCGTCGCCATTATGGCGGCAGAGGAATCTCCAAATACCAAGGTTACGCTGATCGAATCGGATCAACGAAAGTCGGCTTTCCTGCGTACGGCGGCACGGGAGTGCGGGGCGAAACTTACCGTAATTTCAAAGCGAATAGAGCAGGCGGACCCGCAAAATGCGGATGTTCTGTCTGCGCGGGCGCTTGCGGATCTGTCGCTCCTACTGGAATTTTCTGAACGGCACCTCACCCCGACAGGCACCGCCTTGTTCCCAAAAGGTGCAAACTGGAAAAAAGAAGTGGATAACGCGCGGCAACGATGGCGATTCGATTTCGAACCGATTACAAGTTTAACCGAACCCGACGCGGTCGTACTGAAAATAGAGGGAGTTGCTCGTGTCTGACTTATCCCGCCCGGATGGGCCACGTATCATCGCGGTTGCTAATCAAAAGGGTGGAGTAGGTAAAACAACGACGGCAATAAACCTTGCTGCGGCCTTGGTCGAAGGCGGATTGCGCGTCCTGGTCGTTGATCTGGACCCGCAGGGGAATGCATCCACCGGCCTGGGAATTGAGGCCGATGATCGGGATTACACCACCTACGATCTTTTGGTTGATGATGCGCCGCTGTCCGAGGTTATTCGGGCAACTGAGATCGAGGATCTCTGCGTTATTCCGGCGACGGTGGATTTGAGTTCCGCCGATATCGAACTGGTTTCCAACGAAAAGCGCAGCTTCCTATTGCATGATGCCCTGCGACAGACGGCGATGGACGAATACGAATGGGATTACATCCTGATCGATTGCCCGCCTTCGCTGAACCTGCTTACGGTGAATGCCATGGTCGCCGCGCATTCGGTTCTTATCCCGCTGCAAAGTGAGTTCTTCGCGCTCGAGGGGGTATCGCAGTTAATGCTGACGATTCGTGAGGTACGGCAGGCGGCAAACCCGGATCTGAGGATCGAAGGTGTGGTGCTGACGATGTACGACCGTCGCAATAATCTGTCGCAACAGGTTGAACAGGATGCGCGCGACAACCTGGGTGAGCTGGTCTTCCGGACTGTGATTCCCCGGAATGTACGGGTGAGCGAGGCGCCGTCCTATGCGCTACCAGTCCTGAACTACGATACGAATTCGCTGGGGGCGCGGGCGTACCGGGCACTGGCAGAAGAAATAGTCGCCAATCATCAAAGACTGGCAGCATAAAGGGGAGGGCACCATGACAGAAAAAAAGAACAAACCTCGCGGATTGGGACGTGGATTGTCGGCGCTGATGGCCGATGTGAACCCGGAACCCGTCAGCACCCAAGCCGAAGCACCCCGCAATGCCGAAGTATTGGTGCCAATCGAGAAGGTTACCGCCAACCCTGATCAGCCCCGTCGGCAGTTTCTTCAAGAAGATCTGGATGACCTGACGGCCTCTATCAAGGAAAAGGGTGTCTTGCAGCCGCTAATCGTGCGTCCGCGCGATGGCGGTATGTACGAGATCGTGGCTGGTGAACGGCGCTGGCGGGCCGCGCAGGCGGCGCAGCTGCATGAGGTTCCGGTTCTGATCCGGGACTATGACGACGTTGAAATGCTCGAAGTCGCCATCATCGAAAACATTCAGCGGTCAGACCTGAATGCGATGGAAGAGGCGCAGAGCTATAAGCAGTTGATGGAAAAGTTCGGCCACACCCAGGAAAAAATGGCTGAGGCGTTGGGCAAGAGCCGTAGCCATATTGCCAACCTTGTGCGGCTTCTTCACCTACCTTCCGACGTGCAACAGCTTGTTCAGGAACGGAAATTGTCCGCGGGCCACGCGCGGGCGCTGATTACGTCGGACCATGCATCGGAACTGGCCAAGAAGATCGTCAAAGGCGGGCTGTCCGTCCGCGCGACCGAGAATCTGGTGAAAAAGGATGCTGCGGGTACCACAACGAGCGCGTCTCCGAAAAAACCGCGCAAAGAGGTGGAAAAGGACGCGGATACCCGCGCGCTTGAAGGCGATCTGTCAGCGATGCTGCGGATGAAGGTTTCGATTGATCACATCGCGGGCGGGGAGAGCGGCTCGGTGACGATCAGCTATGAGACGCTTGATCAGTTGGATGAGCTTTGCAATCTGCTCAGCCGTTAGGGCGCGACCAGATAAAGGTCAGAACGCCTGACAGAACCACCGCCTGAATAATCAGGATGTGGGAGGGGGCGCCCAGCATCAGAGACAACAGAAAGACGGCGGCAATCGATCCGGTTGCCGCCTTTTTTGCGGTTGGTCGGATGGCACCGTTTTCGCGCCAATCCAGGATCATTGGCCCGAAGATGTTGTGAGAGATGATCCAGTCGTGCAGCCGCTCCGAAGAGTTTGCGAAAAAGAATGTTGCCAGAAGCAGGAAGGGCACGGTGGGGAGCAGGGGAAGGATAACCCCGACGATTGCCAATGCTACGCAACAAATCCCTAGTCCGGCGTAGATATAGCGCATTGGGTCAGTCCACCAAGAGATCGCGAAGGATCGCGTTGAGCACCGCACGTCCCTTGTCTGTGGCATGCAGTCTTTGTCCTGAGATAGAGATCATTCCCATCTTGGCAAGGTCCTGCAGCTTGTCAGCGTTTAGCGGCGTGCCAGAGAGTTGTGCGTAGCGCTCCATATCCAGCCCTTCCCGCAGGCGCATCCCCATCATCAGGCATTCGACAGCGGCATCCTCGCGCTCCAGGGCTTCCCGCAGGTTTTCGCCAGAGCCGTTAGAAACGGCTTGCAGCCAGGCACCGGGGGCGCGGTGGGTTTCGGTGGCATAGCGGGCGCCATCCAGAGTGATACGGCCATGGGCGCCGGGGCCGATGCCCACATAGTCGCCGTACCGCCAGTAAATCAGGTTGTGGCGGCTCTCCGCGCCGGGAACCGCGTGATTGGAAACCTCATAGGCGGGCATGCCATGGGCGGCGCAGATGTCCTGTGTCAGCTGGTACATGTCTGCGGCGCTGTCATCGCTGGGCAGGTCCCGCAGCTTACCCCGGGCATAACGGTCGCCAAAGGCGGTGCCTTCTTCGATCGTCAGCTGATAGAGCGACAGGTGGTCGATGGACATCGACAGTGCTTCGGTCAGCTCTGCCTGCCAGTCCTGCGGCGTTTGACCTTGCCGGGCATAGATCAGGTCGAAACTGACGCGGTCAAAACAATTGCGCGCAATGTCAAAGGCGGCCTTGGCTTCGCCCACGGAATGGATACGGCCAAGGCGGCGCAGGTCGGCGTCGTTGAGCGCCTGAATGCCCATCGAGACCCGGTTCACTCCTGCGTCGCGATAGCCTGCAAACCTGCCAGCTTCGACCGATCCGGGGTTCGCCTCGAGCGAAATTTCGATGTCATTGGCAAAGGGCCAGATATCCCGCGCGGCGTCGATCACGGCGGCAACGGTGTCGGGATGCATCAGCGAAGGGGTGCCGCCACCAAAGAAGATCGAATTCAACACGCGGCCCTGAAGCTGCTCGGACACACGTGCCAGCTCAGATTGATAGGTTTTGACCCAGACGCTTTGGTCTATATTTGCGGTGACGTGGCTGTTGAAATCGCAATAGGGGCATTTGGCCTGACAAAAGGGCCAGTGCACATAGAGGCCAAAGCCCCCATTGCGCCAGTCATCCACGGGATGGGTCATTCCCCGAAACACCCTTTGATGAACTTTGCCACGGCGTTTGCGCGATGGCTGATCTTATTCTTTTCCCAGCGGTCCATCTCGGCAAAGGTCATGTCAAAGCCATCAGGTATGAACATCGGATCATAGCCAAAACCAGCCTCGCCGCGGATCGGCCAGATCAGATGACCGGGGGCAATACCTTCGAAGACCTCGTCATGGCCATCGGGCCAGGCCAGAACCAGCGTGCAGCGGAACTGCGCGGTACGCGGGTGGGGGGCGTTCTTGGCTTCCAGCTCGTCATGGGCGCGGGTCATGGCCATCATAAAGTCGCGGCCATTGCCGGTTTCCGCCCAGTCTGCGGTATAGACGCCCGGCGCCCCATCTAGGGCGTCGATGGTGATCCCAGAATCATCGGACAGGGCAGGGAGCCCGGTTGCCTTGGCCGCGGCATGCGCCTTGATCCGGGCGTTGCCGACAAAGGTGTCCTCGGTTTCCTCAGGTTCTGGCAGATCCATTTCGGCGGCGCCGACAACGGAGACGCCAAAGGGCTTGAGGAGATGCGCCATCTCCTCAAGCTTGCCTTTGTTATGCGTGGCGATCAACAGCCGATCGCCTTCAAACTTACGGCTCATGCGCAGGCTGCCTTTTGCATTTCTGCCAGCTCGGCGGTGCCTTTTGCGGCCAGATCCATCAGGGAATTCATCTGCTCGCGCGAGAACATCGATCCTTCGGCGGACATCTGCACTTCGATCAGTTTACCGGATCCGGTCATGATGAAGTTGCCATCGACGCCGGCTTCGGAATCTTCGGGGTAGTCCAGATCAAGAACCGGCTGGCCGGCATAGATCCCGCAGGATACGGCTGCCACCGGATCGACCAGCGGGTCGATACTGACATCGCCGGCCTTCATCAGTTTGTTGACTGCCAGACGCAGGGCCACCCAGCCACCGGTGATCGAGGCGCAACGGGTGCCGCCATCGGCTTGCAGCACGTCACAGTCGATACTGATCTGGCGTTCGCCCAGGGCCACGCGGTCCACGCCGGCGCGCAGGGCGCGGCCGATCAGGCGTTGGATTTCGACGGTACGGCCGCCTTGCTTGCCAGCCGAGGCTTCGCGGCGCATCCGGGTGTTGGTCGCGCGGGGCAGCATGCCGTATTCCGCAGTCACCCAGCCAAGGCCGGATCCCTTGATAAAGGGCGGCACGCGGTCTTCGATGGTGGCGGTGCACAGAACATGGGTGTCGCCAGCCTTGATCAGGCATGATCCCTCGGCATGTTTGGTGAATCCGGTTTCGATGGAAATCGGGCGCATCTCGTTCAGTTGTCGTCCAGAGGGTCGCATGAGTAATCCTTTTTTTGCTGGCCTTCGGATAGCCCTGCCTGCGCGCGGTATGCAAGCATGATTGACCTTTGCGTGTGGGCCTCTTTAATGGCAATCCGGAAAAGCCTTCCTATCTATGTAGCGTGTAACCGCTGAAAATGCTCATGACAGACGCAAACAATATCCTGAAAGACATGAACGACCGGTCGCGGGATGTGTTCCGGGCGGTCGTGGAATCCTATCTGGAAAGCGGCGATCCCGTCGGCAGCCGTACCCTGACCCGGTCGCTGAGCGAAAAGGTCAGCGCGGCGACGGTACGCAACGTGATGCAGGATCTGGAGTTTCTGGGCCTGCTCGACAGCCCGCATGTCAGCGCCGGACGGGTGCCGACGCAGCTGGGTCTGCGGATGTTCGTCGATGGCCTGCTGGAGGTCGAGGATCTGAAGGCGCAGGACCGCGAAAAGATCGACGCCACCCTGGGTCGCAATTCCGGCGATGTGAGCGGTATGCTCGACCGTGTCGGGGCGGCGCTTTCCGGGGTGACGCAGGGTGCCTCGCTGGTACTGACGCCAAAGCATGAAGCAGAGATCCGCCATATCGAATTCGTTTCGCTGGGTCATGACCGGGCGATGGTGGTGCTGGTGTTTTCCGATGGTCACGTGGAAAACCGGCTGTTCACCCCGCCGCCGGGGCAGACGCCCAGTTCGATGCGCGAGGCGGCCAATTTCCTGAATGCCCTCGTCGAAGGGCGCACGCTGAGTGACGTGCGCCTCGACATGCAGGAAGAGATCGCCACCCGGCGGCAGGAGATCGACAACCTGGCGCATCAGCTGATCGAAAGCGGTCTGGCCGCCTGGGAAGAAGACGGCAGCGACCAGGCGCGTCTGATCGTGCGGGGACGCGCGAATCTGCTGGCGGATAATGGCGTCACAGAAGAACTGGATCTGATCCGCAGCCTGTTCGACGATCTGGAGCGCAAGCAGGATATTGCCGAATTCCTGGAACTCACCGAAGAGGGCGAGGGCGTGCGCATTTTTATTGGCTCGGAGAACAAACTTTTCTCACTTTCGGGTTCCTCTTTGGTGGTGTCTCCTTATATGAACGCGGATCGAAAGGTGATTGGCGCGGTGGGGGTGATTGGCCCGACCCGCCTGAACTACGGACGGATTGTGCCCATCGTGGACTATACGGCGCAACTGGTCGGCAAATTGCTGTCAGACCGGAGTTAGAGGTGAAAAATGGCAGAGCCCAAGAACGACGATTTTCTCGACGATATCGCAAATGCCGAAGCAGAAGAGCTGGCGGCACAGACCGAAGAATTTGATGACGCGGCGCTGGAGCTGGATGCCCTGCGAGCCGAGCGTGATGAGCTGAAGGACCGGTTCATGCGCGCTCTGGCGGATGCCGAGAATTCGCGCAAGCGGGGCGACAAGGCCCGCCGCGAAGCCGAGCAATATGGCGGCTCGAAGCTGGCCCGTGACATGCTGCCGGTGTTCGACAACATGAAGCGCGCGGTTGAATCGGTAACCGACGAACAAAAAGAGGCGGCCTCGGCCCTGATCGAAGGTGTTGAGCTGACCATGCGGGCGCTGCTGGGCGTGTTTGAAAAGCACGGCATCCGCGTTGTCTCGCCCGCAGTGGGTGACAAGTTTGACCCGCAGGTGCACGAAGCCATGTTCGAAGCCCCGGTGCCCGGCACCAAGGCGGGCGAGATCATTCAGGTTTCCGCCGAAGGTTTCATGCTGCACGACCGCCTGCTGCGGCCGGCGCAGGTCGGGGTCTCCTCGACACCGGCATAAGGTTGCTGGGGTTATTGGTGTAAATCGCCTCGGACCCTGCATTCAGTATTGGAAAAGGCGACCCACGCGGGTCGCCTTTTGCGTTTATACAGCTTTGCGTTTACGCAGTGGCGTCTTTCAGACGGTAGAGCGCCTCCAGCGCCTCGCGCGGGGTCAGATCGTCGGGGTGGATGCTGTCCAGCAATTCCTCGACCGGTGACGGACCTGCGGCGGGCTTGGGCTGTGGCGGCGGGGCCGCAGCAAAGAGTGGTAGATCGTCGATCTGGATCTTTGCACCTGCACCTTCGCGGCTGCCTTGTTCCAGCATATCCAGCACATCGCGCGCCCGTGCCACAACCGAAGCTGGCAGGCCGGCAAGCTGCGCCACCTGCACCCCGTAGGAGCGGTCGGCGGCGCCTTTTTTGACCTCGTGCAGGAAGATGACCTCTCCCTCCCACTCCTTGACGGTGACGGTGGCGTTTTCGACGCCTTCCAGCTTACCGGCCAGTTGGGTCATCTCGTGATAGTGGGTCGCGAACAGGGCGCGGGCCCGGTTCACCTCGTGCAGGTGTTCCAGCGTGGCCCAGGCGATGGACAGGCCATCATAGGTCGCGGTGCCGCGGCCGATTTCATCAAGGATCACCAGAGCACGGTCATCGGCCTGGTTCAGGATCGCAGCGGTTTCCACCATTTCAACCATGAAGGTGGAGCGTCCGCGCGCCAGATCGTCCGAGGCCCCGACGCGGCTGAACAGCTGGCTGATCAACCCTATATGCGCGGCTTCGGCGGGAACATAGCTGCCCATCTGCGCCAACAGCGCGATCAGCGCGTTCTGCCGCAGGAAGGTCGATTTACCGGCCATGTTGGGACCGGTCAGCAGCCAGATCGCGGCGCCATCCCCAGCCGAGAGATCGCAATCATTGGCGACGAAGGTATCGCCGCCCTGTTGTCGCAGTGCCTGTTCCACCACCGGGTGGCGTCCGCCCTCCACGTGAAACGCGCGGGAGGCGTCCACCTTGGGCCGGGTCCAGTTTTCACCGCGGGCCAGATCGGCCAATGCGGTCACCAGATCCAGCTCTGCCAACCCTTTGGCAGCGGTATTGAGGCGTGCAGCGGTGTCCAGAATGGCGTTAGAAAGCCTTTCATAGAGCCGCTTTTCGATCTCAAGCGCCCGGTTTCCTGCGTTCAGGATCCGGGTTTCGATCTCGCTCAGCTCCACTGTGGTGAAACGCACCTGATTTGCGGTAGTTTGACGGTGGATATAGGTTTCGGATAGCGGCGCCGACAGCATCTTTTCCGCGTGGGTCGCGGTGGTTTCGATGAAATAGCCCAGCACGTTGTTGTGCTTGATCTTCAGCGAGGTGATGCCGGTGTGCTCCGCATACTTCTGCTGCATCCCGGCGATGATCGAGCGTCCCTCATCGCGCAGGGTGCGGGCCTCATCCAGTTCCGGATCATAGCCGGTCGCGATGAACCCGCCGTCACGGGCCAGAAGCGGCGGATCGGCCACCAGCGCGGCATCCAGCAGCGACAGAAGATCGTCAAAGCCAAGGAGATCGCGCACGGCACCGCCGATCAGTTCGGGAAGATCCTGTCCTTCGCACATCTGGGCGATGGTTTCGGCCTGCACCAGCCCGTTGCGGATGGCAGCAAGATCACGCGGACCACCGCGTTCCAGCGCAAGGCGCGACAGGGCGCGGTCCAGATCCGGCGTCTTGCGCAGCGCCGCGCGGATATCCTGCGAAAGCTGCGTCGCCTCGACCGCAAAATCCAGTGCCGCCAATCGTGCGCTGATCACATCCAGCGTGCGCGAAGGGCTGGCCATGCGCTGTTCCAAAAGACGCGCACCACCGGGGGTGACGGTCCGGTCCACCACCGACAACAGCGATCCGGCGCGCCCGCCCGACAGGGAGCGGGTCAGTTCAAGACTGGCGCGGGTCGAGGCGTCGATCTGTACCACGCGGTCCTGTGCCTCCTGTACCGGCGGCTGCAACAGCGGCAGTTTGCCCTTCTGCGTAATCGCCAGATAGTCGATCAGCGCACCCATGGCTGAGACCTCGGCGCGGGTGAAGGTGCCGAACCCATCCAGCGCGCCGACGTTGAACAGGGTGCAGATGCGTTTTTCTGCCGCCGTGCTGTCGAAACTTGCCTTGCCCAGCGGGGTCAGCGGGATCTTGTATTCATCTGCCAGCGGGCGGGTCGCATCAAAAGGCGCGCCATCAGCGACGATCAATTCCGATGGCGCCAGCCGTGCCAGTTCCGGCGACAGGCGCACCCGGGCGATGGGCATCACGTGAAACGCGCCGGTGGAAATATCCGCCCAGGCTAGGGCCGCTTCGTCGCGCAACTCGGAATAGGAAACCAGGAAGTTGTGGCGCCGCGCTTCGAGCAGGGAATCTTCGGTCAGCGTGCCGGGAGTCACCAGCCGCACCACATCCCGTTTCACCACGGATTTGGAGCCGCGTTTCTTGGCTTCGGCCGGGCTTTCCAGCTGTTCGCCTACCGCGACGCGGAACCCTTTGCGGATCAGGGTCAGCAGATACCCTTCGGCGGCATGCACGGGAACGCCGCACATGGGAATATCCTCACCGTCGTGTTTGCCCCGTTTGGTCAGGGCGATGTCCAGCGCCTCTGCGGCATTGACCGCGTCGTCAAAGAACATCTCGTAGAAATCGCCCATCCGATAAAAAAGCAACGCATCGGGATGCGCTGCTTTGATCTCAAGATATTGCGCCATCATGGGCGTAACGGTCATGCGAGCTCCCCCGGGGTTATTTGCCCGACATTTACAATGCGGACGGTCCAAGGAAAACCCGATTACCCGGATTTGCAATCTGTTGCTCAGACCCTGGCGGGCCGACGTTGATCAGAACAGCACGCCGATCGATTGCGGGCTGTAGTTCGCAATCGACAAAGAGGTGGTACCCAGCTGTTTTTGCACATCAAGCGCAACCAGCCGCGCCGCGGATTCCTCGATATTGGCATCCACCAGGGCGCCGATCCCCTTTTTTGTGGCATCAGCAAGGTTCTGCACGGTCTTGTTCTCTTCTGCCAGTCCATTGGCCGAGGCCCCAAGTGCAGCAGCACCTTCGATGGCAAAGCGCAGGAAACCGGTAATCTCACTCAGCGCGGTTTGGGCGCTTGCCTGATCCGTGACCTGGGTGCGGTTGTTGATATCGAACAACGGGTCGCTTTCGAAATCGACACCATCCACTGTCAGCAACGACAGGTCTGCTCCGGTTGGAATACTAAGGCCGGTTGCGCCATTGCCGTCCACATTTGTGGCCAGCAGGTTGGCACCGTTGAACTGGGAGGAGGAAATGATCGAATTGATTTCCTCCGTCTTCTGGGCCAGCTGCGCTTCGATCTTGGAATAGTCAACAAGGCCGCTGCTTGCCGTAAGTGCCAGTTCCTTCATTTCGATGACCGCTTCGGAAATCCGTTCCGCACCAGCCGAGGCGACGGCGACGGTGGACTCACCCAGCGACAGCGCATCAGAGGTTGCCCGCAGCCCGGAGACATCGGCCTCCATGATCTGGGAAATCGCCCAAAGCGCGGCATTGTCTTTGGCGGTATTCACCTCTTTTCCGGTTGCGACCTCGTTCTGGACGGTTTCCAGCTGCTGTGTCGTCCCTCCCAGCAGGTGTAGCGCCGTGGCAGCGCCGGTGTTGGAGTTGATACTTGTCATATCGTGCATCCCAAATTTACCCTGCCCGCCGGTATTGCGGCGGCGGGTGTGACTTTTTCAGAAATGGTCGTATGCCGTTCTGACATGTGCTGTTCTGGCGCCGGTTTGCGGCCTTATAGCCACGCGTCACACAGAAGCTGTTAAGCATTATTAACGGAATATAGCGCGGATCGGTCGAGATTGTGGCGAAAAGCCGACGGAATCTATCAAGTTTTATTTGAAATATTATTGCTTTTTAGGGGTCGTTTTCTTTCCGGATCGGATTGAGAGGGACGCAGGGCTGGGATAAGACTGTGCCCGATTAGGAGAGGACACCTACAGCCCATGCCCAAAGCGAAGATCACAAACGAAGAGGCGCTTGCCTTCCATCTGGAGCCGACACCCGGCAAATGGGAAATCAATGCGACCGTCCCGATGACCACGCAGCGGGATCTCTCCCTGGCCTATTCCCCCGGTGTTGCGGTGCCATGCGAAGCGATCGCGGCGAACCCGGAAACCGCCTATGATTATACCAACAAGGGCAACCTGGTGGCTGTAATCTCCAACGGGACGGCGGTTTTGGGGCTTGGAAACCTGGGCGCGCTGGGATCGAAACCGGTGATGGAGGGGAAATCTGTCCTGTTCAAACGCTTTGCCGATGTGAACTCGATCGACATTGAGCTCGACACCGAAGATCCGGACAAGTTCATCGACGCGGTCAAGCTGATGGGCCCGACCTTTGGCGGCATCAACCTTGAAGACATCAAGGCGCCCGAGTGTTTCATCATCGAGCAGCGCCTGAAGGAAGAGATGGATATCCCCGTCTTCCATGACGACCAACACGGCACCGCCGTGATCTGTGCGGCGGGCCTGATCAATGCGCTGCATATCTCGGGCAAGAAGATCGAAGACGTGAAAATCGTGCTGAACGGCGCGGGCGCGGCGGGCATCGCCTGTATCGAGCTGCTGAAATCCATGGGCGCGCGGCACGACAACTGCATCGTCTGCGACACCAAGGGTGTGATCTATCAGGGCCGAACCGAAGGTATGAACCAGTGGAAGTCGGCCCATGCGGTCAAGACCGAGCTGCGGACGCTTGAGGAAGCAATGGAAGGCGCCGATGTCTTCCTTGGCGTGTCGGTCAAAGGCGCGGTGACGCAGGAGATGGTTGCCTCCATGGCCGACAACCCTGTGATCTTTGCCATGGCAAACCCGGATCCCGAAATCACACCGGAAGAGGCCCACGAGGTCCGCGTCGACGCCATCGTCGCCACGGGCCGCTCGGACTATCCCAACCAGGTGAACAACGTTCTGGGCTTTCCCTACTTGTTCCGCGGGGCGCTGGACATCAATGCGCGCGCCATCAACGACGAGATGAAGATCGCTTGCGCTCATGCGCTGGCCGCATTGGCGCGCGAGGACGTGCCCGACGAGGTGGCGCTGGCCTATGGCAAATCGCTGACTTTTGGTCGCGATTACATCATCCCGACACCGTTTGATCCGCGTCTGATCCACCGGATTCCCCCAGCCGTGGCCAAGGCGGGCATGGACACGGGTGCTGCGCGTCGTCCCATCATCGACATGGAAGCCTATGAGATCAGCCTGAAAAGCCGGATGGACCCGACGGCCTCGATCCTGCGCGGCCTCAACGCCCGCGCGCGTTCGGCTCAGTCGCGGATGATCTTTGCCGAGGGCGACGATCCCCGGGTGCTGCGCGCTGCCGTTACCTATCAGCGGTCCGGCTTTGGCAAGGCGCTGGTCGTTGGCCGTGCCGATGATGTGAAGGCCAAGCTGGAGGCCGCCGGCCTTGGCGATGCGGTACGCGAGCTGGAGGTGGTCAATGCTGCCAACACCCAGCATTTCGACACCTACAAGGATTTCCTGTTCAACCGCCTGCAACGCAAGGGCTTCGACCGTAAGGACATCCACCGTCTGGTGGGCCGTGACCGGCACGTCTTCTCGGCGCTGATGCTGGCGCATGGGCATGGCGATGGTCTGGTCACCGGTGCCACCCGGAAATCCGCGCATGTTCTGGATCAGATCAACCACGTCTTTGATGCCGATGCCAAACACGGCGCGGCCGGCGTGACCGCGTTGCTGCATAAGGGCCGGATCGTGCTGATTGGCGATACGCTGGTGCATGAATGGCCGGATGAGAACGATCTGGCGACGATTGCCGAACGCGCTGCTGGTGTGGCCCGGCACATGGGGCTGGATCCCCGCGTGGCCTTTGTCAGCTTCTCGACCTTTGGCTACCCGGTGTCCGAGCGGGCGGAAAAGATGCATATCGCCCCGGGCGTTCTGGACAAGCGCGGCGTCGATTTTGAATACGAAGGCGAAATGACCGTGGATGTGGCGCTGAATGCCAAGGCGCAGGAGAATTACCCGTTCCAGCGTCTGTCGGGCCCCGCGAACATTCTGATCGTGCCTGCCCGGCACTCGGCCTCCATCTCGGTCAAGCTGATGCAGGAAATGGGCGGTGCCACCGTGGTTGGCCCGATCCTGGCGGGCGTGGATAAGCCGATCCAAATCTGCTCGACCACCTCGACCGCTAATGACGTGCTGAACATGGCGGTTCTGGCTGCCTGCAACATCGGCTAGGCGGCAACGATGGCAATCTGGAACCTGGGCTCGATCAACGCTGACATGGTCTACGCGCTGCCGCATCTACCGGTGGCGGGTGAGACATTGGCAGCCTCGGGTCTGGACCAGTTTCTGGGCGGCAAGGGGGCCAATATGTCGGTCGCCGCCGCCCGGGCCGGTAGCCACGTCTGCCACATCGGTGCTGTCGGCGCTGATGGCAGATGGGCGGTGGACCGCCTGCTGGAGTACGGCGTCGACACCCGCCATATCGCGCAGATCGACACGCCCACGGGCCATGCAATCATTGCTGTGGATCAGGACGGCGAAAACCAGATCATCCTGTTTCCCGGAGCCAACCGCGCGATCAGCCCGGATCAGATCGGTCAGGCCCTGTCGGCTGCCTCTGCCGGGGATATTCTGGTGATGCAGAACGAGACCAACCTGCAGGTCCATGCGGCGCGGATGGGCCGTGATCTGGGGCTGCGCGTGGCCTATGCGGCAGCGCCTTTTGACGCGGCAGCGGTTGCAGCGGTCTTGCCGCATCTGGATCTTTTGTTCCTGAATGCGGTCGAGGCGCGTCAATTGCAGGATGCAACCGGCAATCCGCCCGAGGCGCTGGGCGTTGAAGATGTGATCGTTACCCTTGGGGCAGCGGGCGCGCGCCATTTCCATGGCACCACAGGCGCGGTGCAGGATATTCCAGCCATGCCGGTCACCCCGGTCGATACCACCGGGGCAGGAGACACCTTTACCGGTTATGTCCTTGCCGGTCTGGATCGCGGAATGCCGATGGCGCAGGCCATGGCGCAAGCCTCCCGCGCGGCGGCCCTGATGGTGACTCGCCATGGCACCGCCGATGTCATTCCCGATCTGAAAGAGGTTCAGGACAGTCGGCTTTGATGCCTCCCCGGACCCGTACTGAGCCTACCGAACGGGTAGAATTCTAACGCCGGTCGATCCGGTTTCTCTTGTTATTCTCGGTGATTTAATCGGGCGATATTCCGGTCAGCTTATGCGTCCGGGATCTGTCCGCCCATGGTTCTGAAATCGTAACTTATTCGAATAAATGCTAAATATGGAGCCAAGGTTCAGGCGGTTTCCCAATACCCGTAGGTGCGAAAAGATCAACATGTCGTGATTTAAGTATGCAAATTCTTAAGCCTCTTCGCGCTAGGAAAAGACTCTGTTGATAGGAGTTTTTAACGATGTCCCTCAGAATGCGGATTGTTGTTGCGCTGTTGGTCAGTTCTTTGGTTGCGATCGCGATTGTCACTGTGCCTTTGTTCATGGGCCTGGGGACAGTCTCGGATGAGGGAACACTCCGCGAGCTGCGTCAGTTCGAGGCCCGTGTCAGTTCCGAGATCGAAGGGCGCCAGCGACTCGCCCTGACCACGGCCCAGACCGTGGCTGCCATGTCGGACGTGCAGCGCGCCGTGGCAGAGCAGGACCGAGACACGCTTGACCGGATTTTCGCCCAAAACTTCAAAGGACTGGCAACGACTGCCGGGATCGCTCAGTTCCAGTTTCACACTCCAGAGGCGCTGTCTCTGTTCCGGGTGCACAAGCCCGAGAAGTTTGGCGATGACCTATCCGGGTTCCGCCATTCCGTTGTTGCCGCGAACAAGACGCAGGCGCCTGTTTCAGGCCTTGAACGGGGACGCGCGGGCATCGGTATCCGCGGTATCGCCCCGATCAGCCATGATGGCAGCCACGTGGGCAGCGTGGAAATCGGCCTCAAATTCGACAGCGCCCTAGTTCAAAGCCTGACCGAAGGAGGCGATTCCGCGCTTGAAATCTACCTTTTGCCAGACAGCGATATCAGTTCGTTCTCCAGCACTGGCGAAGAGATCCGCCGACTGACCGGAAGTTACGACGGTCCCGCCCTTCTGGATGCGGCTGCCATTGCAGGTTTTGTGAAAGGCGAGGCGGCAGAGACGTCGGATTATGACCTTGGCGGCCATGCCTATGCGGGCAGCCCGTTTGAAATCCGCGATTTCTCCGGAAATCTGGTTGCCGTGGGCAATGCGCTTGTCCCCTTGGATGCGATCACGGCGATCACCAATACGATCCGCAACACCGGTATCGGCGCGGCCATCGTGGCGATGGTTCTGGCCGGCGCCATGGCGCTGGGTCTGGGGAAATGGCTGTGTGGTCTCCTGAACCGGATCAGCAACCGGATGATTTCCCTGTCTGAGGGCAATCTGAACATCGAGATGACAGGCCTGCCAGACAAAGGCGAAATCGGCGACATGGCCCGCAGTCTGGGCGTCTTCCATGCAGCCCTGGTCCGCCAGCGTGAGATGGAGCAGACTCAAAAGGCACACAGCGAAAATCAGGCCAAGGTCGTTGCCAGCCTCGGCGCGCGGCTGTCGGAACTCTCAAGCGGTGATCTGACAACCCGCATCTCCGACCGGTTCCCCGAGGATTACGAACAGCTGCGTCTGGATTTCAACCGGACCGTCGAAAATCTGAACGGCACGGTGACGAAAGTGGTGGAATCCGCCTCCAGCATCCGCAGCGGCGCGGCCGAGATCAGCCAGTCTTCGGATGATCTGTCACACCGCACCGAGAGCCAGGCCGCAACGCTCGAAGAAACCGCCGCAGCGCTGGACGAGCTGACGGCGTCGGTCAAATCCGCTGCCGACGGCGCCCGCAGCGTTGAAAACATCATGAATGAGGCCAAGAAAGAGGCCGAGAACAGTGGTGTCGTGGTGCAAAGTGCAGTCTCGGCAATGACCGAGATCGAGCAATCCTCGACCCATATCGCCCAGATCATCAGTGTCATCGACGACATCGCTTTCCAGACCAACCTTCTGGCCCTGAACGCGGGGGTCGAGGCCGCCCGTGCAGGCGAAGCAGGCCGAGGCTTTGCCGTGGTTGCCTCCGAAGTGCGGGCTTTGGCACAGCGGTCCTCCGATGCGGCGATGGAAATCAAGACGCTGATCGGCGATAGCTCAAGACAGGTGGAACGTGGTGTGGATCTGGTTGGCAAGGCCGGCGAGGCCTTGCAGAACATTGTCGAGCGGGTGAACCATATCTCTGGTCTGGTCACCGATATCGCCGAAGGCGCTGTGGAGCAATCCACGGGCCTTGGTGAGATCAACACCGGCGTGGTGCAGCTGGATCAGGTGACTCAGCAGAACGCCGCCATGGTCGAAGAGGCCACCGCAGCAGGGCACATGCTGAACAGTGACGCCACCAAGCTGGCCGAGCTGGTTGCTCATTTCAAAATCGCAGCCGGTGGTAATATCACGGCAATGCCCAACACCCCTGAAGCAGCGCCAAGCATGCCAACGGCCCATGGGGATGCGGACTGGGACTTCAGCGACGCGACACCTGCCGCTGCCACGGATGGCAACGCCGCCATCGACAAGTGGCAGGATTTCTAAAGCCGGAAGCAGGGCTGAATATCAGTCTGAGCTAAGAACAAGACATCACTCAAGGGCGCCCTGTGGGGCGTCTTTGAACATCTGAAACTGTAGGGGGTTCCGACAAAGGATTATGGTGCCCAGGAGAGGACTCGAACCTCCACGTCCATACGGACACTAGCACCTGAAGCTAGCGCGTCTACCAATTCCGCCACCTGGGCAGGTGTCGTGCAGCGGCGTATACGCACCGGCGGCAGGAGCGTCAAACGGATTTTTGCATCGGGTGGCAATTTCCAGCCGGATTCCGGGCCCCGCGGCCAGGACCCCGTGAAGGCCGGGGCCGGTGGCGGCGGTAAAGCCAGTGATTTATCATGAAACTGTGGGTCCGGACACGATTTTGCGCCTTGTTTGAAACCCGCTGGCCCGGTAGATCGGGTCAAGAGCTAACTGCAGGAGCCAAAAGATGTCCAAACTGGTCACGATCTATGGCGGATCTGGTTTTGTCGGTCGATACATTGCGCGCCGGATGGCCAAGGAAGGCTGGCGGGTCCGGGTCGCCGTGCGCCGCCCGAACGAGGCGATGCATGTAAAACCCTACGGTGTCCCTGGTCAGGTTGAGCCTGTCTTCTGCAATATCCGCGACGATGCCTCTGTCGCGGCGGTGATGCAGGGCGCGGATGCGGTTGTGAACTGCGTCGGCGTTCTGAACGAGCTGGGCAAGAATACCTTTGATGCTGTCCAGGCCGAAGGCGCGGGCCGCATCGCCCGGATCGCTGCCGAACAGGGTGTCCAGCAGCTGGTACATATCTCTGCCCTTGGCGCTGATACCGAAAGCGATAGCGACTATGCCCGCAGCAAGGCCGCAGGCGAAGCCGCCGTTCAGGAGGCTTTCCCGGCTGCAGTGATCCTGCGTCCCTCGATCATCTTTGGCACCGAAGATCAGTTCTTCAACCGCTTCGCCTCGATGACACGGCTGTCGCCCGTGCTGCCAATTGCCTGCGGCAAGACCCTGTTCCAGCCGGTTTATGTGGATGATGTGGCGCGCGCCGCCGTTGCCGGTGTGCTGGGCCAGGCCGGGCCGGGTATCTACGAGCTGGGCGGGCCGGAAGTGAAGAGCTTTGCCGCGCTGATGCAGGAGATGCTGTCGGTTATCCATCGCCGTCGTCTGGTGCTGTCGCTGCCGCGTTTTGTTGCCGGTATCGTGGCTTTCGGGTTTGACGTGCTTCAGGCCGCCAGCTTCCAGCTGATCGAGAACAAGGTGCTGACCCGCGACCAGCTTAAGAACCTGCGCCGCGACAATGTGGTGTCCGAGGGCGCCAAAGGGTTCGCCGATCTGGGGATCGAGCCGGAACTGATGGGGCCGATCCTGCCGGATTACCTGTGGAAATTCCGTCCCTCCGGGCAATACGACGTGATGACCGCTTCGGCCCGCAACCTGAAGGGCGACGCCTGATCGCATTGGCGGCAGGTCCATATAAGATCATGAAGCGCGGTCCATCTGGTGCCGCGCTTTTTCTTTGTCTGATCGGCGCAGAGGGATCTCAGCTATAGGCGACGATCAGCAGCACAACGCCCAGAACCACCCGGTAGATCACATAGGGGGTGAAGCTGACCGATCTCAGCAACCTCATCATCAGGCTAAGGGCTGCAAGGGCCGAGACCAGCGCCAGCACGGCGGCGATGGCGGCGTCGCGCATCAGGGCGGTATTTGCCTCAACCGCGACTTCAGCCCCCAGCAGAACGCCCGAGGCGATAATGGTGGGGATCGACATCAGCATGGCAATCCGTGCGCCCTCGGTGCGGGTATAGCCCAACTGCCGGGCACCGGTGATGGTGATGCCGGACCGCGAGGTGCCGGGGATCAGCGCGATCATCTGCCACAACCCCATGATCAGCGCATCACGCAGGCCCCAGTCTTGTGCGGATTTCAGGCTCGCGCCCTTCTGATCGGCGACATATAGGACAATGCCAAAGATCAGCATGGTCCAGCCGATGACCGCAGTTGAGCGCAGGGCGTCGCTGAAGCCGGTGAAATGCAGGGCGGCGCCGAACAGGACCGTGGGGATTGTTGCGACGATCAGCCCCAGCGCCAGTCGGGCACCTTCGGTGTCTACATGTCCGCAGGCCAGACGCGGCAACCCCATCAGGCCGGTGCGCACATCTTTCCAGAAATAGATCACCACGGCCGCCAGTGTGCCGACGTGAACGGCCACGTCGATCACCTGCCCCTGATCGTCCAGCCCGGTCAGCGCAGGCAGCAGAATCAGGTGCCCGGAGGAGGAAATCGGCAGGAATTCGGTGATGCCCTGAATGAGGGCGACCAGGACGAGTTGAAAGAGAGGCATGGCCGGGCGCTCCTGTATCGGACCGGAGGGGTCCTAAGCGGTCAATTTTCTTTAGTTAATTTGCGCCCGGATGGGAAGCGCAGCACTTAGGTCCGATTCGGATCTAAAATCACTGTACTTTTTTGCTCCAGCGGGTATCAGAAAGCGAGAACTGACAAAATAGGTCAGTACAGTTGACTTTTAATCCGCCGCGCTTCGATCTATGACGACCGGAGCAAGCTAAAAATGGAGTCCCCCCGTGGCCAAGCAACCAATGCTCAAATTCGTGCAGATCGAACGCGACATGCCCGAGAAGCGGACCGCGGAAGCGCGCAAGGAAGATTTCGACGAAATCTATGCGGAGTTCGCCCAGGCGAAGGCAGAAGAGCAGGCCAGCCGCTGCAGTCAGTGTGGCGTGCCCTATTGCCAGTCCCATTGTCCGCTGCACAACAACATCCCCGACTGGCTGCGTCTGACCGCGACCGGCCGTCTGGAAGAAGCCTATGCCACCAGCCAGGCGACCAATACATTCCCGGAAATCTGCGGCCGCATTTGCCCGCAGGACCGCCTGTGCGAAGGCAACTGTGTCATCGAGCAATCTGGCCATGGCACGGTCACCATCGGCGCGGTGGAGAAATACATCACCGACACCGCCTGGGAAAATGGCTGGGTCAAACCCTTTGCACCGCTTCATGAGCGTAGCGAAAGCGTTGGCATCATCGGTGCCGGCCCCGGCGGTCTGGCAGCTGCGGACATGCTGCGCCGCGCGGGTGTGCAGGTCACCATCTATGACCGCTATGACCGGGCCGGCGGGCTGCTGACCTACGGCATTCCCGGCTTCAAGCTGGAAAAAGACGTGGTGATGCGCCGCAACAAACTGCTCGAAGACAGCGGCGTTACATTCGTGATGAACTGCAACGTGGGCGAGGACATCTCTTTTGCAGATCTCCGGGCCAAGCATGACGCGGTGATCATTGCCACCGGCGTCTATAAATCCCGCGATCTGGCCATGCCGGGCAGCGGCGCGGCGGGCATCGTCAAGGCGATCGACTTCCTGACCGTCTCCAACAAGCGCAGCTTTGGCGACACGGTTGCCGAATTCGATAGCGGTGAGCTGAATGCCGAAGGCAAGAAGGTCGTCGTGATCGGCGGCGGTGATACCGCGATGGACTGCGTGCGGACCTCGATCCGCGAAGGCGCGACATCGGTGAAATGTCTCTACCGCCGCGACCGTGCCAACATGCCCGGTTCGCAGCGCGAAGTGCAGAACGCCGAGGAAGAAGGCGTCGTCTTCGAATGGCTGTCGGCGCCCAAGGGATTTGCCGATGCGGACGGCAAGGTGACCGGCGTGATGGTGCAGAAAATGCGCCTGGGTGCCCCCGATGCCACCGGCCGTCAGGCCCCCGAGGTGATCGAAGGTGCCGACTATGTCGAAGAGGCCGACCTGGTGATCAAGGCGCTGGGCTTTGAGCCGGAAGATCTGCCGACCCTCTGGGGCCAGCCCGAATTGCCGGTCACCCGCTGGGGCACCGTCAAGGCCGAGTTCAAATCCGGCGCAACCGATCTGCCCGGGGTCTATGCCGTGGGCGACATCGTGCGCGGGGCGAGCCTGGTGGTCTGGGCCATCAAGGACGGCCGTGACTGCGCCGAGGCGATCCTGGAGCGGTTCAACGCAAAGGCAGCCGTCGCAGCTGAATAAACAAAGACTTCGGTCCCACGCGGATGCGCGCCCCTGAAACAGGCGAGGCGCCCCCGCCAGGCAAAGGAAAATGACATGACGAAATATGATGCAGAATGGGTCCGCGCCGAAGAAGCCAAGCGCAAGTGGATGGCAGAAAACGGTCTCTATTCCGAGGAAGAAGAGCATTCTTCCTGCGGTGTGGGTCTGGTCGTCTCGCAGGATGGCAGCGCCAGCCGCAAGGTGGTCGAAGCCGGTATCAACGCGCTGAAGGCGATCTGGCACCGCGGTGCGGTCGATGCCGATGGCAAGACCGGCGATGGTGCGGGCATCCACGTGCAGATCCCGGTTCCCTTCTTCTATGACCAGATCAAGCGCACCGGCCACGAGCCGCACACCGATCAGCTGATCGCGGTTGGTCAGGTCTTCCTGCCGCGTACCGATTTCGGGGCTCAGGAAACCTGCCGGACCATCGTGGAAACCGAAGTTCTGCGCATGGGCTATTACATCTATGGCTGGCGCCACGTGCCCGTCGATGTGACCTGCCTGGGTGAAAAGGCCAACGCCACCCGCCCCGAGATCGAGCAGATCCTGATCTCCAACTCCAAGGGCGTGGACGAAGACACCTTTGAGCGGGAGCTTTACGTGATCCGCCGCCGGATTGAGAAAGCAGCCGCCGCTGCCGGGATCGGTGGGCTTTATATTGCTTCGTTGTCCTGCCGGTCGATCATCTACAAGGGCATGATGCTCGCCGAACAGGTTGCGGTTTTCTATCCCGACCTGATGGACGAACGCTTTGAATCTGCCTTTGCGATCTATCACCAGCGCTATTCCACCAACACTTTCCCGCAGTGGTGGCTGGCACAGCCGTTCCGCATGTTGGCCCACAATGGTGAGATCAACACGCTGAAGGGCAACGTCAACTGGATGAAGAGCCATGAGATCCGCATGGCCTCCTCCACCTTTGGCGATTACGCCGAGGACATCAAACCGATCATCGCGGGCGGCTCTTCCGACTCGGCGGCGCTTGATTCGGTGTTTGAGGTTCTGGTGCGCGCGGGCCGCTCGGCTCCGATGGCGAAAACCATGCTGGTGCCGGAAAGCTGGTCGAAACAGGCGGTGGAATTGCCCGAAGCCTGGCGCGACATGTATTCCTACTGCAACTCCGTGATGGAGCCCTGGGATGGCCCGGCCGCGCTGGCAATGACAGATGGTCGCTGGGTCTGCGCCGGTCTGGACCGTAATGGCCTGCGCCCGATGCGCTATGTCGTCACTGGCGATGGTCTGGTGATCGCGGGGTCCGAAGCGGGCATGGTTCCGATCGACGAAGCCAACGTGGTGGAAAAGGGCGCGCTTGGCCCCGGTCAGATGCTGGCCGTGGACATGAAAAAGGGCAAGCTGTTCCACGACACCGAGATCAAGGACAAGCTGGCCGCCGCTCTGCCGTTCGGCGAGTGGGTTGAAAAGATCAACGATCTGGACGAATCCCTTGCCACGGTAACGGAAAAGCCGCTGTTCCAGGGCGAAGAACTGCGCCGTCGCCAGATTGCGGCTGGTTACACCATCGAAGAGCTGGAGCAGATCCTGGCGCCGATGGCTGAGGACGGCAAGGAAACCCTCGCTTCGATGGGCGACGACACCCCGTCGGCGGTTCTCTCCAAGAAATACCGCCCGCTGTCGCATTTCTTCCGTCAGAACTTCAGCCAGGTGACCAACCCGCCGATCGACTCCCTGCGTGAATACCGGGTTATGTCGCTGAAAACGCGGTTCGGGAACCTCAAGAACGTTCTGGATGAGGACAGCAGCCAGACCGAGATCTTCGTTCTGGAAAGCCCCTTTGTCGGCAACGCCCAGTGGGACAAGCTGATGGAGAGCCTCAACGCGCCGCTGGTCGAGATCGACTGTACCTTCGTGGCAGGCAAAGGCTCGCTGAATGCGGCGCTCCAGCGCATTCGCGCCGAGGCTGAAGAGGCAGTGCGCTCCGGCTCTGGCCATATCGTTCTGACCGATCAGCATTCGAATGCGGACAAGGTTGCAATGCCGATGATCCTGGCGACCTCCGCCGTGCATTCGCATCTGACCCGCAAGGGGCTGCGGACCTTCTGTTCGCTGAACGTGCGTTCGGCCGAGTGTATCGACCCGCATTACTTTGCGGTGCTGATTGGTTGTGGCGCCACCGTGGTGAACGCATACCTGGCCGAGGATTCGCTGGCAGACCGTATCGAACGCGGCCTCTTGGACGGCAGCCTGACCGAAAACGTCAGCCGCTACCGCGAAGCCATCGATCAGGGCCTTTTGAAGATCATGGCCAAGATGGGCATCTCGGTGATCTCCTCTTACCGCGGGGGGCTCAACTTCGAGGCCGTCGGCCTGTCCCGTGCCATGTGCGCCGAATACTTCCCGGGCATGACCAGCCGGATTTCCGGCATCGGTGTGTCGGGTATCCAGGTCAAGGCTGAGGAAATCCACGGCACCGCGTGGGCAGAGCAGCAGAACGTCCTGCCGATTGGCGGCTTTTACAAGGCGCGTAAATCGGGTGAGACCCACGCCTGGGAAGCCAGCTCGATGCATATGCTGCAGATGGCCTGCAACAAGGCGTCCTACGAGATGTGGAAGCAGTATTCGGCCAAGATGAAGAGCAATCCGCCGATCCATCTGCGCGACCTTCTGGACATCAAACCGCTGGGCAAACCGGTGCCGCTGGAGGAAGTGGAAAGCATCACCGCGATCCGCAAGCGTTTCGTGACGCCGGGCATGTCGCTGGGGGCGCTGTCGCCCGAGGCACACAAAACGCTGAACGTCGCGATGAACCGCATCGGCGCCAAATCGGACTCCGGTGAGGGGGGCGAGGATCCGGCACACTTTGTGCCCGAACCCAATGGCGACAACCCCTCGGCCAAGATCAAGCAGGTGGCCTCGGGCCGTTTCGGTGTCACCGCCGAATACCTGAACCAGTGTGAAGAGCTGGAGATCAAGGTCGCTCAGGGCGCCAAGCCGGGTGAAGGTGGTCAGCTGCCGGGGATGAAGGTCACAGACCTGATCGCCCGTCTGCGCCATTCGACCAAGGGCGTGACGCTGATTTCGCCGCCGCCGCACCACGATATCTACTCGATCGAGGATCTGGCGCAGCTGATCTATGACCTGAAACAGATCAACCCGCGCTGCAAGGTGACGGTGAAACTGGTGGCTTCCTCTGGTGTTGGCACCATTGCTGCTGGCGTTGCCAAGGCGAAGGCCGACATCATCCTGATCTCGGGCGCCAATGGCGGCACCGGTGCTTCGCCCGCGACCTCGATCAAATTCGCGGGTCTGCCCTGGGAAATGGGTCTGACCGAAGCGCATCAGGTGCTGGCGATGAACAACCTGCGGGGCCGCGTGACTCTGCGCACCGATGGTGGTCTGCGCACCGGACGCGACATCGTCATGGCCGCGATGATGGGCGCCGAGGAATACGGCATCGGTACCGCCGCGCTGATCGCCATGGGCTGCATCATGGTGCGTCAGTGCCAGTCGAACACCTGCCCGGTGGGCGTCTGCACCCAGGACGAAAGCCTGCGTGACAAGTTCACCGGCAACGCCGACAAGGTGGTGAACCTGATCACCTTCTACGCGCAGGAAGTGCGGGAAATCCTCGCTTCCATCGGTGCGCGCAGCCTGGATGAAGTGGTTGGCCGTGCGGATCTGCTGGCGCAGGTCTCCCGCGGGTCGGCGCATCTCGATGATCTCGACCTCAACCCGCTGCTGATCACCGTCGATGGCTCTGCCAGCATCGTCTACAACCGCGACAAGGACCGCAACGCGGTGCCGGATACGCTGGATGCGGAAATCGTGCGCGATGCGGCGCGGTTCCTGCAGGATGGCGAAAAGATGCAGCTGTCCTATGCGGTGCAGAACACCCACCGCACCGTAGGTACCCGCACGTCGAGCCACATCGTGCGCAACTTCGGCATGCGCAATTCCTTCCAGCCCAACCACCTTACGGTGAAGCTGCAAGGCTCGGCCGGTCAGTCCCTGGGGGCCTTTGCGGCGCCGGGTCTGAAACTGGAAGTGTCCGGTGATGCCAACGACTATGTCGGCAAGGGCCTGTCGGGTGGCATGATCGTCGTGCGTCCGCCGATGGCCTCGCCGCTGGTGGCAAGCGACAACACCATCGTTGGCAACACCGTGCTTTATGGCGCTACGGACGGTTACCTGTTCGCAGCGGGCCGCGCGGGCGAGCGTTTCGGGGTCCGCAACTCGGGCGCCAAGGTGGTGATCGAGGGCTGCGGCTCCAACGGTTGTGAATATATGACCGGCGGTGTTGCGGTCATCCTAGGCTCCATCGGCGCCAACTTTGGTGCGGGCATGACCGGGGGTATGGCATACCTCTATGACCCCGAGGGTAAGGCCGAGACCATGATGAACATGGAATCGCTGGTTACGTGCCCGGTCACCGTCGCGCATTGGGAAGCGCAGCTGAAAGGCCTGATCGAGCGTCATCTTGAGGAAACCGGAAGCCGCAAGGCCGCCGAGATTCTGCAGCACTGGGACATCGAGAAGGGTAATTTCCTGCAGGTCTGCCCCAAGGAGATGCTGAACAAGCTGACGCATCCGATCTCGGAAGAGCAGGCTGCCGTTCCCGCCGAATAAGCCGGACGAAAACAGTGCTATCAAATTGTCCCGCAGGCGACCCGCCTGCGGGGCTTTTTCTTTTTGGGGAGTCTCTCCGAGTCACCCGAGCAGCAAGCCCCGGTGCCCGCATCGCCTGATGCCCTGCCTGTCCCGGGACAGGGACGGTTCAAGCAGAATGACGGTTTCCCCGCCTGCGGCGCGGAGCCTCCGCAATTCTGCCTGAGCCGTCCCTTTGTCCCGTGCCCGTTTTGGGCAAGCGATGAGGGCTCCGGAGCAGCAGGCGGATTTCACGGTGGCAGCCACGGGTGGCTCTGCCGTATAGAGGGGGTATGGCGAAGGCAGCGAAGAAAAAGCCGGGCCCGCGCAGTGCGTCGTTGCTGCACCGGATGACCTGGCCCCTGAGGTGGGTGCGCAAATGGGTTCTTAGAGCCTTTTTTGCGGCTGCCCTGCTGGCTGTGGCGTTGGTGGCACTCTATTCGGTGGTGAACCCGCCGATCACCCATACGATCTGGAGCGAACAGCGCAGGCTGGGTGAGGTGGATCGGGAATGGGTCCCGTTTGACCATATCGCACCGGTCATGGCGCGCTCCGTCGTGGCGGCGGAAGACGCGCGATATTGCCAGCATTGGGGTATTGATGTCACCGCGATCCGCGCGGCCCTGGCCGAGGGCGGTCAGCGTGGCGGGTCGACGATTTCCCAACAGGTGGTGAAGAACGTATTCCTCTGGCAGGGGCGCAGTTGGATCCGCAAGGCGCTGGAAACACTGATGACTCCGCTGGTCGAGGCGATCTGGAGCAAGCGGCGCATTCTGGAGGTCTATCTGAACGTCGCGGAAATGGACGAAGGCGTCTTTGGCGTCGAAGCGGCGGCGCGGCAGTATTTCGGCGTCGGCCCGGATGCTTTGTCCGCGCGTCAGGCGGCGCTGATCGCGGCGGTGCTGCCGGATCCCAAGGGCAGATCGGCGTCGCGGCCGTCAAAATTCGTCCGTCAACGGGCGGCGCAGATCCGGGATGGGGCGGCCACCATCCGCGCAGATGGACGATCAGCCTGTTTCGAGGATTGAAACTTTTGCCACAAGCGGGCATTGCTGGTTCTATCCCGCACGCTTCAGGAGACTCCACCCGCCAATGGCACGCCTGTATCATGTCCCGCTCTCACCGTTTTGTCGCAAGGTCCGCTTGTCGCTGGCGGAAAAGAAGATCGAGGTCGAACTGGTCGAAGAACGCTATTGGGAGAAAGATCCCGATTTCCTGCGCCGCAACCCGGCGGCCAAGGTTCCGGTGGTGCGTCTTGATGGCAAGATGATGTCGGAAAGCGCGGCGATCTGCGAATATCTTGAGGAAAGCCGCCCCGAACCGTCGCTGATGCCCTCTGATCCCGATGGCCGTTATGAGGTGCGCCGTCTGGTCAGTTGGTTCGATGACAAGTTCCACCACGAGGTGACCTCGAAACTGCTCTATGAGCGGGTCAACAAGAAGGTCACTGGCGAAGGCTATCCTGACAGCCGCAACGTCAAGGCCGGTGCGCGGGCGATCAAGTATCACCTGGATTACATGGCCTGGCTGCTGGATCACCGGCGCTGGCTGGCGGGGGACAGCATGACGCTGGCGGATTTTGCTGCCGCTGCGCATCTGTCATCGCTCGATTATATCTCCGATGTGGATTGGAACCGCTCTGCCGCCGTGAAGGATTGGTATGCCAAGATCAAGTCGCGCCCGGCATTCCGGTCGATCCTGGCTGATCAGATCCCCGGCTTCCGGCCGCCGCCGCATTATGCCGACCTCGATTTTTGATCTGCGCCTGCCGGTGTTGGCATGAGCGCTGCCCTGAAGGAAAAGCTGATCCGCCAGGCGCTGGACGAAGGGTTCGTCGCCTGCCGGATCTGCCGCCCGGGGGATGTGCCCGAGGTGCCAGCGCGGCTGCAGGCCTTTCTTGAGGCAGGGTATCACGGGCAGATGGGGTGGATGGCGGAGCGTAGCCATTGGCGCGGTGATCCGGCGCAGCTGTGGCCCGAGGCGAAATCGGTGATCATGCTCGCCGAAAGCTATACCCCCGACGAAGACCCAATGGCGGTTGTGGGCCAGCCTGACCGGGGTGCGGTCTCGGTCTATGCGCGCGGCAAGGATTACCATGATCTGGTCAAGAAACGCCTGAAACGTCTGGCACGCTGGCTGATTGCCGAGGCGGAGAAGGTGGGCGATCCTGCCGAGGTGAAGGTTTTTGTCGATACTGCGCCGGTGCCGGAAAAGCCGCTGGGGCAGGCGGCGGGGCTGGGCTGGCAGGGCAAACATACCAACCTGGTCAGCCGGGACTGGGGCAACTGGGCCTTCATAGGCTCTGTTTTCTCCACGCTGGAGCTGCCGGTCGATGCGCCAGAGCGGGATCATTGCGGGTCTTGCCGGTCCTGCCTTGCGGCCTGTCCGACAGATGCCTTTCCCGCGCCCTATCAACTGGATGCACGGCGCTGCATTTCCTATCTGACGATCGAGTACAAAGGCCCGATTGACGAAGAGCTGCGCGGCAAGATGGGCAACCGGATCTATGGCTGTGACGATTGTCTGGCCGCCTGCCCGTGGAACAAATTCGCGGTTGCAGCCAGCGACATGCGTTATGCCGCCCGCGAAGGGCTAAGCGCGCCACGTCTGGCCGATCTGGCGGCGCTGGACGATACGGCGTTCCGGGCGATGTTCTCGGGCTCGCCGATCAAGCGGATCGGGCGGGATCGGTTTGTGCGCAATGTTCTATATGCCATCGGCAATTCTGGCGATCCCGCCCTTGGCCCGGTGGCGGCGCGGCTGACCGAGGATGCGGATCCCGTGGTCGCCGATGCCGCGCGCTGGGCGGTGCAGCGCATCAAAGGGAGTTGAAGCTTTTCCCGCCTGTCGCGCCAGCGGCAGGCACGCGTCCGCCCGCCGCATGGCGGGCGATTAGGTGACATGCCTCAGTTGATCCATTGTTTCAGGCTCAGCCCGAAAAGCTCTAGCGGCCCTTCCAGACCGGATCGCGTTTCTCGGCAAAGGCGCGGGCACCTTCCATCTGATCCTCGCTGTCATAGAGTACATCGACCGAGCGCAATTGCCGCTGGGTGATCCGGTTCATCGCATCCTGGAACTTGGAATCTTCGGCATCGCGCACGATTTCCTTGATCGCCGCATAGACCAGCGGCGGCCCCGAGGCGAGCAGCCGAGCCAGCTCCCAGGCGCGGTCCATCAGCTGATCGGCGGCGACGATTTCATTCACCAGCCCCCAGCGGTTCGCCTCTTCCGCGTCGAACCAGCGTCCGGTGAGCAAAAGCTCCATGGCGATGTGATAGGGGATGCGTTTGGGCAGTTTGATCGAGGCCGCATCGGCCACCGTGCCCGAACGGATTTCCGGCAGGGCAAAGGTGGCGTGATCGGCAGCAAGGATCATGTCTGCCGACAGCGCCAGTTCCAGCCCGCCGCCACAGGCGATGCCGTTTACCGCTGCGATCACCGGTTTGTTCATCTCGCGCATTTCCTGCAGGCCGCCGAAGCCGCCAACGCCGTAATTGCCATCGACGGCATCACCATCCGCGGCAGCCTTCAGGTCCCAGCCGGGGCAGAAGAACTTGTCACCGCCACCTGTCACGATGGCGACGCGCAATTCGGGATCATCGCGGAATTCGCGGAACACCTCGCCCATGACAACGCTGGTCTTCAGGTCGATGGCATTGGCCTTGGGCCGGTCCAGCGTCACCTCAAGGATGGCGCCTTCGCGGCGGGTTTTGACGGGGCTTTGTGCAGTTTCTGTGTCGGTCATCTCATCCAGTCCTTTCTGCGCATCAGCGCATCCGCCGCGATGGCATCATCGGCGGTACAAATCAGCGGGTTGATCTCAATCTCTTCCAGTCCTTCGGCGTGGTCCAGCACATAAGAGCCGACCGCGCGAACGGCGCGCAGGATGGCCGCGTGGTCTGCGGCGGGTCTGCCCCGGTAGCCGTCGAGCACCTGAGCGATCCGCAGGGAGCTGAGCGCAGCCTCGATGGCCGTGTCGCTGGCGGGCAGCAGAAGTGAGACGCTGTCCTGCATCAATTCGGTCAGGGTGCCACCAGCGGCCAGGGTCAGGACAAAGCCATGTGCTGGATCCTTCACCACGCCGATCAGCAGTTCGGCCACCGCATCCGTGATCATCTCTTCGACCAGGAAGGAGGAGGCGGGCATCTGCTCGGCGGCCGCGCTTACGGCGCCGCCGGACATCAGATTCAGAACCACGGCGCCCGCCTCGGTCTTGTGGGCAACGCCTTCACCTTTCAGCGCTACCGGGTAACCAATGTCGGCTGCGCTGGCGCGCGCTGCGCCCGGTGTTTTTGCGCGATGGGATTTCGGGATGCGCAGGCCGTAGTCCGCAAGGCGCCGCTTGGCTTCGGCCTCGGGGATCAGATCGGGATTCACCGTCGGCGTGGGCAGCAACAGCGGCTCGGCAGCGGGCAGGGGGGATCCTGCGGCGGCTTCGCAGGCGATGATCGCTTCGCGTAATCCGCAGAAGGGCACCACGCCTGCCGCCATCAGCTGCGCCGCGACCTCCTCGGGCAAGAGTTCGGACAGTGAGGCTACCATCCCGACATTGGCGCCAGTCTGCTGGCGGGCGCCAATCGCGGCCTCAATCGCGCAGTCCCAGTCCGCGGCCGAGCAGCGATCGGGGCGCGGGAAATCGACGATCAGCAGGGTCATCGCCAGCGATGGGTCCATCATCGCGGAAAAGGCGCGGGTCATCGCATCGACGTCGCGCCAGATATAGGTGTGGTAATCCAGGGGGTTGGCCAGGGCCACCATCGGCCCCAGCGCCGCGCGCAGGTTGGTCGTCTGGCGCTCGTTCAGCGGCGGAAAGACCACATCAAGGTCATGGGCTGTATCCGCCGCCAGACTGGCCTCGCCGCCAGAACAGCTGATCGAGGCGATCCGGTTTGAGGCGAGAGGCCCGGTGACGTGCAGCAGTTTCAGCGTCTCAAGGAAAGAAGAGAGATCATCGAGCCGCGCAATGCCAAGGCGGGCGAGCAGCGCCGTAGCCCCTGCATCCCCCCCGGCGACCGATGCGGTATGGGAGACGGTCGCTGCCTGGGCCTCGGCTGATTTTCCAACCTTGAGGGCAACAATGGGTTTGCCCAGCTCCCGGGCACGTTGGGCGAGGGCCTCGAAGGCCCGCAGATCGCCAAAGCCTTCGATATGCAGACCAAGGGCCGTCACCCGGTCGTCTTCCAGCAGGGCGGCGCCAATGTCGGCGATGCCGGATTGCGCCTGATTGCCCGCTGTCACCACATATGCAAGGGGCAGACCGCGCTGCTGCATGGTGAGGTTGATGGCGATGTTCGAACTTTGGGTAACGATGGCCACGCCGCTATCAACCGGTTGCCCGCCATGCTGGTCCGGCCACAAAAGCGCGCCATCCAGATAGTTGATGAACCCATAGCAGTTCGGGCCAAGGATCGGCATCTCGGCCGCGGCCTCCAGCAGCCGGGCCTGCAGGTCGGCGCCTTCGGCATCCTCGGCCTGAGCCTCGAGGAACCCGGAGGCGAAACAGACCGCGCCGCCGGCATTCCGGGCGGCAAGGTCGGCGACGATATCCACAGTGGAAAAGCGGTTCACACCGATGAAACTGGCGTCCGGTGCAGCGGGCAAATCCGCAACGGAGGCATAGGCGGGCAGACCTGCGATCTCTTCGGCCTTGGGGTGAACCGGCCAGATCCGGCCAGCGAATCCCATCGACCGGCATTGCTCAACCACCAGCCGACACCAGTCGCCGCCGCCAATGACGGCGATTGTTTCGGGCCGCAACAGTCGTGACAGGCGCGGAGTCATGCTGAAACTCCATGCAAACTGAAAAAATTTGGGCCAAGGGCGGAATTATAGCCGCGCTGATAACGTTTCATTAACGAAATGATCCCTTTATGGTTGTGCGGATTGAGTAGGGATGCTTTAGACCGCGATTTCAGAACGCCCCCCGGTTCCTTTTGGGTCCGGGGGGTTGTCGTTTTTGAACTGCCTTTTTTCCCGGGAGATCGCTGCACTTTGGTTGCACAGGAACCCGACGGTATCAGGTCTGCGACAGAGGCGTACCGTAAACAGGTCGCGAAATCTGACCCAAATCCGGTGCTCATCCAATGAGTGAAAAACGGCCGGTAGCAGGGAAATATGGTCTTCACCACCGGGGGTTACCCGCCCAGAGGACGCAGCAACTCCCGGCTGATGATGTGGCGCTGGATTTCGCTGGTGCCTTCCCAGATCCGTTCAACCCGGGCATCGCGCCAGATACGCTCAAGCGGCAGCTCGTCCATCAGGCCCATGCCGCCGTGAATCTGGATCGCCTCATCCGCGACCATGGCCAGCATTTCAGTCGCCTTCAGTTTCGCCATGGACATGTCGCTTTCGGTGACGCTGCCCTGATCGAATTTCCAGCCTGCTTCCCAGGTCAGAAGGTTTGCTGCCTTCAGCTCGGTTGCCATATCCGCCAGTTTGAAGGACACGCCCTGAAATTTCCCGATCTGCTGGCCGAATTGCTTGCGCTCGGCGGAGTATTCCACCGCATGCTGCAAGGCGCGTTCAGCGCGGCCCAGACAGGTGGCCGCAACCTGCAGTCGCGTTGCGCCTAGCCAAGTGTTTGCAACCTCGAACCCCTTGTCCACCTCACCCAGAATGGCGGATTTCGGCAGGCGGCAATCGTCGAATTCCAGCACCGCGTTGGTATAGCCGCGGTGGCTGACATTGCGGTAGCCGTCGCGCACGCTGAAGCCCGGCGTGCCCTTGTCGACGAAAAAGGCGGTGATCTTCTTTTTCGGCCCGCGCGGAGTATCCTCTTCGCCCGTGGCCATGAAGACGATGGCGAAATCGGCAATATCGGCGTGGCTGATGAAATGCTTGGTGCCGTTGAGGATGTAATCATCCCCGTCCGCCCGCGCCGTGGCGGTCATGCCGCGCAGATCGGACCCGGCGCCCGGCTCTGTCATTGCCAGGCAATCCCATTTTTCACCCTTCATGCAGGGGTAGAGGTACTTTTCCTTCTGCTCGTCGGTACCGGCCAGCAGGATGTTCGACGGGCGCGCAACGCAGGTCCAGTGCAGCGCGTAGTTGGCGCGACCCAGTTCCTTTTCGTACATCAGCCAGCTGAGCGTATCGAGCCCGGCGCCGCCCACCTCTTCGGGCATGTTGGCAGCATAAAGACCGGCTTCCATCGCCTTGGCCTGCAGCTCCTTGATCAGCTCCATCGGCAGATGACCGCTGCGCTCCACCTCAAGCTCATGGGGGTACAGCTCTTTTTCGACAAAGGCGCGGGTGGTGTCGACGATCATCGACTGTTCTTCGGTCATCCCAAACTGCATCTGCGGAATCCTTCTTGTTCGCTTGTCCGGGAGACTACGCGGGATATAGGTACGTTTCATGCGTAAATGGAGAAAATCATGCAAAGTTGGGTGAAAGATCGCGCCGCACCGCAGCAGGTGGATGTGCTGCTGTTTGATGATTTCTCGGGTCACTGTTTGGCCAATACGGTCGAGCCAATGCGCGCGGCCAATACGCTGGCCGGGCGGCAGATCTACGATTGGCGGTTTCTGACGCTGGAGGGCGGCACGGCGGTGTCTTCGGCGGGGATGGAGGTCAACGCGCACGGGCGGCTCGCTGAATACGGCGGCGACATGCTGATCGCCATGCCCAGCTATCATTACCGGCCATTGGCCACCGATAAGGCGTTGCGCGGGCTGCGGGCGGCGGCGCGGCGCTACACGGTGATGGCGGGGTTTGATGCCGGGGCCTGGCTGCTGGCCTCTGCGGGGCTATTGGACGAGCACCGGGCCACCATCCATTGGGAAGAGTTGCAGGGTTTCACCGAGGCCTTCCCCTCGGTCGATGCGCAGCGGCTGCGTTATGTGCGGGACGGGGATCGGGTCACCTGTTCTGGCGCGCTGGCTGCCTTCGAGCTGATGCTGGATCTGATCGCGGAACGCCACGGCCAAGCGCTGCGGCTGGAGCTTGCGGCGCTGTTCATGAGCCCGGAGGCCACTGGCGGTCAGGTTATCCCACTGGCCCGCAGCCGGTCGTTGGTGCGGGCCATCGACTTGATGCAGGCGAATCTGGAGATGCCGTTGCCCATCGGAGAGGTCGCCCGCCGGGTGGGCCGCAGTCAAAAGGATCTGGAGGTGCGGATGAAGGCGGAACTGGGCGCGCCGCCGCAAGCGGTCTATCGCAGGCTGCGGCTGATACAGGCGCGCAAACTGGTGCTGGAAACCACGCTCAGCGTGGCCGAGATTTCCCTGCGCTGCGGCTATGAGGATCCCAGCGCCATGACACGTGCCTTCCGGCAGGAGTTCGGCAGTACCCCGCGCCAGATGCGCCGGGGGTAGGGGTCACGGGGCCGCTTGCCGGGCAGTGATCCACAGGTTTAGCCGCCAGATCCCCCAGGCCAGCGGAACCGCTGCCAGCCCGCCGATCACATAGGCCAGCGGTTCATCGGCAAAGCTTTCGAACAGTTGGGTATAGGCGTGGATACCGCCAAAGGTCAGCGACGCATTGAACAGACCGCGTTCGTTGCGCATCGCCGCCCAGACCACCATGCCCGCCAGCGCCAGTGCCCAGAGGATGGAATAGAGATTGGCCGACAGCTCCAGCGCAGTGTCCCGGAACGCGGTGCGCGCGGCATTGAAGCTGTCCCAGTCCTGATGAACGCTGCCGTAATAGCGTCCCGGCCCCCAGATGGTTTCGCCCACGAAATCCCCCCAGAGCGAACCGACCAGCGCACAGAGGTTGGCCACCACAAAGGCCAGCATGACAAGAATGCGCAGATGCCGCGCAATGCGTTCCGGCTGGCTGCGGGCGAGCCACAGGCACAGGGCGATCAGCGCAGACATCTGCAGAATCGATAGGGTGGGTTCCGGGGAATAGAACACGTAGGCGGCGTGGAAATAGGCGCTGCCCGTTTCCAGCGCCTGAGCAAAAGGCGCCAGAGCAAAAGCGGTGACCAGCCGCACGTCGATCAGCGCGCCGATCCCCGCCAGCAGCGCCGCATAATACAGCATTTCAAAGTTGCGCAGCGGAGAACCGATATCGTGTTGTCTGCTCAGCGCTTCGATCCCGATGATATGGACGGCCAGCGCCATCAGGATCAGCGCCCCCAGTACGAAATGCGACGACAGCCCGCCGCGCCAGTACCGCAGGGAAAGAGCTGCCAGCAGCAAACCACCCACCGGCCACAGGACCCAGCCGGCGATCTCTTCGTAATTGTCCATCAGTTCCAGCGTGGCGCCACCGATGAGCATGCCTGCGCCGATCAGCGTGGCAGCGTTGCCGAACATGTGGAACATCTCGCCCCCCCGGGCCAGGATCGCCAGCCCGGTGAGGGTCATCAGCAGACCCGCAATCGCCACGGGCAGCGGATCGGCCAGCCAGAAGATGAAGCCGCCCGTCGCCGCGAGGATCCCGAGGCACAGGATCACGTTGACCCCGAGGGTTATCATCGCTTCGCGGGCGCGGGATTCGATGATGCGGGCCTGATCGGCGGTGATCACGCCCTCTGCCGTCAGACGGGTGGTATCGGCAATCGCATGCATCGGGCAGCCCTCATCAACAACTCATGCGGGGACAGGCCCCGCCTCAGCTTGCGTAAGTTGACCCCTCGCTGTCCAGTACTGCCTTGATCTCGCGCAGGTGTGCTTCGGCCTGCCCGGGATAGGCGTCCAGCTCGGCGGCGGTCTTTTCGGCGACTTCGTCCGACAGATAGCGCAGCGGCTGGCCGGTCTGCAGGGCGCGGATATAGGTCTCGGCCGCGCGTTCGAAATAGTAGAGCCGGTTGAAGGTATCGCCGGGCGTGTCGCCGATCACCAGAACCCCATGGTTGCCCATGATCATCACCTTCTTCTTGGGATCGGTGAGCATGGCGGCGCAGCGGGCGCCTTCATCCTCGAAGGCAAGACCGCCATAGCCATCGTCGATCACGTAACGGTCGTAGAAGGTCGCGGTGTTCTGGTCGATGGCAGGCAGGTTGCTGTCGGCGAGAGAGGCCAGAACCGTGGCAAAGATCGAATGCACATGCATCACGCAGCGCGCGTGCGGGCACAGGCGGTGGATCGAGCCATGCAGCCCCCAGGCGGTGGGATCGGGGGCATCGGGCCGGTTCATCGTGGCCGGATCATCCGCATCCAGCAGCAACAGGTTCGAGGCGGTGATGCGGGCGAAATGCATCTGGTTGGCGTTCATCAGGAACCGCGTGCCTTCGGGGTTCACTGCGAGGCTGAAATGGTTCGCCACGCCTTCGTGCATATTGAGCCGCTCGGTCCAGCGGAAGGTCGCCGCAAGGTCCACCCGCTCCTGCCAGTGTTCGATATTCTGCCGGTCGGCATCGGGGCGCAGATCCGTGACGGTCATGGGAACCTCTCCATATATCCAAGTTAGAGCCTGTTTCGGGCCTTATTGATCATCTTGTTCCAGCCTCCTCCGCCGACAGGGAAGTGGCAAGGGGGATTTTTCGCTTTGTGCAGAAGGTGATCCTTTGATGACAGGATGCCTTCGGCCCTTGCACTTGTGAGCGCAATCAGAACAATTGGCGCATGACACAGACCGCATTTCCCAGCTGGCCCGATTCCGCCCCGAAACTGATCGAAGTTGCCGCAGGCCGCGCGCCCGCAGATACGGTGATCCGTCAGGGCAGGTGGGTGAATGTCCACACCCGTGAAGTGCTGGACGGGCACGACATCGCCATCGTCGCGGGGCGCATTGCTTATGTCGGGCCGGACGCCTCTTATTGCACCGGACCAGAGACAGAGGTGATCGAGGCCAACGGCCGCTATATGATTCCCGGCCTGTGCGATGCCCATATGCATATCGAATCCGGCATGCTGACTCCGGCGGAATTTGCCCGCGCGGTGATCCCGCATGGCACCACCTCGATGTTCACCGACCCGCATGAGATCGCCAATGTTCTGGGCCTTGATGGCGTGCGTATGATGCATGACGAGGCGCTGATGCAGCCGGTCAATATCTTCACCCAGATGCCCAGCTGCGCGCCTTCGGCGCCGGGGCTGGAAACCACTGGATATGAGATCACCGCCGAAGACGTGGCCGAGGCGATGACATGGCCCGGCATCATCGGTCTGGGTGAGATGATGAACTTCCCCGGCGTCGCCAACGCCGATCCCAAGATGCTGGCGGAAATCGCCGCCACCCAACGGGCAGGTAAAACAGTCGGCGGGCATTACGCCTCTCCCGATCTGGGACCGGATTTCGCGGCCTATGTGGCAGGTGGCCCTGCAGACGATCATGAAGGCACCTGCGAAGCGGACGCCATCGCCCGGGTCCGTCAGGGCATGCGGTCAATGATGCGGCTGGGGTCTGCCTGGTATGACGTCGAAAGCCAGATCACCGCTGTGACGGAAAAGGGCCTCGACCCGCGCAACTTCATTCTCTGCACCGATGATTGCCATTCCGGCACGCTGGTGCACGATGGCCATATGAACCGGGTGGTGCGCCACGCCATCGCCTGCGGCTGCGATCCGGTAATCGCGCTGCAGATGGCCACCATCAACACGGCGACGCACTTTGGGCTGGAGCGCGAGCTTGGCTCAATTACCCCTGGGCGGCGCGCGGATGTGATCCTGACCTCGGACCTGCGCGAATTGCCCATCGAACTGGTGATCGCGCGCGGGCAGATCGTGGCAGAAAACGGCTCTATTGCTGTTGAATGCCCGCACTATGACTGGCCAGAGAGCGCCACCGGCACGGTGCATCTTGGCCACACGCTGTCGGCGGGTGATTTTGAACTGAAGGCGCCGGAGGGAGCGAACTCGGTTACCGCCAATGTGATTGGCGTGGTGGAGAACCAGGCCCCGACCAAGGCGCTGAAGGCGGAATTGCCGGTGGTCGACGGGTTGGTCGAAGGCACCGGCGAGGTCTGCCAGATCGCGCTGGTCGAACGCCATCAGGCCACGGGCGGCGTCACCAATGCCTTCGTCTCGGGCTTTGGCTATCAGGGGTCCATGGCGATGGCTTCGACCGTGGCGCATGACAGCCACCACATGATCGTGGTTGGCACCGACCGGGAGCAGATGGCGCTGGCCGCCAATCGCCTGGCCGAGGTTGGCGGCGGTATCACCCTGTTCCGCGACGGAGAGGAGCTAGCGCTGGTCGAATTGCCCATCGCGGGCCTGATGTCCAGCAGCCCCGCGACCGAGGTTGCCGACAAGGCGCAGAAGATGGTCGAGGCGATGGAGGCCTGTGGCTGCAAGCTGAACAACGCCTATATGCAGCATTCGCTATTGGCGCTGGTGGTAATTCCTGAGCTGCGGATTTCAGATCTGGGGCTGGTGGATGTGCGCACATTCAAGAAAATCCCCGTGTTAGAGCCGATTTCATGACCACCATCCGCTTGCCTAAACACCCAGCCCCCGAGACATTCACCGACGCCGCCGAGGCTGTGGAGCGGCTGGAGCTGCTTTACCGGCAGTCCACGGAGTTCCTCTGCAACGCTTTCATGGCGGTGATGTCTGGAAATGCGCCGCAGGATCAGCGTATCCGCGCCTTCTATCCTGAAATCCGCTTTACCACCTCTTCCTTTGCGCAGGTGGATTCGCGGCTCAGCTTTGGCCATGTGTCGATGCCGGGAACCTATGCCACCACGGTGACGCGCCCGGACCTGTTCCGCAATTACCTGATCCAGCAGATCGGCCTGCTGATCAAGAACCACGGACAGCCGGTGGTCATCGGTGCTTCGGAAACGCCGATCCCGGTGCATTTCGCCGTGGCCTCGCGGCAGGATCTGACGGTGCCACAGGACGGCGCCGCCGGGTTTACCCTGCGCGATGTGTTTGACGTGCCGGATCTGTCCACGACGAATGATGACATCGTCAATGGCACTCATCAGCCCACCAATGGCAGCGGCCCCCTGTCGCTGTTCACTGCGCAGCGTGTCGATTATTCGCTGGCGCGGCTGGCCCATTACACGGCAACCGATCCGTCCCATTTCCAGAACCACGTGTTGTTCACCAACTACCAGTTCTACGTGGCCGAGTTCGAAGCCTATGCGCGCGCGCAGCTGGCCGATCCGGCCTCGGGCTATAGCAGTTTTGTCAGCACCGGCGATCATGAGATCACCGATGCAGATGCCGACATTCCAGCCATCGCCAAACTGCCGCAGATGCCGACCTACCATCTGAAACGGGCGGATGGCAGCGGCATCACGCTGGTCAATATCGGCGTTGGCCCGTCCAATGCCAAAACCGCCACCGATCATATCGCGGTGCTGCGGCCGCATGCCTGGCTGATGGTGGGCCATTGTGCCGGTCTTAGGAACACCCAGGCGCTGGGCGATTTTGTGCTGGCCCATGCGTACCTGCGCGAGGATCACGTGCTGGATGATGACCTGCCTGTCTGGACCCCGATCCCGGCGCTGGCGGAAATCCAGATCGCACTGGAACAGGCCGTGGCCGAGGTGACCGAGTTCGAAGGGTACGATCTGAAGCGGATCATGCGCACCGGCACCGTCGCCACCATCGACAATCGCAACTGGGAACTGCGCGACCAGTCCGGCCCGGTGCAGCGGCTCAGCCAGTCGCGCGCCATCGCGCTGGATATGGAAAGCGCGACGATCGCCGCAAATGGCTATCGCTTCCGGGTTCCCTATGGCACATTGCTCTGTGTCTCGGATAAGCCGCTGCATGGCGAGCTGAAGCTGCCCGGCATGGCGTCGGACTTCTATCAGACCCAGGTTGCGCGCCATTTGCAGATCGGAATTCGGGCAATGGAGCAGCTGCGCGGCATGCCATTGGAGCGGCTTCACAGCCGAAAACTGCGCTCTTTTGATGAAACGGCCTTCCTCTGAGGCTAGTTTTCCCCAAATTTCTGCGGAAATTCGCTTGTTTTCACGATCTTTGCTATCGCTACGCGTTGTGTTACCGCACAACATAACGATAATGTCACGCAATGAGGCCCCACAGTTCGGGCAGTTTTAAGGAGAGCTAAGAATGTCCAAACCGATGACCAAAACCCAGCTTGTCGCAGCGCTGGCTGAGGAAATGGGCAGCGATAAGAAAGCAGCTGGTGCCGCTCTGGACGCCGTCTGCGCGCTGATCACGCGTGAAGTTTCCAACGGCGGCGCCGTGACCCTGCCCGGTGTCGGAAAGATCTATTGCCGCGAGCGCCCCGAGCGCGAAGTGCGCAACCCTGCCACTGGCGAAAAGTTCATGAAAGAAGCCGACAAGGTTGTAAAAATGACCATCGCCAAGGCTCTGAAAGACAGCGTCAACGAAGACGCATAAGTCTCGGACCGGATCCTTTGGATCTGACAGGAATTTGGGTCGCCCTCGGGCGGCCCTTTCTTTTTGGGCGCAAGGAACCGGGATGTCTCACTCTGATGTGAGCGGGCCTTGCGCCCCGGCGCCATTTGCGGGACTGTCCGGGCAATTCAGGGGAGGATCAGCTTTGGATATTCGTGCAATCGCCATGGGGCTGACCTTTGCCCTGATGTGGTCCTCGGCTTTCACCTCGGCGCGGATCATCGTCGTGGATGCTTCGCCCCTATTTTCCCTGGCGGTGCGGTTCCTCATCTCGGGCCTGATCGGGATCTCAATCGCGCTGGCAATGGGACAGACCTGGCGGCTGACACGCGGTCAGTGGCGCGCGACCATCATTTTCGGGATTTGTCAGAATGCGCTGTATCTGGGGCTGAACTTTGTCGCCATGCAGACGATCGAAGCGTCGCTGGCGGCGATCATCGCCTCGACTATGCCGCTGCTGGTAGCACTGGCCTCCTGGTTGGTGTTCCGGGAACGTCTGAAACCCCTGGGCATTGTCGGCCTTCTGGCCGGTGTTGTCGGCGTTGCCCTGATCATGGGCACCCGGATCAGCGCCGGGGTCGATCTGTTCGGCATGGCGCTTTGCGGTGTCGGCGTTCTGGCCCTGACCCTGGCAACCCTGGCCCTGCGCGGGGCCACATCGGGCGGCAATTTCATGATGGTGGTCGGGTTGCAGATGCTGATCGGATCGGCCTGCCTGTTTATCGCGGCGCCGCTGTTCGAGGATATCTTTGTAAATCCGACCCTGCCGCTGGCACTGGCCTTTGCCTACACTACGCTGGTGCCGGGGCTTGCCGCGACCTTTATCTGGGTGCTGCTGCTGAACCGCATTGGCGCGGTGCGTGCCGCCACCTTCCACTTTCTGAACCCGGTCTTCGGGGTGGCGATCGCCAGCCTTCTTTTGGGTGAAAAACTGGGGCCGCTGGATATTGTTGGAGTGGTGATTGTCACCGGCGGCATTCTGGCGGTGCAATTGTCCCGTCAGCCGGGCAGAGCGGCCAAAGTCGCAGCGAAACCCGCAGAATAGATTTCTGTTATCGCCGCAGGTTGGCTTCGACGGCGCCGGTGATCTGCCCCGACAGAGGCCGCGTGATGGAACCCCAGGTGCCCGCAACCGTGCCATCGGCGGCGATCAGGATCTTGTTGAAGTTCCAGCCCGGCTCAAACCCGGTTTCCGCCCGCACCGCCCGGAAGAACGGATGCGCCCCATCGCCCCGCACCGGGGTGATGTCGGTCATCGGCAGGGTCAGATCATAGTTCAGGGCGCAGAATTCCTTGACCTCTTCGGCGCTGGACAATTCCTGTTTGAAATCATTTGACGGCACGGCCAGCACCACTAGGCCGCGGTCCTCGTATCGGTCATAGAGCGTTTGCAGCCCGTCGTATTGCTTGGTGAAGCCGCAGCGCGAGGCGGTGTTCACCACCAGAACCGGCTGCCCCCGGAAGGATGATATGTCGATTTTACCGCCATCGATGGAGGCAAAGACGCCCCCGACTGGTGCCGCCTGCACCATCTGCCCCACCATTAACAGCGCCGCCAATACCCACATTCGAACCATTTTACTCTCCACCGTTGTTATCAGGGCTACGGATCGGGCACCGGTTTGGATCATTCCGGAGACGTAACTGCCGCACAAGAGCGCGAGATGGGCAATAATCGCTTTGCATTTCCGCTGCATCAGCCCATGTACTGATTCACCACGATTTGCCGGAGACCCGACATGACGCGATACACCAAAGATCCAGATGCCATTGCCGCCCTGTCAGACGAAGAGTACTACGTCACGCAGAAATCCGGCACCGAACGCCCCGGCACGGGCAAGCTGCTGCATAACAAGGCGCCCGGCATCTATGTGGATATCGTCTCGGGGGAGCCGCTGTTCGCATCGTCCGACAAATATGAATCCGGCTGCGGCTGGCCCAGTTTCACCAAACCCATCGAACCGGCGCATGTGGCCGAACTAGAAGACCGCTCGCTGGGCATGATCCGTACCGAGGTCCGCTCAGCTCATGGTGACAGCCATCTGGGCCACGTGTTCCCGGATGGCCCGCTGGACCGGGGTGGCTTGCGCTATTGCATCAACTCGGCGTCACTGCGCTTCGTTCCTCTCGACGAGATGGAGGCCGAAGGCTATGGCGACTATATCGACCAAGTGGAGGATAACAGATGAGCAATCCTGAACGTGCCGTCCTGGCCGGCGGTTGTTTCTGGGGCATGCAGGACCTGATCCGCAAACGCCCCGGGGTGATCAAGACCCGCGTCGGCTATACCGGCGGCGATGTCCCCAACGCCACCTACCGCGATCACGGAACCCACGCCGAAGGGATCGAGATCTTGTTTGATCCGGAAAAGACCTCTTACCGTGAGCTGCTGGAATTCTTCTTTCAGATCCACGATCCGACCACGGTGAACCGGCAGGGCAATGACATCGGGATGAGCTACCGCTCAGCCATCTACTATGTGGATGACGCGCAAAAGGCCGTGGCCGAAGATACCATTGCCGATGTGAATGCCTCGGGCATCTGGCCCGGCAAGGTGGTGACCGAACTGGAGCCCGTCGGTGATTTCTGGGAGGCAGAACCCGAGCATCAGGACTATCTGGAGCGTCTGCCGAATGGCTATACCTGCCATTTCCCGCGCCCCGACTGGGTGCTGCCGAAACGGGCCGATGCTGCGGAATAGAGCCTGATATCATCGGAATATAAGGTGCTAAACCCGTCCTTGCTGCCGCAAGGGCGGGTTCTTTATTTCTGGGTATCAGCCCAGTGCCACGCGCGGGCGGCCGCTGGCCTCGGCGGTGATGAAGGCTTCGACGAAGACCTCGCGCGCCTCGACCTGGGCGGTGCGGATGTCCCGTTCCACATGCACATGGATATCCTCGGCCCCTGCCGCGCGGGCCTCTTTCTCTGCCTCTTGGCTCAGATGGGTTTCAAGCAAGGCCAGCGCGTCCTCAGAGGCGCTGAAATCCTGCGGCCCATTCTCCAGATGTACCCGGAATTTCCCCTCGGCAGGGGACGTCACGGTGCCGCTGCGACGCAGGGTGACGCGGCCGACGACGGCGCCGATTGCATTGGCGACCCCGGCGTGTTCGGGCAGGATCATCCTGCAATGCAGGCGCTCCTCCACCGCCGGGTAGTAACTGGGGGCCGAGGCCCCAAGCCCCACCACATCCACGTTCAGCGCCGCGCTGAGCGACAGCATGCCCCGGTGATTTTCCAATCCCCTGCGCAGCAGGATATGGCGGGCCAGCTGATCTGCGGGCAGTCCGAATGTGTCACCTTCTTCGGCAAAAGCAGTCTCTAACAAGGCCAATGATGTCTGTTCTGTCAGCTGGTCGATGATCATACGGGCCAGGGTTTCGGCATCGGGGGCCAGTGGGTCGCCGCTGCCGATGCGGCGGCGGGCAAAGATGGTCAGCGCCTTTTCCGCGGCTGCGCTGTCCCAATCGTTCAGGCGGCCCAGTACATGGGAGGCATCCGACGGGGTGGCGCCGGCCAACTGCACCAACCCGCGATCCACCAACCGGTTCAGGGCGCCTTGCTCCATCCGGGTGCGCAGCACGGCGCCAAGGGGATGCACGTCGGTGCCGATCCGCTCCAGCAGGGCCGCCTCCCGCTCGCCAAGGCCGCTTGTCGGCTGACCCGGGATCGCCCGGACAAATCTGCCGTCGTGTTCCCCGACAACCGTTGCGTTGACCTGCCGGTCCAGCGCCGCATGCACCACCTCCGGCGCCTGATGGGCGATCAGAGAGACCGGGACCACCCGGCGCGGACCCAGGGTCACCCCGCCGTTCAACCCTTCGCTTTGGATATGGACCTGGCTGTCGCCGCCCAGACCGGTGGTGCGCATGGCGACGGCCTCTACCATGGTTCGGTAATCTCCGACCCGCGCCCCGGCCGGATCTATGGCCGGTTTTCCGCCCCGGATCAGCGCCACGTCGGTGGTGGTGCCGCCGATATCGCTGACCAGCGCGGTGTCGACCCCGGTCATCCAGCGGGCGCCAACGATCGAGGCTGCCGGGCCGCTGAGGATGGTTTCGATGGGGCGTTCCCGCGCCTGTTCTGCCGACATCAGGGCGCCATCGCCGCGCACGACCAACATCGGCGCCGTGATCCCGAGGTCCGCCAATGTGTGTTGCGCCCGCCCGATCAGCCGGTCGATCATCCCGATCAGCCGCGCGTTCAGCACCGCTGTCAGCGCCCGTTTCGGCCCGTTGAGTTTCGCTGAGAGCTGATGCGAGCAGGTGACTGGCGCGCCGGTTGCTTCGGTGATGATCCGAGCAGCCTCCAGCTCATGCGCGGGGTTGCGGGTGGCAAAGACACCAGCAACGGCATAGCCGCTCACCCCTGCTGATTCAGTCTCTAAAAAGGCCATTAACGCGTCTTTATCAAACGGCGCAGCCTCGCTGCCCGCATGAGTATGACCGCCCACCAACACCAGCGCCGGATCGCCTTTCAGCGCGTCGCGCAACCCGTGACGTTCCAGATCTTCGGGGGCAAAGCCGATATAGATCAGCGCCACCCGCCCACCTTGCCCTTCAACCAGCGCATTGGTGGCGAGTGTCGTCGACAGTGCTGCCATCGAGACATCCTGCGCCGCAACGCCGGATTGCGCCAACACCGCCCGTACCGCCCCACCGACGCCAATGGCTAGATCGTGGCGGGTGGTCAGAGATTTGGCCGATGCAATCACCTCTTCCTCGTCGCGGATCAGCACCGCATCCGTATAGGTCCCGCCCGTATCCACACCGAGTAGCAGCGCCATCGCCTGATCCTTTTCCGTTCGCTGCCCCCGGTTTAGCGCCGTTTTCGCCCCGGTCCATCCCGTTTGCGTCATCGCGGATATTTCCGCCCTTGCCGGGCGGCTCTCTGCGACGCATCTATTGGGGCATGACAAAAACACTTCTCTGTATCGGATATGGCTACTCGGCCCGGGCACTGGCGCGGCGAATGCTGGCGCGGGGCTGGCGGGTGATCGGCACCACGCGGGATCTGGGTGAGGCGCAGCCGGATGAGGGCGTGGAGCTGCTGCAATGGCCCGGCGCGAACGTCCCGCTGGAGGGCGTCACCCATGTGCTCTCCTCGGTTGGTCCGAATGCGGATGGCGATCCGGTGATGGAGGCGCTGCGGGAGGAACTGGCGGCGCGCGCGGCGTCCGGACAGTTCGACTGGGTCGGTTATCTTTCCACCACCGCCGTCTATGGCGATCAGGGCGGCGCCTGGGTGGATGAGGACACACCCGTTGCCCCTTCCAGCCGTCGCGGCAACTGGCGCGCGCAGGCCGAGGCTGCATGGCAGGCGATACCGGATCTACCGCTGCACATCTTTCGTCTCGCGGGCATCTACGGTCCCGGCCGCGGTCCCTTTGCCAAACTGATGGCGGGCAAGGCGCGGCGTATCGTGAAGCCGGGACAGGTGTTTTCCCGCATCCACGTGGAGGATATCGCGACGGTGCTGGAGGCCTCGATCGACCAGCCCAACCCGGGTGCGATCTACAATGTCTGCGATGATGAACCCGCTCCGCCGCAGGATGTGCTTGGTTACGGCGCCGAGCTGCTGGGCCTGCCGGTGCCTGCCGAGGTGCCCTTTGACGAGGCCGGAATGACCCCGATGGCGCGCAGTTTCTACGGTGAGAACAAGCGCGTTCGGAATACCCGCATCAAGGAAGAACTGGGCGTGAGGCTGGCCTATCCCGATTACCGCACGGGCCTGCGCGCGGTGAAAATGGCTGAGGATCTGGAAAGCTACACGCCCCCGGCGGATCCGCCAGCCTTGTAGTGCGACCAATCGGCCGGGCCTCCCCAGGCAGTCACAGGCTTATTGACGGCGTGTTAAGCCCGCTTTTCCCCAATCGTCGCGATACCCAGGACCTCCAGCACCTTGGCTTCGATCTGCGGGGCGTTCATGGCGGCCACGTCGTACATATCCGCCGGGCTGGCCTGATCGATGAAAGTATCGGGCAACACCATCGAACGGAACTTCAGGCCGGTATCGAAAACGCCTTCCTCGGCGAGGAGCTGCGCAACGTGGCTGCCGAAACCGCCCAATGCGCCTTCCTCGATGGTGATCAGCGCCTCGTGACCTTCGGCCAGCTGCAGGATCATCTCGCGGTCCAAGGGTTTGGCGAACCGCGCATCCGCGATAGTGGGCGTGATCCCCTTGGCAGACAGGGACTCGGCCGCCTTTTTCACCTCACCCAGACGGGTACCGAAAGACAGGATCGCAACGCGGGCGCCGGTCTGGATCATCCGGCCCTTACCGATCTCCAGAACTTCGGCCTCTTCGGGCATATCGACACCTTCGCCCTCTCCGCGGGGATAGCGGAAGGCGATGGGGCCGTCATCGTGGGCGGCGGCGGTGGCGACCATGTGTTTCAGTTCGGCCTCGTCGGCGGCGGCCATCACCACCATGCCGGGCAGGTTGGCCATATAGGCGATGTCGAAACTGCCCGCGTGGGTGGCGCCATCAGCGCCGACCAGACCAGCGCGGTCGATGGCGAAACGGACCGGCAGGCGCTGGATCGCCACATCGTGCACCACCTGATCATAGCCGCGTTGCAGGAAGGTAGAATACATCGCGCAGAAGGGCTTCATGCCCCCGGCAGCCAGTGCGGCGGCAAAGGTGACGCCATGCTGTTCTGCAATGCCGACGTCAAAGGTGCGCGAGGGGTAGCGTTCGGCCATCAGCCCCAGGCCGGTGCCATCGGGCATGGCAGCGGTGACAGCGCAGATCTTGTCGTCCTTCGCGGCCAGCTTCACCAGCTCGTCGCCAAAGACCGAGGTATAGGACGGCGCGTTCGACGGCGGCTTGTTCTGCTTGCCGGTGATGACGTCAAAGGTCGCCGTGGCGTGGCCTTTGTCATCGGCACGCTCGGCGGGGGCGTATCCCTTGCCCTTTTTCGTCAGCACGTGGATCAGGATCGGTCCCGAGGCGCGCGCCTTGACCGTGCGCAGCACCGGCAAAAGCTGGTCCATGTCGTGCCCATCGATGGGTCCGAGGTAGGAAAAGCCTAAGGATTCAAACAGGGTGCCGCCGACGGCCATGCCCTTCAGCATGTCCTTGGCGCGTTTGGCACCTTCGCGGAAGGGTTCCGGCAGCAAGGAGGCAGCGCCCTTGGCCACGGCCTTCAGCTCCTGAAAGGGTTCTTCGGCGTAAAGGCGCGACAGGTAGGACGACAGCGCGCCCACCGGTGGGGCAATCGACATTTCATTGTCGTTGAGGATCACAATCAGCCGCTTGCCCAGATGCCCGGCGTTGTTCATCGCCTCGAAGGCCATGCCAGCTGACATGGCGCCATCGCCGATCACCGCGATGGCATCACCCAGTCCTTCGGGCACGTTGCCCCCCAGATCGCGGGCGACAGCGAACCCCAGCGCCGCGCTGATCGAGGTGGAGCTATGGGCGGCGCCAAAGGGGTCGTAGGGAGATTCGACGCGTTTGGTGAAACCGGACAGCCCGTCTTTCTTGCGCAGGGTGCGGATGCGGTCGCGGCGGCCTGTCAGGATCTTGTGCGGATAGCACTGGTGGGAGACATCCCAGATCACCTTGTCGCGCGGCGTGTCGAACACCGCGTGCAGCGCCACTGTCAGCTCCACCACGCCAAGGCCTGCGCCCAGGTGGCCGCCGGTTTCGGAAACGGCCGAAACGGTCTCCTGGCGCAGCTCGTCCGCGATCTGCGTCAGCTGGCGGTCGCTGAGGCCTTTCAGATCCGCCGGGCGGGCGATCTGATCCAGTAGCGGGGTATGGGGCCTCTCAGACATGGCTCCTCCTCGGGAGTGGCGCAGCAAATGGTGCGCAGGTTAGCTATCGCGCGCAATAACGAAGCGGGCGGCGTCCTTCAAGATTGCAGCCTTTTCCCCATAGGGAGAAAGCGCGGCACAGGCGGTGCCGCACAGCTCTTCTGCGCGGGCTTTTGCCGGTTCCAGCCCCAGCAGGGAGACAAAGGTGGCCTTGCCAGCAGTTTCGTCCTTGCGCAGGGCCTTGCCGACCTTGCTGGCATCGCCTTCAACATCCAAGATGTCGTCAGCGATCTGAAAAGCAAGCCCTAGCGCCGAGGCGTAGGCCTGCAAAGGCCCGGTATCCGCGCCGGCCAGAACCGCACCGGCGGTGGCGGACCATTCGATCAGGCAACCGGTCTTGCGGGCTTGCAGCCGGGTGATTTCGTCAAGTGTCAGCGGCGTGCCTGCGGTTTCCGCGGCGATGTCCATCATCTGCCCCGAAACCATGCCATCCTTGCCTGCGGATTGCGCCAGCGCCCGGATCAGCACCAGCGCCTGCGGGCCGATGTGATCGGCAGCTAACAGTTCAAAGGCGAATGTCTGCAAGGCATCCCCGGCGAGCGTCGCCGTGGCCTCGTCCCATTTGCGGTGCAGGGTCGGCTGACCCCGGCGCAGGTCGTCATCGTCCATGCAGGGCAGATCGTCGTGTACCAGCGAATAGGCGTGCACGCATTCGATGGCCAGCGCCGCATCCAGCGCGGCGGTTGCATCGACACCATGCAAGCGGGCGCTTTCCAGCACCAGAAATCCGCGCAGCATCTTGCCGCCGACCATGGCATAGCGCATGGCATCGTGCAGCCGGTCGGTGCCGCTCAGCCGCATGTCCATATGGGCGGTGATCCGGGTCTGGGCATCCAGCAGCGCCGCCTGAAAGGCGCGCGTGTCCGCCTGCATCTCCGTGGTCATGCCCTCAGCCCGCATCCAGCGGCTGGGTGCCGGTCGGGGCGCCGTTGGCATCCAGCGTGATCGCGGCGACCTTTTCTTCGGCGCGCTTCAGCTCGTCCTCGCAGCGTTTCTTCAGCGCCGCGCCGCGTTCGTACAGCGCGATCGAGGCATCCAGCGCCACATCGCCGCGTTCCAGCTGATCCACCACGCGTTCCAGCTCGTGCATGGCCTGTTCAAAGCTCATCTCTTCGACGGGGGTCTGGGTCTCGGTCATCTGGCTGCCTCTGTCAGTTCTTCCACATGCGCCCGGGCGGAGACGGGCAGGGCGTTCAGATCATATCTGCACGTCAAAGTCGAGGTGTGAGAGCGGCATAAACGCGCCGTGGAAAGGCGGCAGCGATACCGGTCTGGGGCGGGGCCGGGGGGCTCAGTCCGGCGCCAGCATATAGCCCGCACCGCGCACGGTTTGCAGGTATTGCGGTTGTTTCGGGTTGGGTTCGATCTTGCGGCGCAAGCGGGTGATCTGCACGTCCACGGCGCGTTCTTGCGCCTGGCCCCTGTCGCGGCCCAGATCCTCGACCAGTTTTGCCCGGCTGATCGGCTCTCCGGGCTGGGCGGAAAAGATCTTCATCAGCTGGCTTTCGGTGCCGGTGAGGCGGATCAGATCGTCCCCCTGCCACATCTCGCCCCGTTCGATGTCATAGCGGATGGCGCCGAGGTGCAGGACCTTGGGAATGCTGTCCTCGGCCACGGTATCGGGCATCCGCCGCAGGATGGCGTTGACGCGCAGCAGCAGCTCCTTGGGCTCAAACGGTTTGGAGAGGTAATCATCGGCCCCGGCCTCAAGCCCGGCGATACGATCATCGGTCTCGCCCTTGGCGGTCAGCAGCAGGATCGGCGTGGACATGGTTTCGCGCAAGGCGCGGGTCAGGCTGACGCCATCCTCGCCCGGCATCATCACATCCATGATGATCAGATCGAAATCGAGCCCGGCCAGCAGCCGCCGGGCATGGGCGCCGTCGCGCGCGGCGGTAACAAGGAACCCGGCCCGCATCAGGAACTTCTTCAAGAGGCTGCGGATGCGCTCATCATCATCCACGATCATCAGATGTGCGTCGTTGGTGCTCATGATCCGGTTTCCCGCAGCTTGGCATAGACCCGGCGCATATCCGCATCCATCATCGCTTCCAGCACCTTCTTGAAGCCCTGTACCGCCTCGGGGCCGGCTTCTTTATAGGCGCTGCGCATGCGGGCGCGCTGGGCATCGGACAGTGCCGTTTCCAGGGCCACGCCCTTTTCGGTGAGGTAAAGATGCCGTTCCCGCTTGTCGGCGGTGCCGACCCTGCTTTCGACCAGCCCGTCTTCGATCAGGGTGCGCAGTACCCGGTTCAGCGATTGCTTGGTGACGCCCAGAATGGTCAGCAGGTTGTTGACCGTGGTGCCCGGCGCCCGGTTGATAAAGTGGATCGCCCGGTGATGCGCCCGGCCATAGGCCATTTCGGCGAGGATCCGGTCGGGATCCGCGGTAAAACCCCGGTAGGCAAAGAACACCGCCTCGATCCCCTGGCGGAGCTGTTCGTCCGTCAGAAACAACAGGCTTTCGCCGCCAAAACCCTGTCCTGAACGCCCTTCCGGCATGGCTGTCCCCTCCACTGCTCTCACAGGCAGTTTAAGTCAGCGTTATTGACATTCCAAGGGTGAAGATGTATCGAATCGCAGCTTTGGCGCAACAATATGTCCGCTCCGGTCATTTCGAGCGCAACTTATGAAAACATCGATGGATTTAGTGGAGGTGCGGCATGGCCGGATATGATGACCGTGACGGATTGATCTGGATGGACGGGGAGATGGTCGAATGGCGGGATGCCAAGGTGCATATCCTGACCCATGCGATGCATTATGCGTCTTCCGTTTTCGAGGGCGAGCGCGCCTATAACGGCAAGATCTTCAAGAGCCGCGAACACTCCGAGCGCCTGATTGCCTCGGCCGAGGCGCTGGACATGCCGATGCCCTATACCGTGGATCAGATCGAAGCCGCCAAGGAAGAGACCCTGAAGGCCTCGGGTCTGACCGATGCCTATGTGCGGGCGCTGGTCTGGCGCGGCGCCGGTGAGGACATGGGCGTGGCCTCGGCCAAGAACCCGGTGCGGATGGCGGTCGCCGTCTGGGGCTGGGGCGCCTACTACGGCGACGCCAAGATGCAGGGGGCCAAGCTGGACATCGCAGAGTGGAAACGCCCGAGCCCGGAAACCATCCCGGTACACGCCAAGGCGGCCGGCCTCTACATGATCTGCACCATCTCCAAGCACAAGGCCGAGGCCAAGGGCTGCTCGGATGCGCTGTTCATGGATTACCGCGGCTACGTGGCCGAGGCGACCGGCGCCAATATCTTCTTCGTGAAGGATGGCGAAGTGCATACGCCGCTGCCCGATTGTTTCCTCAACGGTCTCACCCGTCAGACCGTGATCGGCATGCTGAAGGACCGTGGCATCACCGTGCATGAGCGCCACATCATGCCTGAGGAAATGGAAGGCTTTGAACAGTGCTGGCTGACCGGCACCGCTGCCGAGGTCACCCCGGTGGGCGAGATCGGCCCCTATAAGTTCGAAGTCGGCGCGCTGACCCGCGAGATCGCCGAGGCCTATGAGGCGCTGGTGCGCAGCTGATCCGTCAGATCTGTTGCTAAGATGCAAAAGCGCGGACCGATTGGCCCGCGCTTTTTCTGTTTCAGCTCCTGCGGTGCAGTGGGCGCCCGGTGGCGGGCGGGTCAAACCACCTCGGTTGTGACTTCGATATTGCCGCGGGTGGCGTTGGAATAGGGGCAGATGGCGTGGCCCGCATCGGCGATGCGCTGGGCCTCGGCTTTGTCCACACCGGGCATGGAGACCTTGAGGTTCGCCGAGAGGCCAAAGCCGCCTTCGGCGCGCGGACCGATACCAACCGCGGCATCGACCGAGACATCGTCGGGCACCTTGGCCAGGGATGTGTCCTGCGTCGTGGCGAATTTCATCGCACCGATATAGCAGGCCGCATATCCGGCGGCGAAAAGCTGTTCCGGGTTGCTGCCTTTGCCGCCGCCGCCCATTTCGCGGGGCGGATCCAGGTCGAAATGAACCTCGCTGCCGTGGATGCTGGCCTTGCCGTCGCGGCCGCCGGTTGCAGTGGCGCCTGCGGTGTAGATCGGGGTGATGGACATGTTGCCTCCTTTTTTTGAATCGTGTACGATTATATCGTGTGCGATATAAATAGAGGCTTCGGGCCGAAAATCAACCGCTTGCGATTAAAGCGTGCGCGACATAAATCATGAAGACATGGACCGGACCCTGAAAATTGACGATCTTCTGTGCTTCTCGCTCTATTCGGCGAACCACGCGCTGACGCGGCTGTACCGTCCCCTGCTGGCGCCCTTGGGCCTGACCTATCCGCAGTATCTGGTGCTGGTGGCCCTGTGGGAGCAGGACGAACAGAAGGTCAGAGATCTGGGCAAGCGGCTGGATCTGGAAACCAATACGCTGACGCCGCTGCTGAAGCGGATGGAAAGCGCAGGCTACCTGACCCGCCGCCGCAATCCCGAGGATGAGCGCAGCCTGATCGTGTCCCTGACCGACAAGGGGCAGGCCCTGCAGGCCGAGGCGCAGGAAATTTCCACCTGCGTCATCGAGGCGATGGGCGGCGATCTGAATGAGCTGATCGAATTGCGCGACCGGGTCAATGCCCTGCGTGCGCGGCTGGACTCCGCCTGACCTGGCCAGCCCGTCCTTTCACCGCGCGGGCAGGGGGTCACAAAACGTTCGTCAAAGTTTCATTTTGAGCACGGAAAGATTTTACATTGGCGCGGTCTGTCTGGCGCCACCTATCCAATGTAACAGACAGGGGAATCTCATGTCTTCTCATCGCTTTATGCGCCCCAGCCGCCGGGCTTTCCTGGCGGGCGGTACCGCTTTTGCTGCCTCGCTGGCGGCGCCCTCGATTTCGCGTGCTTCGGCACGCCCGGTCTTTACGCACGGCGTTCAGTCCGGCGACGTGGACACCATGTCCGGCATGATCTGGACCCGCACCGACCGCCCCGCGCGGGTGATGATGGAAGTCTCCACCACCGAAAGCTTTGCCAATGCGCGCCAGCTGGCGCCGCTGACCGCAGGCCCCAGCAACGATTTCGCCGTCAAGCGCATGGTTGATGGCCTGCCGTCGGATCAGGATATCTTCTACCGTTTTGTGGCTGCGGATCTGAACGATCTGCAGGCGACATCGGACCCGATTGTCGGCCAGTTCCGCACAGCGCCGACCGCGCGCCGCGATGTGCGTTTTGCCTGGTCGGGCGACACCGCCGGTCAGGGCTGGGGCATCGATGACGAAGGCATGCGCACCTATGCGACCATGGCCCAGCACCGCCCCGATTTCTTCATCCATTCGGGCGATACCATCTATGCCGATGGCCCGATGCAGGACGAGGTCGAAAAGGACGGTAAGCTGATCTGGAAGAACGCCACCCTGATCGACGAAAAGCGCAAAGTCGCCGAGACTCTGGACGAATTCCGCGGCCAGTGGAAATACAACATGATGGACGAGCACGTGCGCGAAATGAACGCCCTGTGCCCGACCTTCTTCCAGTGGGACGACCACGAAGTTGTCAACAACTGGTCCGACGCCAAGGATCTGAGCGGCGACGACCGTTACACCGAGAAGAACGTGCACGTGCTGGCGGCCCGCTCGGCCAAGGCCTTCCACGAGATGACCCCGATCAGCTATACGCCCGCCGAGCCGGGCCGGGTCTACCGCAAGATCGGCTACGGCCCGATGCTGGACGTCTTCTTCCTCGATCTGCGCAGCTATCGCGCGGGCAACAGCCTGGGTCTGCAGGAAAACCCTGCGGATGAGGCAACCACGCTTCTGGGCGCCGAGCAGATCGCATGGCTCAAGCGTGAGCTGGTGAACTCCTCCGCGACCTGGAAGGTCATCGCCTGCGACATGCCCATCGGTCTGGTCGTACGCGACGGTGAGCGGGTCGAGGCGATCTCGAACGGTGAAGATGGCAGCGCCAAGGGCCGCGAATTCGAAATCGCTGACCTGCTGCGCTTCATCAAGACCGCCAAGATCGACAACACCGTCTGGTTCACTGCCGATGTGCACTACACTGCGGCGCATTACTATAACCCGGACAAGGCCGCCTTCCAGGACTTCGAACCTTTCTGGGAGTTCGTCTCAGGCCCGCTGCACGCCGGCACCTTTGGTCCGAACGCGCTGGACGGCACCTTTGGCCCCGAAGTGAAGTTCGTGAAGGCCCCGACCGAGGAGCAGGGGGCCAACCTGCCGCCCTCGATGGGTCTGCAGTTCTTCGGTCTGGTGGACATCGACGGCGCCACCCAGCAGATGACCGTGCGCCTGATGGACCGCGCCGATCAGGAGCTGTGGAAGATCACCCTGGATCCCAAGGGCGCCAGCATCTGATCTGACTGCCTGTCAGGACTAAACGTAGCCACAGAGCCAATGGCCCGGGGCATTGTCCCGGGCCAACGTCGTTGTTCTGCCGCCTGGCACGGGACTGTAGCGCGCTTTAGCTCTGAGCGGTTTCGAGGCGGAATTTCAGGAAGCGGGTGCCATCGTAGTCGATTTCTTCCAGGAACTGTGCGCCCATCCGGGACAGGGCACCCAGCGATTTGCGCGAAGGCGGCAACAGGAAGGTGACATAGGGAATGCGCGCATCATGCCGCGCAAACTCCAGCAATTGCCGCGATATGCGCGGCCCAAGGCCAAAGCAGTCTGGCCGCAGAACCAGCCCGAGATCCCATTCCTCCCCTTCCTTTTCAAATCCGCCCCATCCGACATAGGCGCCATCAGCCAGAAACGCCCAATGGCCCAACCCGTCTTGCTGCCAGCGTGCCTCTTTCATCTCAACGAATTGGCGCACCATCGCGGCATCCCAGCCTTCGGTCATCAAGGGTAGATGCGTCGCCACACGGGGATCGGACATATGCGCCAGGATCTGCTCGGGCGGTACGTCGGTCAGGCGCGCCAGCGTGATCGTCGGCGGGCGGAAACTGGGGGATGTCTCGGTCAAGGCGGCGGTCCGTAGAGGGTATCGTCAATCCCCGCATAGTGGCGCCATGCAGGGAGTCCGCGCCAATCACATTGCCGTGGCTGCCTTGCCCTTATCCCCCCTTGGGATCGGTGACCGCGCGCGCCTTGCCGCGTTCCAGCCCCAGGCGGCTTTCGCGCCAGATCACCAGAGCATTGCCCGCGATTACCAGCGTCGCACCGGCCAGCATGACAAAGGTCGGCAGCTCGTCGAACCAGAAATAGCCAAGCAGGATCGCAAAGATCATCGAGACATAATCATAGGGCGCCAGCATCGAGGCAGGCGCAAACCGGTAGGAAGAAGTCACGAGGATCTGCGCAATCCCGCCAACAAGGCCAGCCCCGATCAGCATCGCCAGAACCTCTCCGCTGGGCATGACCCAGCCAAAGGGCAGCGTCAGCAGCGACAGCGCGGATGCGGTCAGCGAGAAATAGAAGACGATGGCGGCGGTCGGTTCGGTCATCACCATGCGGCGCACGTGGATCTGCACGAACCCCCGGGCAATGGTTGCGCCCAGCACCAATAGCGCGCCCAGGGTGGCCCCGTCCGACAGATCCGCGCCAGAACCAAGCCGCGGCCAGATCATGATCATCACCCCGACAAGGCCGATGGCAACGGCCGAGATCCGCACCATGCGAATGGTCTCGCCCAGAAACACAGCCGCCAGGATCAGCGTAAAGATCGGCGTGGCATAGCCGATGGCTGTCACCTCGGGGAGGGGCAAGAGGCCAAGGCCCAGAAACGTCATCCCCATCGCAGAGGTTCCCACCAACCCGCGCCAGACGTGTACCATTGGGTTCTTCGTCTTCAGCCCATCACGCAGATCGCCGCGCAGGGCAAGCCAGACCACGATCACCGGGATGGCAAAGAAGGAACGGAAGAACACCGCCTCACCTGTCGGAACCTCTTCTGATACCGCCTTGATCAAGGCCGACAGCATGGTGAACAGACCGATGGCGGCGACTTTCAGCAGGATTGCCAGAATCGGTCGATGCGATGTTAAGGGTTTTGTCATGGCGGGGAACCTGCGCCCCTGCGCGGCAAAGATCAATGGCTTGATTTTCCGCCCCGCTCTGGCGCAGATACCTGCGTTGATGAAGGAGCCAGCCGATGTATGATGCCAACCACCTGATTTCCCGGCTGCGGGCCGCCTCAATGGGCCACGAGACGCGCAATTTCGCCACTTTCCCGGCACGGGCCAGCATGACATTCGGCGAATTGTTTGCCGGTGCCGAGCGCAACGCGGCAGCGCTGGTGGCGATGGGAGTTCAGCCCGGTGACCGGGTGGCGGTGCAGGTGGAAAAGACCATCGAGGCAATCCAGCTTTACCTTGGCACGGTGATGGCCGGGGGCGTCTTCCTGCCGCTCAACACCGCTTATACCACGCCCGAGGTGGCTTATTTTCTGGGCGATGCCAGCCCCCGCGTGATGGTCTGCGATCCCGCTCGCGAGGACGACATCGCCGAAATTGCAGGCGATGCCCGCGTGGTGACGCTGGATGGCAAGGGTCTGGGCAGCCTCACCGATGCCGTCGTGGGGCGCGGCGGCTTTGATCCGGTGCCGCGCGCAGCCGATGATCTGGCGGCGATCCTTTATACCTCGGGCACCACCGGGCGCTCCAAGGGCGCGATGCTGAGCCACGCAAACCTTGCCTCCAATTCGGAGATGTTGCGCGATTACTGGCAGTTCACCGATCAGGACGTGCTGATCCACGCGCTGCCGATCTTTCACACCCATGGGCTGTTTGTGGCCACCAATGTGGCGCTATTGGCGGGCGCGCGGCTGGTGTTTCTCAAGGGCTTCAACGCAGACGAGATATTGGAGGCGATGCCGCGCGCCACGTCAATGATGGGGGTTCCGACCTTCTACACGCGCCTGCTGGCGGATCCGCGCCTGACGCGGGAGCGGGCCGAGAACATGCGCCTGTTCATCTCCGGCTCGGCGCCCTTGTTGGTGGACACGCATGAGGAATGGGAGGCCCGCACCGGGCACCGTATTCTGGAACGCTATGGCATGACCGAAACCAATATGAGTACCTCGAACCCCTACGACGGCGAACGTCGCGCAGGCACGGTTGGTTTTCCGTTGCCGGGGGTCGAGGCGCGGATCATGGCGGATGGCAAGGAGGTCCCGCAGGGCGAGACCGGCGTCCTTCATGTGCGCGGGGCCAATGTGTTTCAGGGCTACTGGCAGATGCCGGAAAAGACCGCCGAGGAGCTGCTGCCTGATGGCTGGTTCATCACCGGCGACATGGCCCGCATGGACGAAGACGGCTATGTCACCATCGTCGGCCGGGAAAAGGATCTGGTGATCACCGGCGGCTTCAACGTCTACCCCAAAGAGGTCGAAAGCCTGATCGACGATCTCCCCGGCGTCTTGGAAAGCGCGGTGATCGGCGTGCCGCATCCTGATTTTGGCGAGGCTGTGGTGGCCGTGGTTGTCCCCACGGGCGAAGGCACCAGTGCCGAGGCGGTGAAAGCCGCACTTTCGGGGCAGCTGGCGAAGTTCAAGCAGCCCAAAGAGGTGATCCTGCTCGATACCCTGCCGCGCAACACAATGGGCAAGGTGCAGAAAAAGGCCCTGCGCGAAGATTACGCCGGGCTGTTTGCCTGAGTTTCGCCCGGCCGATAGGTCGGGCTGCGCCTGCCTGCCCCCCGGCAGGCGCATATGCGCCTCCCCAGGCAGACACCGCCCTAGTCCTTAGTGCTGATGCGCCAGATCCTCGCGGCGTTCCTGAATGGCCTGCACAAGGATCTGCCAGGCGGAATTCAGGAACAGCCCTGCCATGATCCCGGCCACGATCAGGTCCGGCCAGCCGGTGGCTGTCCCCCAGACCCCCAGCGCCGCGATCATCACCGCCACATTGCCGATGGCATCATTGCGCGAACACAGCCAGACCGAGCGCACATTGGCATCTCCGTCCTTATAGGCCGCCAGCAAGAGGACCGAGGTCACGTTCGCTGCCAAGGCCATAAAGCCGATGACGCCCATCACCTCGGCCTGGGGAATGCCCAGCACAAAGACATGGTAGAGGGTCGACCCAAACACCCAAATCCCCATCAGCAACAGGCTGATCCCCTTTGCCAGCGCCGCGAGCGCGCGGGTGCGCAGGCTGGCACCGATGACGGCCAGTGAGATCCCATAGGTCAGCGCATCGCCGAGGAAATCCAGCGCGTCCGCCTTCAGCGCCTGACTGCCTGCCATCTGGCCAGCGCCCATCTCGACCGCAAACATGCCCGCGTTGATCGCGATCACGACCCACAGGCGCCGTTTATAGGCGGCCGAAACCCCGTCGAACCGCGTCTCATGCCCGCAACATCCTGCCATTGCCATTGCCCTTGTCCTTTGTTCCGATTCGAGCTCAACCTAATGTCTCTAGTCACTAGAGGTTCAAGAGGGGTCCACGATGTTTTCCATCGGCGCGCTATCCAAGGCCACAGGGGTCAAGGTGCCCACCATTCGCTACTACGAGGAGATCGGCCTGCTGCCACCTGCCGGGCGCAATGCGGGCAATCAGCGCCGCTATGGTCAGGAGGGGCTGGAGGCGCTGGGCTTTATCAAACACGCCCGCGACCTTGGCTTTGCGCTAGAGGATATCAAGGTGCTGATGGCGCTGGACGGGGAGCTGGGCGAAGATTGCGCCGAGGCCAACCGCATCGCCTGCGCGCAGCTTGATCAGGTGCGCGCCCGCATTGCACGGTTGCAGCAACTGGCGAGCGAGTTGGAACGTATTTCCCATCTGTGTGACGGAGGCAATGGCGGTCACTGCAAGGTGCTGACGGCGCTTGGCGATCATAGCCAATGCGCCGCCGATCACGGGCCTGTTCGCAGGGCTGATTAGACCCTAACCGGTGACAATCGCCCGCTGCGCGTCATCGCCCATCGAGATCAAGGAGGGCGCCTTGGCCTGCTGCGCCTTAAAGGCGGCCTTGCCATTCATGCCTTGCCAGCCCGTATGCACCAGCGACTGCGCCACCGCGCCGCCCAGCGTGGTGCCTGGGCCGGTGACGATGAAGAGATCCGGCGCAAACTCCAGCGCCGCATTCTGCACCGCACGGGTGAAATCATAAGGCTCCACCACCTGATGGCCGAGCGTGTAATCCCACAGCGCCTGCGTATCGGTGGCGCCGGGCCACCAGACATGACCGCGCCCGTCGATCAGCGGCACCTTGGGCTGGCTGAACATGCCTGCGGCCAGACGTTTGCGCCCCTCGGCAGCGACGGGGGCTTGAAGGGAGGTATGGAAGGCCGCGTGATTGGCCAGGCGCATGGGGAACCGCTCCTCAACCACCGGCACGGCAGCCTCAAAGGCTGACAGGCCCGCCTCGTTCCCGGCCAAGACCAGCATACCGCCCAGATCAATGGACAGTGCCAGGTCGTGAACCGCGCGAGCGTTGATCTCGGCCACGATCGCAAGCAGCTCGGCCTTGCGGGCGGGATCGTTCTGCCAGTCAGCGCCTGCGAAAGGATAGACCAGCTGCCCGCCGATCAATTGCTCCTGCATCAGCGTGCCCATGGTGTTGACCACGGTAAAGCCACCCTCGGCGCTGAGCGCCCCGGCGGCGGCCAGGGCAATGTACCAGCCCATGGAATTGCCAGTGACCGCGACAACCTCGATATCCTTCGCCAGAGACTGCGCATCTGCCAGCGAAGCAGCATAGATCAGCGGCGATGCGATATCTCCGCGGGAATATTTCGAGACCGAGAACCGGGTGGCCCCGTCCAGCGTGGTGACCTCTTCCTGTCCTGCGGCGCGGCGCTGGGCGTCAAAGCCCGCAAATAGCGCAGCCTTGTCGCCGTGGTGGCGGTGCAGGTAGCCGAGTTCGGGTTTGTTGTAGGTACCCCGCCCGGGGCAGATCAGTACGGCCTTGCGGGTCATTTTGCACCTCCGGTCAGGTCAAGCGCTGCTGCCAGAATGCTTTCCTTGGACGGCAGAGTGGCCGCATAGGCGGGCCCGGTCGCGATAAAGCAATCCCCCGCCGCATGGCGGGCGAGCGACGTGACGCCGTTTTCGGTGAACAGCGCCATCAACCCTTCGGATTGGCTGCCGGTGGTGCGGCATTCATCGACGATCAGTACGTGTTTGCAGCCCTTGGTCGCCTCCAGCAGCGTCTCCGCCGGGAGCGGAGCCAGCCAGCGCAGATCGATGATGCGGGTCTTGATGCCTTTTGCCTCCAGTTCGGCCTTGGCCTGCGTGGAAAGATAGCGCCCGTTGCCATAGGTGACGATGGCCAGATCGGTGCCATCGCCGTCGATGCCGACCTCTCCTAGTGCGATCCGCTGATCCGGGGCAGGGTAGCTCCGCATCCAGCCGCCGTCCTTGGTCTCATGCAGGTCGCGCATGGGATAAAGTGCGATAGGCTCGACAAAGACCACGACCCGCTGCTCCTCGCGGGCAAGGCGAACTGCTTCGCGCATCATCATCGCGGCCTCGGCCCCGTCCGAGGGGCAGGCGATCACGATCCCCGGAATGTCGCGCAGCACGGCCAAGGAGTTGTCGTTGTGGAAATGTCCGCCAAAGCCCTTTTGATAGCCAAGCCCGGCAATGCGCAGCACCATCGGGTTCGAGAACTGCCCGTTCGAGAAGAACGGCAGCGTCGCCGCCTCGCCCCGGATCTGATCCTCGGCATTGTGCAGATAGGCAAGGAACTGGATCTCTGGCATCGGCAGGAACCCGTTGTGGCCCATGCCGATGGCGAGGCCGAGGATCGATTGTTCATCCAAAAGCGTGTCGATCATCCGGTCCGGGCCGAACCGCTGGTGCAGCTTTTGCGTTACGCCATAGACGCCGCCCTTGCGGCCCACGTCCTCGCCCATCATGACGATTTCGCCATGCTCCAGCATCAGATCGGTTAGTGCCCAGTTGATCAGGCGGGACATCGGCTGCGGCTCGTCCATGGCGCGCATGTCGCTGCCAAAGGTCTCGGCGCGTTTTTCCGGTGGCACGCCATTGGTCGGTGCGCAAACCCGCGCGGGCGGGATCAGGCTGGCGGCCACATCGGCGCCGGTTTTCAGATGCGGGCGGGTGACGACCTCGGTCCGGATGCGTTCCACGCGGTCACAAGTCTCGGTGTAGATCTTCAACGCCTCCTGCGGCTCCAGCGCGCCGGCCTCGGCCAGAAGGCGCACGGAGTGCAGCAGCGGATCGTTGGCCTCATCGGCTTCGACCTCGGCCTTTGCCAGATAGGTGGTGGGCACATCGGCGCCCGCATGGCCATAAAGACGCACGGTGCGCAGGTGCAGGAAGGCGGGCTTGCGCCGGGTGCGCACGTATTCGGCGGCCTCCAGCGCGGTGGCGTAGGCCTCGTAAAGATCCAGCCCGTCGGTCTTGAAATACTTGATGCCGGGCCGCCCCGCCATCGAGGATTCGATCCAGCCGGTCGGCGTCTTGGTGGAAATGCCGATCCCGTTATCCTCGCAGACGAACAGAAGCGGCAGCGGGATCGACTGCACCGAGGTCCAGCCCGCCGTGTTGATCGCGCCCTGCGCGGTGGAATGGTTGGCCGAGGCATCACCAAAGGAACACATGACGATGCTGTCATCGGCCAGCACCTGATGTTCCGGGCGATGGCGGCGGGCGGCACCGACCGAATAGGCGGCACCAACCGCCTTTGGCAGGTGGCTGGCGATGGTGGAGGTCTGCGGCGGGATCATCAGTGCCTTGGAACCCAGAACCTTGTGCCGTCCGCCCGAGGTGGGATCCTCGGAAGAACAGGCAAAGGACAGCAGCATGTCCCAGGCAATGCGCTGCCCCGGCACCTGATCGGCGCGGGCAATCTGGAAGGCGGCGTCGCGGTAATGGAGGAAGGCCATGTCATCGGCGCGGAGGGCACGGGCGACGGCGGCCATGCCTTCGTGGCCGGAGGAGCCGATGGTATAGAACCCCTCACCGGCCTTCTGCATGGCGCGGCTGGTCAGATCCAGCGCCCGGCTCAGCACCTGAGCGCGGTAGACCGCGACGGCTGTTTCCGGGGCAAGCCCGCTGCGCGGTGAAGCACCGGCTGGCAGCTGTCCGGCTGCAACCCGGTCCAGAAAATTCTGATGCACGATCTGGGCGCGATCCATCTGATGTCCTCATGTCAGTGTCCGGTTGGGGTTATCCTCCAGATGGGGGCGGATTTCCAATGAGTATGCAAGCTCAATTCATGACGCAATGGAATGAGTGAGCGTGTGTCAAAGGCGATTTGGAAAGGATTAAGGTTGGGTTTCAACGGGGGAACGCCCCCGGACCGGCCCCATCAGGGCGTAATTGTCGAGGTTTCCACGATCAAAAGCTTTGTTTTTCATGCAACCTTTGGGAAGGTTGGTTGAGCTAGGTCAAAGCCCGATACATTTCGCCCTGCGAATGTGTCGGCCAAAGCTTTCGGTGCGGAACCAGTCATGTTGCGCGACCCCAAGCCCTGAAGAGGAACGAATATGCGCTTTTCGCCCCGAGCCTTGCCGCTCCGAATTTCATCACTGCGTGCCTTGCTGCCGGTGATCTGCCTGCTGGCCTCAAACGGGGTCCATGCGCAGGCTTTTGATGTTGAGATGACCGAGGTCTCTGACTGGCGGCCGGTCTTCGGCAAGGTCGAAAGCGTGAAACGCGCCCTGGCCCGCGCCCGCCTGTCCGGCAACCTGTACGAGCTGAGCGCGGAGGAAGGCGACAGCGTCGCAAGCGGCGAGACCCTGGCGCGGATCGTCGATGAAAAGCTGGCGCTTGAGATCGCCGGGGTTGAGGCCGGCATCCGGGCGCTGGAGGCGCAGATCGCCCTTGCGCGGATCGATTTGACCCGCGCCTTGGAGCTGCGCGAGCGGGGCGCTTCGCCCAAGATGGCGGTGGATCAGGCGCAGACGGCGCTGAACGTGGCCGAGGAAAATCTGGCCGCCCAACAGGCCCAGCGGGATCTGTTGCAGGCGCGTCAGGCCGAGGGGATCGTGCTGGCGCCCGAAGCGGGCCGGATCCTCAGCGTGCCGGTGGTGGATGGCATGTTCGTCAATCCCGGCGAAACCATCGCCACCATCGCCACCGAGAATTTCGTGCTGCGCACCGAATTGCCGGAACGCCACGCCCGCTATCTGGAAACCGGTGAAACCGTGCGCATTCTGGCGCGCGGCGCACTGACCAACACCGAGGTACAGAGCGACGGACGCGTCGCCAAGATCTATCCCGAGCTGGTGGCCGGTCAGGTCGTGGTCGATGTGGAGGCCGAGGGGCTGGGCGATTTCTTTGTCGGGGAACGGGTGCGGCTGCTGATCGCCACCGGCCAGCGCCCCGCCATCGTGGTGCCCGAAGGGTATCTGCAGCAGCGCCACGGTGTCACCTTTGCCCGGCTCGACAGCGATGCCGAAGTGGTGGTGCAGCCTGGCGTGCGTGTCGATGGCGGGATCGAGGTTCTGGCGGGGCTGAAGCCCGGCGACCGGCTGACCCCCTATGAGGCGGCGCAGCAATGAGCACGACACCCAACACCGACGCGCGCACCGATGACGGGGCCGGGGAATCGCTGGGCATTGCGGGTTCCATTTCACGCGCCTTTATCAACTCACCGCTGACGCCGCTGCTGCTGATTGCGGCTCTGATTCTGGGGTTTGTGGCCCTGCTGCTGCTGCCGCGCGAGGAAGAGCCGCAGATCTCGGTGCCCATGGTGGATGTCTTCATCCAGGCCAACGGGTTGGCCGCCGATGACGCGGTGGAGCTTGTCGCCAAACCGATCGAGGCACTGCTGCAGCGCCTGCCCGGCGTCGAACATGTCTACAGCCAGAGCTTTGACGACCGTATCATGGCCACCGCCCGGTTCGAGGTGGGCGTTCCCGAGGATGACGCAATCCTCCGCGTTCATTCCGAAATCCGAGCCAATTTCGACCAACTGCCCATCGGCATTCCTGAGCCTCTGATCATCGGGCGCGGGGTCAACGACGTCGCTATTCTGGTTCTGTCACTCGCCCCGCGCGCGGACCTGCCGCGCGATGAGGCAGAGCGGTGGGACAGGGCAAACCTGGGCGAAGTCGCCTCGCAGCTGATGTCGGAACTGTCCAAGGCTGAGGATGTGGGCCGCACCTATATCGTTGGTGACAGCCGCACCGAAATCCGGGTGGAGCCGGACACGGCGGCGCTGGCCCTTTATGGTGTCACGCTGGAGCAACTGGCCGAGAAGGTGCGCAATGCCAACCGGTCTGAGTTGTTGGGCCGGGTGCGCCAGACCGGCGCCTCCCGCGATTTGCTGAGCGGGCAGAGCCTGGTTGGCAAGCCCGATCTGGGCCTTTTGCTGGTCACCACCCGTGACGGGCGCCCGGTCTATGTCAAGGACGTCGCCCGCGTCAGCATTGCCCCCGCCGATGCGGACAACCGCGCCTGGACCCTGCACCCTGGAGAGGCCACACCACGACCGGCGGTCTCGCTTGCCTTTGCCAAACGCGAAGGCGCCAATGCTGTCAACGTGGCCAAGGAACTGCTGCAGCGGCTGGAGATTGCCGAACGCGATTTCCTGCCCGATGCGCTGGAGGTTGAGGTCACCCGCAACTACGGTGAGACGGCGCAGAAGAAATCGGACGAGCTGTTCTCGCACCTTGCGGGGGCCAGCGTGTCGATCTTCCTGATGATCGTGGTCTTCATCGGCTGGCGTGAGGGGGTGGTGACGCTGATCATCATTCCCGCCACCATCCTGATGACCTTTGCCGCCTCCTACCTGATGGGGTTCACCATCAACCGGGTGTCGCTCTTCGCGCTGATCTTCTCGATCGGGATTCTGGTGGATGACGCAATCGTGGTGGTGGAAAACATTGCCCGCCATTGGCGGCTGGATCCCAATGGCGACAAGACCAAGGTCGCCCTGCGCGGGGTAGCCGAGGTGGGCAATCCGACCATCATCGCCACGCTCACCATCGTTTTTGCCTTGCTGCCGATGCTGTTTGTCTCCGGCATGATGGGCCCCTACATGAGTCCCATTCCCACCAATGCCTCGGCGGCGATGATCCTCAGCTTTTTCGTGGCGGTGATCTTTGCACCCTGGATCATGCTGCGGCTTCAGCGGCGGAAACCGGGCGCTGTTGCGGCTCATGGGGCAGAGGATGGTCACGGCGAGGATTCCCGCATGGCCCGCATCTATCGCGCCATTGCCCGGCCCTTGCTGGCCAGCCGCAGCGGCGCGGCCATTTTCCTAATCCTCGTCTTTGTGGCCACCGGGGCCTCAGTCACCCTGTTCGGCACCCAGTCGGTGGTCGTGAAACTTCTGCCCTTTGATGACAAGTCCGAAGTGCAGGTGATCGTCGATCTGCAGGAAGGCGCGACACTGGAAGACACCGAGCGCGCCCTGTTCGCACTGTCGCAGGCGGCCGCCGAAATCCCCGAGATCGAAAGCATCCAAGCCTATGCAGGCACTGCTGCGCCGTTCAACTTCAACGGCCTCGTGCGGCATTACTTCGTGCGGCAGAACCCGGAACTGGGCGATCTGCAGATCAACCTGGCCGACTCGGAAGAGCGTGATCGCCAAAGCCATGCCATCGCGCTGGACCTGCGCGCGCGGCTGGCCGAGGTGGATCTGCCCGCAGGCACATCGGTCAAGGTGGTCGAGGTGCCGCCCGGACCGCCGGTTTTGGCAACGCTGCTGGCCGAGGTCTATGGCCCCGATCCTGAAACCCGCCGCGAGGTGGCCACCGGCCTGCGCGAGATCTTTACGGACGTGGATTTCATCGTCGATGTGGACGACAGTTTTGGTCACCCGCCCGAACGGCTGCGGATCGAGATCGATCAGGCCAGCCTTGATTTCCACGGGGTGGAGCAAAGCGCGGTCTATGACACGCTGTCGCTGCTGTTTCATGGCACAACCGTCGGCTATTCCCAACGCGGCGGCGGGGTGCGGCCTATCCCGATCAGTCTGAAGCTGAGCGAGGAGCGCCGTCAGGTCACCGAAGCGCTGCTGGCGACACCCTTGCCCGCCCGTGGTCCCGCCGGCATCGGTGAGGGCAACGTGGAACTGGGCGAAGTGGTACGCGTCTCGGTCGAGCAGGGCTCATGGCCGGTGTTCCGCAAGAACGGGCTGGATCTGGAGATGGTCACCGCCGATCTGGCGGGCCGGTTCGAAGCGCCGATTTACGGCATGATCGCGGTGCAGGAGGAGATCGACGCCCGCGATTGGCCCGAGGGGATGAAGCCTGAGGTCACCCTTTACGGTCAGCCGATGGATGAAAGCAATCCGATCCTTTTGTGGGATGGCGAGTGGGAGGTCACCTATGTCACCTTCCGCGATATGGGTGCGGCCTTTGGTGCGGCGCTCATCGGGATCTATTTCCTGATCGTCGGCCAGTTCCGCAGCTTCAAGCTACCGCTGGTGATCATGACGCCGATCCCGCTGACTCTGATCGGGATCACCCTGGGCCACTGGGCGATGGATGCGCCCTTCACGGCGACATCGATGATCGGTTTCATCAGCCTTGCCGGGATCATCGTGCGGAACTCGATCCTTTTGGTGGATTTCATCCGCCGCGAACAGGACAACGGGCGATCATTGCATGATGCGCTGCTGGCGGCGGGGGGCGTGCGCTTCCTGCCGATCTTCCTGACGGCGATCACGGCGATGTCGGGCGCGGCCTTTATTCTGGTCGATCCGATTTTCCAGGGGCTGGGGATTTCACTGCTGTTCGGGCTGGCGACCTCTACCGCGCTAACGTTGCTGGTCATCCCGGCGATCTACTGGGCGTTCCGCGGCGGTCGCGACACGGCATAATGCATCGGTTTGGCGGGGCTTGCCCCGCCGGGCCCCTATCGCCGGTCGTTTCCAGAAGGAGGGAAAAGCACCGCGCTTTGATCCTGGTCATCTGCGCGGGCCATCCCGCCACCTATGATTGTCAAAGACGCGCCCCGGCGTGGCGCGGCAAGCGGAGGGGAGGATCATCATGGCGACAGCGCCGATCACAAAACCGGACAGCGTCAGGGCCGGTGCCAATATGACCGATTACGATACCCTCTGCGCCGGGTTTTCCTGGAACGACGCGCAGGCGCTGATCGACGGGCTGCCCGGCGGCAAGATGAACATCGCGCATGAGGCCATCGACCGCCACGTGGCCGCGGGACATGGGGCGCAATTGGCCCTGCGCTGGATTTCGAAATCAGGATCGCAGCAGGATTTTACCTACGCCGCGCTACAGACGGAAACCAACCGCTTCGCCAATATGCTGCGCAGTCAGGGACTGCAAAAGGGGGACCGGGTCTATGCCCTGCTGGGCCGGGTGCCGGAGCTTTACATCGCCGCCCTTGGCACGCTGAAGGCAGGCTGCACCTTCTGTCCGCTGTTTTCGGCCTTCGGTCCCGAGCCGATCCGCTCGCGGATGGAGATCGGGGGCGCCAATGCGCTGATCACCACCGCGCGGCTTTATAAGCGCAAGGTGAAAGCCCTGCGCCCGGATCTGCCGGATCTGCGGAAGGTCTTTGTCATTGATCAGGCCGCAGAGGATACCTTGCCGCTGACCGACCTGATGGCGGATGCCTCGGAGGAGTTCACCACCGAAGCCATGGACCCCGAGGACACTGCCCTTTTGCATTTCACTTCGGGCACCACGGGCAAGCCGAAGGGCGTCGTGCATGTGCATCAGGCGGTGGTCGCCCACAACTGGACCGGGCGCATCGCGCTGGATCTGCGGGCGGGCGATACCTATTGGTGCACCGCCGATCCGGGTTGGGTGACCGGCACGTCCTACGGGATCGTCGCGCCCCTGACCAACCGCGTTTCGATGATCGTTGACGAGGCCGAGTTTGACGTCGCCCGCTGGTATGACATTCTGGAAGGCGAGGGCGTCAACGTCTGGTACACAGCGCCAACAGCCATCCGCATGCTGATGAAGGCTGGCACCGAGGCGCTTCAGGGGCGTGATTTCCCCGCCTTGCGGTTCATGGCCAGCGTCGGCGAGCCGCTGAACCCCGAGGCGGTGATCTGGGGAAACGCGGCCTTTGGTCAGCCGTTCCACGACAATTGGTGGCAAACCGAAACCGGCGGGATCATGATCGCCAATTATGCCGCGATGGATGTGAAACCCGGCTCAATGGGAAGGCCGCTGCCGGGGATCGAGGCGGGAATCGTCGAAATGGACCCGGAAGGAGACTCTCTGCGCGCCCTGAACAAGCCGCAGGCGATGGGAGAACTGGCCCTGCGTCCCGGCTGGCCATCGATGATGCGCGGCTACCTGCACGAACAGGCGCGCTATGACAAATGCTTCCGCGATGGCTGGTACCTGACCGGTGACCTCGCGATGCGCGATGCGGACGGGTATTTCTGGTTCGTGGGCCGCGCTGACGACCTGGTCAAAAGCGCGGGTCACCTCATTGGCCCATTTGAGGTCGAAAGCGCCCTGATGGAGCACGAGGCCGTCGCCGAGGTCGGCGTTATCGGCATTCCCGATGAAACTGCGGGTGAGCTGGTGAAGGCCTATGTGGCGCTGAAACCGGGGTATGAGCCGGATGAGGATCTGCGGCTTGATCTGCTGGGGCACGCCCGCAAACGGCTGGGGCCTGCGGTCGCCCCGAAAGAGATCGCCTTTCGCAAGAACCTACCCAAGACCCGCAGCGGCAAGATCATGCGCCGCCTTCTGAAAGCGCGCGAGCTGGGCCTGCCCGAGGGCGATATCTCAACCCTGGAAAGTGACGAGACATGAGCATCGACCATGTGAAACCCCGCCTAGACCACGCCCATGTCCGCGAGCTGCTGAAGGCGATGATTCGCATCCGCCATTTCGAGGACAAATGCGCCGAACTCTACTCCCGCGAAAAGATACGTGGGTTCCTGCATCTCTATGATGGGGAGGAAGCGGTTGCGGCGGGCATCATCCCGCTGCTCAGCCCGCAGGACCGGGTGGTCGCCACCTACCGCGAACACGGTCATGCGCTGATGCGCGGGGTGCCCATGGGCCGCGTCCTGGCGGAAATGTACGGCAAGGCCGAAGGCTGCGCCGGGGGGCGGGGCGGTTCGATGCATATGTTCAGCCGCGATCACAATTTCTACGGCGGCAATGCCATCGTCGGCGGTGGCTTGCCTCTGGGCGCTGGCCTTGCGCTGGCCGACCGGATGCAAGGAGCCGAAGCCGTGACCGCCTGTTTCTTTGGCGAAGGCGCGGTGGCCGAAGGCGAGTTCCACGAAAGCCTGAACCTTGCCGCGCTCTGGAAACTGCCGGTTTTGTTCGTTTGTGAAAACAACGGCTATGCCATGGGCACGGCGCTGGACCGCTCGGAATCGCAGACCGACATTCACGCCAAGGCGGCCAGCTATGGCATCGACAGCCACGTGGTCGACGGCATGGATATCGTCGCCGTTGAAGGCGCTGCGCGGAAGGCTCTGAAGGCCATCGCTGACACCGGCAAGCCGCAATTTCTGGAATGCCGCACTTACCGTTTCCGCGCGCATTCCATGTTCGATGCCCAGCTTTACCGCCCCAAGGAGGAGGTCGCCGACTGGCGCGCCAAGGGGCCAATCGTCCGGTTCCAGACCTGGGCCGAGGAAAATCATCTGCTGCGCGCGGGCGAAGTGGATGACATCACCGCAGAGGTTAACGCCGAGATTGCCGAGGCCGTCGCCTTTGCCGAGAGTGGCACAGAGGAGTCGGCGGCGGACCTCGCCAAATATGTAATGTCGCCTGATCGGCCCGCGCCGCCCGAAGTCGCGCCGCCCGGAAAACCTGTCACCACCACCTACCGCGCCGCAGTGCGCGCGAGCATCATCGATGCCATGACCCGCGATCCCCGTGTCTTCCTGATGGGAGAGGACGTTGGCCGTTACGGTGGCTGCTATGCGGTCTCCAAGGGGCTGCTCGATCAGTTCGGTGAGGACCGCATCCGCGATACACCGCTGTCGGAATCCGGTTTCACTGGCGCCGGGATTGGCGCTGCCATTGCCGGGATGCGGCCCATCGTCGAGGTAATGACGGTCAACTTCTCGCTGCTTGCGCTGGACCAGATCCTCAACACCGCCGCCACCTTCCGCCATATGTCGAACAACCAGTTCGGGGTGCCGGTGGTGATCCGCATGGCCACCGGCGCGGGGCGGCAGCTGGCGGCGCAGCATTCGCACTCTTTGGAAGGCTGGTACGCCCATATCCCCGGCCTGCGGGTGCTGGCACCTGCGACGCTGGAGGACGCGCGTGGCATGCTCTGGACCGCACTCAACGATCCTGACCCGGTGCTGATCTTTGAAAACGTCATGCTCTATAACCGTGAGGGGGAGCTGGCTGAAAACGCTGGTCCCGTGGATATCGACCGCGCCGTGGTCCGGCGGGCGGGCACGGATATCTCGCTGATCACTTATGGCGGATCCCTGTTCAAGACGCTGGAGGCGGCCGAGGCGCTGGCGCAGGAAGGCATCGACGCGGAGGTGATCGACCTGCGCTCGCTGCGGCCCCTGGACCGGGAGACGATCCTGTCCTCGGTGCGCAAGACCCGCCGCGCGGTAATGGTGGATGAGGGTTGGAAGAGCGGCAGCCTGGCGGCTGAGGTTGGCATGATCCTGGCGGAAGAGGCCTTTTGGGATCTGGACGCCCCCTTGGCCCGGGTGTGTAGCGCCGAGGTGCCGATCCCCTATGCGGCGCATCTGGAACAGGCGGCGATCCCGCAGGTGGCCGAGATCACCGCAACCGCCCGCCGGGTGATGGGGGCGACCCCATGAGCGATTTCCTCATGCCCTCGCTTGGGGCGGATATGGAGGCGGGCACCCTGATGGAACAGGTGGTTGCCGTGGGCCAACCCGTCACGCACGGCGATATCATCGCCGTGGTGGAAACCCAAAAAGGCGCCATCGAGATAGAGTGCTACGACACCGGAACGGTCACGGAATGGCTGGTCGGCATCGGGGAGAGCGTGCCCGTAGGAACGCCGCTGGCACGGATCGATACCGGGGAGACAGCAGATGGGCGGACTGCTGAACCTGCGCCTGTGCCAGAGGCTGAAAAGCCCAAACCCCGGGCGGTCGCAGAGCCTCCGCAACCGGCATCATCTGTTCCTACCGGTACACGCATTGTCGCTTCTCCAGCGGCACGACGCTTGGCGGCTGAAAAGGGGGTGGACCTCAGTGCAATCTCGGTGCCATCCGGCCATCCGGTCCGCCACGCAGATGTCGCCACCCATATCAAGGCAGGCGGCAAGACTGCGCCGCAGGATACTGGCCTCAGCGCCATGCGGCAGGCGATTGCCGCCGCCATGTCGCGCTCCAAACGGGAAATTCCGCATTTCTACCTCACCCATCAGATGGATCTGACCGTGCTAGACGCCTTCATCGCTGAGGTAAACGAAACCCGCGCCCCTGAGGACCGTGTTCTGCCGCCAGTGTTCTACCTGCGCGCCATGGCGCGGGCGCTGAAGAAATACCCCGAGTTCAACGGCCATTTCGAAGGTGGCACATTCACCCCGGCCAAGGAGGTCCATATCGGTCTTGCCATCGCGCTGCGTGGCGGCGGGCTGGTGGCGCCTGCGTTGTTTGATGTGGCCGCGCAGGAGCGCGACGGGCTGATGGCGCAGATGCGCGATCTGATCGGACGGGTGCGCGCGGGCCGCTTCAAGGCGCGCGAATTGTCGGATGCCACCATTACCCTCACCAGTCTGGGGGACCGCGGCATCGACGGGCTGTTTGGGGTCATCTACCCACCACAGGTGGCCATCGTCGGCATCGGTACGCCCGCGCTGCGCCCCTGGGTGGTGGATGGCAAGGTGGTGCCGCGCCAGATCGCAACCCTGACACTGGCCGCAGACCACCGCGTCAGCGACGGCCATCGCGGCGCGCTGTTCCTGCGCGCCATCGACCGATTTCTACAGGAGCCCGAAACCCTATGACCCGCACCGAGATAGAACAGGCCCTTGGCGAAGAGCTGACCCGGATCGCGCCGGATATCCCGCTGGACGACATCGACAGCAGCGCCGATCTTCGGGATGAGTTCGACATCGATTCAATCGATTTCCTGAACCTCGTCACCGCGCTGGGCAAACGGTTCTCTCTGGAGATGCCAGAGGCGGATTATGCGCAGATGGACAGTTTCGACCATCTGGTGGAGTATCTGGCGGCCCGGGTGGCCTGACTAGAGTACGGCCCGGCCGAGACCCACAAGGCACAGCGCCAGAAGCAGCCACAGCACGATGCGGCGAAAACGCCTGTCGTGGTTCCCATAGCGGGCAAAACAGATTGAGCCCAGCCATAGGCCGATGAACAGCAGGGGCAGGGCGGCTGCGATATGCCAAAGGATCTGCCCGCTGTAATGACCGGATACCGTCAGAAGCGCGCCAGCCCAGAGATCAGTGAAGAAGAAATAGGCGATCATTGTCGCCCGCATGGCCCGTGAACTGATCGCGGTTGTGGTGAAGAACAGGCCCAGCACCAGCCCGCTCATTGCAGTGGCGCCATTGACCACACCGGCAATGAAGCCGGCGAGGGACAGAACCATGGCGGTTGGAACTGTGGGCCGGATGGGCCGCAGCAGCAGCGTCAGAACCGCGCCGATGATCAAGACGTGCACGCCGATCCGCATCGCCTGATCCGGTACATGGTCCAGCAGTGCCACCCCGATCGGATTGCCGATCAACCCGGCCAGCAGCAGATAGACAAGGGCGCGGCGCTCCACATCCCTCAGCACGCTGCGTGATTGTCCCAGCGATGCGATGATCTCAAGCGCGATGGACATCGGCGCGATCTGGCTGGCAGGCAGCCAGAAGATCAGCCCTGCCATCAGGACAGTCGAAAAACCGAACCCCGAATAACCACGCAGAAAGGCCGCTGTGAAAACCACGGATCCGGCCAGAAGCAGATCAACCGCGTTCAACGTCGCGCCCCCGAAGGCTGGCCCGGCCTGACGGCTGCGTTCCTTGCTCGCGGTCATGTTCCGGTGTGAGGTTGAACAAAAGCAGGATTTGCCCGGCAATCAACGGCACCAGGCTGAGCGCTGCAGCCAGACCCAATCCCGGCAGGCCGGGGTCGGGAAGATCCAGCAGCGCCGACAGCGACGGCAGCCACAACGCCAGTGCCAACAGACCAGCACACAGGGCCAGCGCTGCCCAAATGTATGGGTTCCCCGTCACGTCGTTGACCAGTTGCCGCCCGCTGTTCCCCCGCACATTGAAGACATTCCACAGCTGCGCAAGGGCCAGTGTAACGAAGGCCACCGTGATCGCCTGCCCGGTCTCCAGTCGCAGCCAGTAGAGCGCCAGGGCAAACCCCGACAGTGTCGCGCCTGTGATCAGCAGGCTGAGAACACCGATCAACGCCCATTCCGGCCGTCCGGCAATGGGCTCCGAGGGATCGCGGGGCGGCCGGGACATGATCGCTCTGTCTCCTTTGCCCAGCCCCAGTGCAAAGGCCGGGAATACATCGGTCACGAGGTTCAGGAACAGGATCTGCAAGGGCAGAAGCGGTGCGGGCAAACCGGCGCCGACGGCGATGCCGACAACCAGCACCTCGCTGACGTTGCAGGACATCAGGTAGACGACGAATTTGCGGATATTGTCAAAGATCACCCGCCCCTGCCACATGGCCTCAATCAGGGTGCCGAAGGCATCGTCTTTCAGCACCACATCGGCCGCCTCGCGCGCGACCTGTGTACCGCGTTTACCCATGGCGATGCCGATGTCCGATTTCTTCAGCGCCGGGGCATCGTTGACGCCATCTCCGGTCATGGCAACCACATGCCCGGCCTGCTGGAACAGGCGCACAAGTGTCAGTTTCGTTTCCGGCGCCACACGGGCAAAGACATCTGCCGCCAGCACCCTGTCACGCAAGGCGAAATCCGCTGTATCAGGGTCGAAATCCCGCAGGTCATCGCCTTCGATCACCGTGAGGTCGCCCAGAGTTAAGCCGGCGTCCCGCGCAATTGTTGCCGCGGTGTCTGCATGATCGCCGGTGATCATCGCGACCCGCACCCCGGCCGCTAGGCTGGCGCGGATCGCATCGGGCACATCAGCGCGCAGCGGGTCAAGGAAACACACCAACCCCACCAGCGTCAGGCCCTGATAGGGATTTTCGTCGGGTATTTCGGAGTGTTTGATTGCCAGCGCCAGCAGCCGCAACCCCTCGCGCGCGGCGGCGCTTTGCCGGGCTGCCCATTCCTGCCGCGCTGGGCCATCCAGCGGCGCCGGACCATCCGGCAGCAAGTGAGTGTCGCAGGCTTCGATCACCGCTTCGGGCGCGCCTTTGATGGCGTAGATGAACCCGCCCCGGTCCCCGTCCGCGGCGCGGTTGACGCTGGCCATCATCTTATGCTCGGGGTCAAAGGCGTGTTCGGCCACCTGGGGGAAATCCCGCTCAAGCTTCGCGCGGGTCATCGCGGCTGCTTGGGCGGCGTGCAGCAGTGCGACCTCCATTGGCTCACCGCTGGCGCTGTCTCCGGTGGCCGGATTGCCGGTTTCGGCATTGTTGCACAGCACCCCGATCCGCAGCGCCAGATCGAAGCGGTCGTCAGCCGGTGCGGCGGCATTTTTCGCGGGCCGGACCTCGGCGCCTTCGAACAGGTAGCGCACCGCCGCCATTTTGTTCTCTGTCAGTGTGCCGGTCTTATCAGTGAGGATCAGCGTCGTTGCCCCCAGAGTTTCTACCGAGGACAACCGGGTGATCAACGCATTGTGCGCCGCCATGCGCCACATGCCGCGCGCCAGACAGAGGGTGGCGACGATCGGCAGGCCTTCGGGCACCGCCGCCACCGCCAGCGCCGTGCCGGTGCGGATCATGTCGATCAGCGCGTGACCGCGCAGAACGCCCGCTGCGATCATCAACGCGGCCAGAGCCAGCGTCAGCCAGACCAGCCGGTGGCCGAGCCTGTCCAGCCGCCGCTCCAGTGGCGATATCTCGGCCTCGGCGGTTTCTGTCAGGGCACTGATCTGGCCGATTTCGGTTGTCATCCCGGTGGCCACGACGATGGCCTCTCCGGCGCCGCGGGTGATCGCGGTCCCCTTGAACACCATGTTGTGACGGTCCGGGATCCCGGCCTCCGGGGCGACCGGGTCGATACTCTTGGAAACGGGCAGGGATTCCCCAGTCAGGATCGATTCATCGCTTTGCAGGTTCGAGGCCTGAAGCAGACGGAGATCGGCGGTGACGATGTCTCCGGCATCGAGGATCACGATATCTCCCGGAACCAGTGCGCGGGCATCGATCCGGCGCACTCTGCCGTCGCGGCGCACCAGCGTCCTGACTTCGGCAATGCGCAGCAATGCCTCCATCGAGCGGACCGCGCGCAATTCGGTGAAAAACCCGATGGCGCCGTTGAACAGGATCACCACCAGGATCGCCAGACCTTCTGGAATGTCACCGAAAGCAAAGGACAGCCCGGCTGCCATGGCCAGCAGCCAGATGATGATGCTGCGGAACTGATGCACCAGAAGCAGCAGCGCGCTTTGCGGCTTTTGTGCCCGCAGCTGGTTTCTGCCGTGGCGGGCGCGGCGGGCGGCAACTTCGGCGGCGTTCAGGCCGCGGGTCGGATTGCAGGCCAGCGCCGCAGCTACATCCGCTGCAGGCAGGGCGAAAGGCAAGGCGTCTGGTGCTGTGCCCGTCACCGGTGCCATATCACTCTCCGTCACGCGGTGCGGGACAACCTGGAAACTGCCCATCCGGAAATGTCAGGTGGCGGCCGGGTCACACCGGAATTGCGTGGCCGTGCTCTGCATCCTCCACCGCAGCGGAGACCGAATCCAGCGTTTCCTTGTTGGCGCTGACTTCACCGGCGGTGACATACTCTGCACTGCGGGTGCAGAAATCGACCCATTCCTGGACGTCTTCGGCCACCCGCTCGGCGGATTGCATCTGCCAGTCGTGCAGCACCTTGGCCGCCGCACCCGGATCGACCGGAGCAGTGCCGAACAGCTCTGCCGTGGCCTGCAATGCGGTGCGGGCCGCCGTGTGGCGGCGGTCGAACCAGTGTTTTGAAAATTGTTCGGCCTCTTGCAGGATCTTTTCCTGGACTTCCCAGAATTGATGCGCCTGCGGGCCCAGCAGAGGATTGGCGGAAAACAGAGCCTGCGCCGCCTGATCAAAGCCGCCGGAGGTTTTCGATTCAGATTGAGTTTTGGCCATGGGACACCTTTGGTTGTGCGTCATAAGACAAACACCGGGTGCAGCGGATCCGCTCCGCCCGGGTGCGGAAATCATAGGCAGAATAGTCTGATTCCCGTGTCATTGAATTGACTCCAATCAAGGTGAATGCGCCGATGGGTCATAATATCAGCACCAAACGCCTGTTTCTGATAGGCTTGCAGCACAGGTGCAACAAAAGGATCCGACGTGTCCGACAGCGCATCCATTGGCCATATCACTGCCATTGAGGGCAGCATCGCCGATGTCCGGTTCGCAGCAGAGCTGCCTGCAATCGGCACTCGTCTGGTCACCCTGTCCGATCCCGCGATCACCATCGAGGTCGCCAGCCTGCCGGGGCGGGAGACCGCGCGCGGGCTGATCCTGAACCCCAACACGGAGCTGCGCCTTGGCATGCCGGTGCGCAACACCGGTCTGCCGCTCTCGGTGCCGGTGGGGCCTGCCCTGCTTGGACGCATGGTCAACCTGTTCGGCGATCCCATTGACGGACGCCCGCTGCCCGGTGACATGCCGCGCCGATCGATCCATGGCACGCCGGTGCCGCTGTCCCGGCGCCGGGCCGAGGGTGAGTTGTTTGAGACGGGGATCAAGGCGATTGACCTGCTCAGCCCGCTGGAACGCGGCGGCAAGGCGGGGCTGTTCGGCGGTGCAGGCGTTGGCAAGACCGTTCTGATCACCGAGATGATCCACAATATGGTCGCCGAATACGAGGGCATCAGCCTGTTCTGTGGCATCGGGGAACGCTGCCGCGAAGCCGAGGAATTGCATCGCGACATGGAGGAGGCCGGGGTGCTGGACCGCACCGTCATGGTCTTTGGCCAGATGAACGAAACCCCCGGCGTGCGGTTCCGCGTCGGCCATGCGGCCCTGACCATTGCCGAGTATTTCCGCGACGATCTGAACCGCGATGTTCTGGTGCTGATCGACAATATTTACCGTTTCGTGCAGGCCGGCTCCGAGGTTTCGGGCCTTCTGGGGCGGATCCCGTCGCGGGTGGGTTATCAGCCGACGCTGGGCACCGAGCTGGCTGATCTGGAAGAGCGGATCTGCTCCACCAGCCGGGGCAGCATGACCTCGATTCAGGCGGTCTACGTGCCGGCCGATGATTTCACCGACCCGGCGGCGACGCATACGTTTTCGCACCTGTCAGCCTCGATCACCCTGTCGCGCAAGAAGGCCTCCGAAGGGCTGTATCCCGCCATCGACCCGCTGAAATCCTTTTCCCGGATGCTGACGCCGGGGGTTGTCAGCACCCGCCACTACATGATCGCCAGCGCGGTGCGCAACACGCTGGCCGAGTACGAGGATCTCAAGGATATCATCGCCATGCTGGGGCTGGAGGAGCTTTCGGAAACGGACCGCGCCACCGTGCGCCGCGCCCGGCAGATCGAACGGTTTCTGACACAGCCGTTTTACTCCACCGAAAAGATGACCGGCATACCGGGGCGTTTCGTGCCGCTGAGTGAGACGCTGTCTTCCTGTGAGCGCATCCTGAATGATGAGTTCCGCGACCATCCCGAAAGCGCCTTTTACATGATCGGAACGGTGGCGGATCTGGCGCAGAAAGAGGGGGCGGGACATGCGGCTTAAGATCCTGCTGCCCGACCGGCTGTGCCTTGATCTGGAGGTCGTGCGTATCGTGGCCGAAGGGCCGGATGGCGCATTCGGGATGTTGCCGCACCATATCGATTATGTCTCTCAGCTGGCCCCGGGCATCCTGACTTACGAGGAGACGGGCGGGCAGGTGCGCTATGCCGGGATCCATTCTGGAACACTGGTGAAGGTCGGGGATGAGGTGCTGGTCTCCACCTCCGGCGCGGTGCTGGGCGATGATCTGCAGACGGTGCAACAGCGGGCGCGGGCCGATTTCCGCGCCGCCGAGCAAAGCGAACGGGCGGCCCGCGCAGCATTGGCTCGGCTGGAGGCACAGATCGTGCGCCGGTTCCTGGAGTTGGAGCAGGCGCTATGAACGGCGAACGGCCCGACGCAGAGGAGGCGGAAGAGATCGTCCGCAAGGCCCGTCGGAAACAGGCGGCACAAAAACACCCGCAGCGCAGCGCGCTTTATGGGCTGGGGATGTTCGGTCTTGTCGGCTGGTCAGTTGCGGTGCCGGTGGTTCTGGGCGTCGCGCTGGGCGTCTGGATCGATGGACGCGTCCAGTCGCACCGGTCCTGGACGCTGATCCTGCTTTTGGCTGGTGCGGCGCTGGGTTGTCTCAACGCCTGGTACTGGGTGCAGCGCGAAGGGGGTGATGAATGACACAGGCGGAGACACCGTGATGCAGATCAGTCCCGATCAATGGGTATTGGCCGAATGGAACGGGTTGCAGCTGACCGCCACCGTGGCGTTCACTTGGTTGGTGATGGCGCTGCTGGCCGCCGGGTCCTGGCTGGTCACCTCGCGCCTGTCGACGGGCGAAAAGGTCTCCCGCTGGCAGGTCATGCTGGAGGTCATCGTTACCGCCATCCGCGACCAGATTTCCGAGATTAGCGGCGGTGACGGCGCGCGCTATCTGCCCTTTATCGGAACCCTGTTCCTGTTCATCGCCGCCGCCAACCTGCTGTCGGTGGTGCCCGGCTATGTGCCGCCTACCGGCTCCCTCTCCACCACTGCGGCGCTGGCCATCGCGGTGCTGGTGGCAGTGCCCGCCTTTTCCATCGCTCGGCAGGGGATCGGCGGTTACCTGAAGACCTATGTGCGGCCCAGCCCCATCATGCTGCCCTTCAATCTGGTGTCAGAGGCATCGCGGACCGTTGCTCTGGCCGTGCGCCTATACGGCAATGTCATGAGCGGCACGATCATCGTCGGCATCCTGATCAGCGTGGCGCCGTTCTTCTTCCCGGTGGTCATGCAGGTTCTGGGCCTGCTGACCGGCCTGATCCAGGCTTACATCTTTGCCGTTCTGGCGATGGTCTACATCGCCTCGGGCGCCCGCAGCAGCCGATCGCCGTCGTCTGATGCCGACGCCTCCCCTGCCAACCAAACCGGTCACAGCCAAACACGAAAGGAACCCTGATCATGGACGCTTCCGTCTGGATCGCCATCGCCTCGATTGTCACGGCGGGGCTGACCATCACCATCGGTGCCATCGCCCCCGCGCTGGCCGAAGGCCGGGCCGCGGCGCAGGCGCTGCAGTCCCTTGCACAGCAGCCGGACGCCGCCCCGACGATCACCCGCACCCTGTTCGTCAGTCTTGCGATGATCGAATCCACCGCGATCTACTGTTTCGTGGTGGCGATGATTCTGCTGTTTGCCAACCCATTCGTGGACATCGCCGCTCTGACTGCGGCGCTCCCGGGCGGAGGATGATCCGGTGCAGATCGACTGGCTGACCGTCGCGGCGCAACTGGTGAACTTCCTCGTTCTGATCTGGTTGCTGAAACGCTTTCTTTACGGGCCTGTGACCAAGGCAATGGCCGAGCGGGAACAACGGATCGCCGAGCGGCTTGGCGATGCGCGCCGCGTGCGTGAAGAGGCTGTCACCGAAGCCGAAGCGCTGCGGGCCGAGCGGCAGGCGCTGGACAGCCATAGGGAGGCCGAGATGGCAAATGCCCGCGCCGCAGCCGAGGCGTTGCGCCAAGAGCTGGAGGCCGATCTGCGCGAAGACATGGAGCAGAAACGTGCGGCCTGGCTGGACCATTTGCAGGAGGACCGCACTGAAATCGTGCTGGAGATGCAAAAGCGCACAGCCGCCCACGTGGGGCAGGCGCTGCGCCGTGTTCTGGCGGATTTCGCCGGAGCCGATCTGGCGGAGCAGATGGCGGCAGAGTTCGCCCGGCAATTGACCTCGCTCGACCTTGAGGAGCGCAGGCGGCTGGAACGGGCAGCGGAAGGCATGCCGGGGGCGGCGCTGGTGGAATGCAGCATGGAGCTGCCAAGCGCGGCGCGGCGTCACCTGACCCGCGCCATCCACGACGAAATCGCAGAGGGTATCAAGGTGGATTATGCCACCGCCGGGGATGTCACCTTTGGCATCCGTCTGACGCTGGGCCATCAGGTGCTGGACTGGTCGGCGGGGCGTTATCTGGACCGGCTGGGCCTGCTGATCGAAGAAAGCCTGGATGCCGTGGCAAGCGAGGCTGCCGATGCCGCATGACGGGCAGAACGGCGGGCGCAATGACAAGCGCACAGACGGGCAGGGCATGGCGGGCCGGATTGCCGCAGGGCTGGTCGACCGGATGGACCGGATCCTTGCCGAAACCGCCCCGGTGGCCGAAATCACCGATGTTGCCCGGGTTCTGTCTGTTGGCAATGGCATTGCGCGGATCGCCGGGTTTCCCGACCTCAGGGCGGATGAGCTGGTGGTTTTTGCCGGTGGGCAGACTGGTATCGCATCCAGCCTGGCTACCGACCGCATCGGGGTAATTGTACTGGGTGACAGCGTTGGCATCCGCCCCGGTGACAAGGTGCACCGCACACGCCGCGTCGTTGACACACCGGTTGGTGCCGCGCTGCTGGGGCGGGTTGTCGATGCGATGGGGCAGCCCATTGATGGTGCTGGACCGCTGCAGTGCCGCGACCGCGCCCCCATCGAACGTGCGGCCCCGCCCATCATGCACCGCGCCCCGGTCAGCGTACCTCTGCAGACCGGGATCAAGGCGATCGATGCCGCCGTGCCCATCGGGCGTGGTCAGCGCGAGTTGATCGTCGGTGATCGGCAATCCGGCAAGACGGCCATCGCCGTCGATACCATCCTGAACCAGCGCGACACCGGGGTGATCTCGATCTATTGCGCCATCGGGCAGCGGGCTTCGGCGGTGGCGCGGGTGATCGATAGCCTGCGCAAGGGCGGCGCACTGGAGCGCACCATAGTCGTGGTGGCCGGTGGAGAAGACGCGCCGGGGTTGCAGTTCATCGCGCCCTATGCAGCCACTGCCATGGCGGAGCATTTCATGGACGAAGGGCGCGATGTGCTGATCGTCTATGACGATCTGACCCGCCATGCCCGCGCCTATCGTGAGCTGTCGCTGCTATTGCGTCGCCCGCCCGGCCGCGAGGCCTATCCCGGTGACATTTTCTATATTCATTCGCGGCTGCTGGAACGCGCCACTCCGCTGCGCGAAGAACACGGTGGCGGTTCGCTGACTGCTCTGCCGGTGATCGAAACTCAGGCGCAGAATATTTCCGCCTTTATTCCCACCAACCTGATTTCCATCACGGACGGGCAGATCTACCTGTCGCCCTCGCTGTTCGAAAAGGGCAGGCTACCGGCCATCGACATCGGCACCTCGGTCAGCCGCGTTGGCGGCAAGGCGCAATTGCCTGCCTTTCGCGCCGTGGCGGGAGATTTAAGGCTCTATTACGCGCAATTCGAAGAGCTGGAGACCTTTGCCCGCTTTGGCACCCAGATCGATGCCGAGACACGGCAGCGGCTGGACCGGGGGCTGCGGGTACGGGAAATCCTCAAGCAGCGTGAACATCAACTGCTTGAGGTGGCGGACCAGATCGCGGCGCTGCTGGCCGCGACCGAAGGGTTGTTCGATGCCATTCCTGCTGACAGGGTCAGCGATGCGGGACTGCATGCGGCTCGGGCCGCCCGCCGGACCTGTCCCGAGATCTGCGATGCCATCGAGGGCGGCGCGCCGCTGGACCCGGCGCAGCGGGCGGCCCTGATCACGGCGATGCAGGCGGCGCTGACCGGGTTCTATCCCGACGATCCGCATGCGCCGCGGCGCGAAGGAGTGGGTGATGCAGACGCTTGAGGCGCTTTCGGCGCGGATGCACACCACCGCCGAGATCCATTCCATCGTACGCACCATGAAAAGCCTCTCTTCGGTCAGTATCCGCCAGTACGAGCGCGCCGCTGCGGCCATGCTGCAGTATGAACGCACGGTGGATCTGGGGTTGCAGGCTGTGCTGCGTGATCAGTCTCTGCAGCCGCAAGTGGGGTCACCCGCAGAGGTGGCGCCAGGATCGGCGCTGATCGTCATCGGCTCTGACCGGGGGCTGTGCGGGCGGTTCAACGACCGGATTGGCGGTCGCGCGGTCGCGCGGCTCTTGGAGGAGAACGATTGCCGCCTCTGCGTGCTGGGCCAGCGGGTGGCAGCGCATATGGAGGCAGAAGGGCATATGCCCGATGCGCTGTTTGCGCTGCCCGGATCGGCCGCCGGTCTGACGGCCACGGTGCATGCGGTTGCGGTGGAAATCGACCGTTGGACCGAAGCGGGCGTCGGGACAGTTTCGCTTTTGTTCAACCGCCGCGCCGGGGCTTCATTGGCGGTGCCGACCGAGTGGCCGCTGCTGCCGGTGCCGCGCGGGGATCTCGATGGGCTGGCCCGCAAACCCTGGCCATCGCGCAGCCTGCCGACCTACCGCATGGCGCCGACCAAGCTGTTCTCCTGGCTGATCGGGCAGCGGATCTTTGTGCAGATCTATCGCGCGCTTGCCGAATCCCTGGCCAGCGAACACGCCGCGCGTCTGGCTGCCATGCGCCGGGCGGAGGGCAATATCAGCGACCACCGCGAAGAGCTGATGGATGCCTATCGCCAGAAACGGCAGGAGGAAATCACCCGCGAGCTGCTGGATATCATTTCAGGCTTCGAGGCGGTGGATCAGGGTGATCCAGCCTGACAGTCCTCTGTCGGCGCGGCGGACTGGATACAGGCGCCGTTACGGGCGTTGCAGCTGGCTTTTCGGCATCATCATATGCACGCCTTTTTCGCGGTTCACCGTCTGGGTGATGCGCAGATCCGCAGCGAGACTGCAGAGCATATAGGCGTCTTCCCGGCTGATCCCCAATCGCGCCTCGGTCACGGCAATCATGTCCCGCAGGGCCATTTCGGCGCAGACATCCAGATCGGGATGCATGCCCATGGTGATGTGATGCGATGGCGTTTCTGCTTGTGGGTAGTCCAGCGACAGGTCCCTGCGCAGGGTCAGGCGGAAATGCCCGCGCAACGCTGTTTCGATGGCGGTGACGCAGACCTCGCCATCGCCCTGCGCGGCATGACCATCGCCACAGGAAAACAGCGCGCCCGGTGCCAGAACCGGCAGGTACAGGGTGGTGCCCGCGATCAGTTCCTTGTTGTCGATATTGCCGCCATGGCGACGCGGCTCGATGGTGGAGATCCGCCCCCATTCCGGCGGCGGCGCCACCCCCATGACCCCAAAGAACGGCGCCAGCGGCAGATCGGTGCCCCAGGGCAGGTGGGCGAGTTGCCGCTCGGCGTCCAGCGGCAGGATGGTGCGCTGGCGTTTGGGAAATTCCAGCGGCAGGGTCCCGGCCAGCGGCCGGATCATGTTGTAGCCCCAGTCCTGCCGTAGCGAGATATCGAGGATATCGACTTGCAGTACATCGCCCGGCTGGGCGCCACGCACCTCGACCGGGCCGGTCAGGATATGGCCCGGCATGCCCGGCAGACCGGCGGCGTGAATTTCCAGCAATTCCGGCGGCACGTGAAAACCATCTCCGGGCAACATGTCGGGGCCACCCGAGACGGTGTCGATGATGACCTCTTCGCCGCTGTCGATGGACAGGGCAGGCGGATGGGCCGCGTCGAAAAAGCCCCAGTGGCAGCTCTGCACCGATGCGGGAAGGGTGGATGTCATGATGCGTCTCCTGCCGGTTCCGTTGTGATCTGTACGCCGCTGTTACTTGCCGGTGTCTATGTCGAACAGTTCGGTCTCCCAGCTGTCGTCGCCGGGGTCCATTTCGCTCCGCAGCGCGTCAAAGCGGGTGGTCAGATGTTCGCGCATGGCGGTGCGGGCCACATCGCTGTCGCCTGTGGCAATCGCTTCGATGATGGTCACGTGCTCGCAATGCGACACCTCCAGCGACGGGCCGCTTCGGGCGCGGGCGCGGATGCGGATCCATTCCGGGTTCTCGCGGATCCGGTCAAGCAGGGCAAAGGAGGTCAGCAAGGGCCGGTTGCGGGCGCATTGGGCGATCAGCCGGTGAAAGGCGCCATCCCAAAGTTCGATCGCCTCCGGACCGTTGGATTCAAACTGCCGCTGGGCCAGACGGCGCAGGCGCATCAGCTCATCCGGCTGCATCCGTTTGGCACACAGCGCGGCAAGCTCCGGCTCGATACACAGGCGCGCTTCCATCACTTGTAGCGCGTTGGTCTCCCCGGCGATCTTGGCCGCGAGGTCTCCGGTCGGATCGGCGGGCTGTCCGGCAAAGGTGCCCTTGCCCTGTTTGCGCCAGACCAGCCCCTGTTCTTCCAGACTGTCGAGGGCCAGACGCACCGCCCTGCGGCTGACGTCGAACTGTTCCGACAGAACCCGTTCGGTGGGCAGTTTTCCGTCCGCGGCGAGGCTCCCCGATTTGATCAGGGCCAGAACCTTTTGTTTGATCGGCTCGATAGACGAGCTGCGGGAGTGTGATGACATGACAGACTTTTTCTCAGACAGGGTCTGCATATTGAAGCAAAAAATGGCGCAAAGGGTAAAAACAACAGCGCCCGGGGCATACCGGGCGCTGTTTGATCAATAATCGACGGCCTGCGATTTGCTGGGGCGTCCTTCTGCGATGCGGCGGGCCTCTGCCGCGGCGATATCGGCGTCGATGCCTTCGCGGGTGGGCAGGCCAGAGAACCGCTCGGCCGTGGGCATGCCCTTGGAGAAATGCACATAGCGTTCCTGCGCGACCTCCCAGAGGCGGGCCAGCTCACCCAGGGGGTCCGCGTGGTCATCGGCCCGGATGTCGAGCCAGGCATGCTCCTGTCCGCGATGGATCACCAGTCCGGCGGCCTGACGGCCCCGTTTGTCGCCACCTGCGGCCTCCCCGGCTTGCATGGCCACGATCAGACGCTCGGCAAAGGGCAGATCCGCGTTGTCCTTGTAGGCCGCCGAGGTTGCCTCGATCACCTCGGAGCCGGTCAGCATATTGCCCGCCACCGAATGATCCTCGGCCAAGAGGTGCCCGGCCCAGTCGACGCAATCGGCGCCGGTATGGGCCACAAAGCGACCTTCGGCATCCATCATATGGGCCTGGCGGATCGCCTGCCCCTGATCGCGAAGGGCGAAATCGGCGAGCACCGCCTGGGCGCTTTCACCGGCGGCCATGCGCCTGCGCCCCTCGGTGCCCCAAACCGGATTGCAGAAGGCCTGCGACGCCACGGCGACAGTCGGCCCGACAAAGGGCACCACCGCGCCGCAGGCGAAGAACCGGGAGGCGACGATCACAGCGATCGCGCCATCCTCGGGGTTCTTGGCAATCAGCGACCAGGTCATCGGCCGACCGCATAGGCCTGCATCAGGCGCGGGGTCGCCGCCGCGCGCAGTATGCCGTCCGGTTCGCGCAGGGCAGCGGTCAGCCGACCGACGGTCCAGGGATCCGCCACCACGACGTTGTGACCCCGGGCGCGCAGATCGGCGATCACCGCCTCGCCAAAGTTCGGCTCGACCATCATTTCGGCGGTGCGCACTTCGCGTGGGAAGAAGGATCCCTGGAAGTGCATGGAATGGAACAGCGGCGCATCCATGCATTGCTGCAGTTCCATGCCGAAATGCACGAAACGCAGGAACCAGATGAGCTGCCACTGGTCCTGCTGGTCACCGCCGGGGGTGCCAAAGACCATCTGCACACCGTCTTTTTCCGCATAGCTGGGGGTCAGGGTGGTGCGGGGGCGGCGGCCCGGCGCCAGCGAGGTCGGCAGACCGTCCTCCAGCCAGAACATCTGGGCGCGGGAGTTGAGCGGGAAGCCGAGGCCCGGAATGACCGGGGAGCTTTGCAGCCAGCCGCCTGAAGGGGTTGCGGCGACCATGTTGCCCCAGCGGTCGATCACGTCGAGATGCACGGTATCGCCGCGCTTTTCGGTGAGGTGCGACATGGTCGGCTCCTGCGCCGCCACCTGGCCGACGTTGAAGTCCCGCGCCGCGCGCTCGATATAGGCGTCGGCGAGATGTTCGAAGCCCGGCACCCGCCCCGGGCGCTGCTCGGTCGAGGCCTTGTCGGTGATCAGCTTGCGGCGCTCGGCGTTGTATTCCTCGCTGAGGAGGTACTCCATCGGGATCTCGGACTGGGCAGGGTCGCCGTAATAGGCCTCGCGGTCGGCATAGGCGAGCTTCATCGCTTCGGTCACGGTGTGCACGAACTCGGCGCCGAAGGGATCCATCGCGCCAAGGTCAAAGCCTTTGAGGATGGCAAGGCCCTGCAGCAGCACTGGTCCCTGGCTCCAGGCGTGGGTCTTGTGCACGGTCCAGCCTTCGTATTCGTAAGACAGGGTGTCCTCATAGGTGGCACGCCAGTCCTTCAGGTCCTCGGGCGCCAGCACCGCGCTGTGTTTCTCGTCCGAGACATCCATCACATGGGCGTCTTTCAGATAGTCAAAGATCGCCTCGGCCACGAACCCTTCGCGCCATTCGGCGCGGGCGGCGTCGATCTGGGCGGCTCGGTCCTCACCTGCGGCTTCGCCTGCTTCGGCCAGACGTTCATAGGTGCGCGCCAGATCTGGATTCTTGAACAGGGCGTTGGGTTTCGGCGCTTCGCCACCCGGGGCCCAGACAGCAGCCGAGGTCGGCCATTCGGTTTCAAAGAATTCCTGCAGACCGGCAATGGTATTGGCCACACGCGGCAGCACCGGATGGCCATTGCGAGCATAGCCGATCACCGGTTCCAGCACCTCGCGCAGCGACATGGTGCCGTGGTCGCGCAGCATCATCATCCAGCCGTCAAAGGCGCCGGGAACAACGGTTGCGAGCAGACCCGAGCCGGGGATCAGGGTCAGCCCCTGTTCGGTGTAGGCTTCGATGGTCGCCGCCTTGGGCGCCACGCCCTGTGCACAGACCACCTTGGTTTCGCCGGTTTCCGCCTTGTGGAAGATCGCGGGCATATCGCCGGCCGGACCGTTCAGATGTGGTTCGACCACCTGCAGGACCAGCGCGGTTGCGACGGCGGCGTCAAATGCGTTGCCGCCCTTTTCCAGAATGCTCATGCCGACGGTCGAGGCAATCCAATGGGTCGAGGTTGCGACCCCGAAGGTGCCCCGGATTTCGGGCCGTGTTGTAAAATCGGACATCTATGTCTCCGTTTGGTCTAGTGCTCGCGGGGGTCCAGCGCATCGCGCAGACCATCGCCAAGAAGGTTGAAGCCCAGCACCACGAGAAAAATCGAGATGCCCGGCCACATGGCCATCCAGGGGGCTTGATTGAGGAAATTCTTCGCCGTGTTCAGCATCGACCCCCAGCTTGGCGCGGGCGCCTGCTGGCCAAGGCCGAGGAAGGACAGCGAGGCCTCGGCGATGATCGCCGTGGCAATGGTCAGCGTTGCCTGCACCAGGATCGGCGGCAGCACGTTGGGCAGGATATAGCGGCGCAGGATCTTGGGCGTCGGCAGGCCGATGGCCAGGGCGCTGTCCACGTAGTCTTCGGAGCGCACGGTCAGCACCTGCCCGCGGGTCAGGCGGATGAAGATCGGCGTGGCCGAGATCCCGATGGCGATCATCGCATTGGTCAACGACGGACCAAGAAAGGCCGCCAGCGCAATCGCCAGGATCAGGAAGGGAGCCGCCAGCAGGGCTTCGGTGCAGCGCGAGATCACCGCATCGGTCCAGCCGCCGAAATAGCCGGCCAGAATGCCGAGTGGCACGCCAAGGGCGAGCGCAATCCCGACCGAGACCACACCGGCCAGAAGCGAGGCCTGCGCCCCCCAGATCAGGCGGGACAGCACATCGCGGCCAATCTCATCCGTGCCCATCCAATGGGCGGCCGAGGGCGCCTTGCGCACGGCGCCCCAGTCGGTGGCGGCGGGATCAGGGATCGGCAGCACGGGGGCCAGGAGGGCGATCGCCACGAAGAAGGCCACCAGAATGCCGCCGAACAAGGCGCTGCGGTGAGAGCGGAATTTCTTCCAGACGCGGTTCTTGCCGTCGCTGATTGCATCCTGCTCGGGGGTGAAGGGGGCTGTTGCTTCGGTCATCTTATTGCCCTCTCAGCCGTGGATTGAGGATAAAATACAGCGCATCGGCCAGAAGGTTCATAAAGATAAAGCCAACCGCGGTCACCAGAACGATACCCTGCACCACCGCATAGTCGCGGTTGAACACCGCATCGACGACCATCTTGCCAAAGCCGGGAATGGTGAAGATCTGCTCGGTCAGGACGGCGCCAGCCACCAGTTCGCCGAACAGCAGCGCGGTCAGGGTGACAATCGGGGTCAGCGCGTTGCGGAAGGCGTGTTTCAGGACCACGCGGCGTTCGGTCAGCCCCTTGGCGCGGGCGGTGCGGACGTAATCGGCGCTGAGCACGCCCAGCATGGCCGAGCGGGTGTGCCGCATCATCGTGGCGGCAAGGGCGGTGCCCAGCACGAAGGCAGGCATCAACATGGTGCGGATCGACTGGGCGAAATCCTCGGAGAGGGGCACATAGCCGGATGCGGGCAGCAGCTGCCATTTCACCGACACCAGCAGGATCAGCATGATGCCAAGCCAGAAGTTGGGGATCGACAGACCCGAAAGGGCAACCACATTGGCCAGGTAATCGGTCAGCGTACCCTTGCGGTAGGCCGACAGGATGCCCGCAGGTACGCCGATAGTCAGGGCAAAGATCATCGACATCGCCGCCAGTTGCAGCGTCACCGGCAGTTTCTGCATCATCAGCTCGGTGACCGGCTGGTTGGTGCGCAGCGAAATCCCGAGGTCTCCCTGCAGGGCATTGGTGATCCATGTGAAATACTGCACGATGATGGGATCGTTCAGGCGGTATTTCTCGCGCAGCAGCTCCAGCACCTCGGGGTCGCGCTCTTCTCCGGCCAGCACCAGAAGCGGATCCCCCGGCAGCAGCTTTTGCAGGGCGAAGACAAAGATCGAGATCAGTATGATCGTGGGCACCGCGATCAGGATGCGGCGCATGAGGAACAGGAACATCGGGCAGACCTGACGGATTGGCTGCGACCCCGCAGGGCCAGAAGATCTGCGCCGCCCGCGCGCGGGGCGGGGCGGCGCAGGGTGGGTATCACTCGTTCCAGGTGACGCCTTCGAGGCGGATCATCCCGTCCGGATAAGCGGTGAAGCCTTCCAGATTGGTGTTATGCGCCCAGATCCAGGTCTGGTGGTAGAGGTAGACAATCGGCGATTCCTCGACCAGCACGTCGCGTGCGGCATCATAGGACGCCTTGCGGGCCTCGGTGCTGGAAGCAACGCGCGCCGCGTTCAGCGCCTCATCCACCGCAGGGTTGGAGTATTTGCTGTCGTTGAGGCCACCGTTCGTGGTCATGAACTGGTGGATGTTGCCATCGGGATCGACCCGGCCGGACCAGCCGATCTGGCTGGCGGTGTAGTCCCCGGCGGATTGATCGGCCAGCAGGGTGGCGAACTCTTTCGAGACGATCTTCACGTCGATGCCTGCTTCGGCGGCCATGGCCTGAACCACCTGCATCAGCTGCAGCGGAACGGTGGTGTTGGGGACCTGAACTTCCAGCTCCAGACCATCAGGATACCCGGCTTCGGCCAGCAGTTCCTTGGCCTTGGCCACATCGCGGCCCGGAACCGGGTAATCGGCGTCATACCAGGGCGAGGTCGGCGGATAGGGCTGGTTGCCAGCGGCAAAGGCGCCTTCAAAGACCACCTGGTTGATCGCGTTGCGGTCGATGGCATAGCTGAACGCCTGACGCAGACGCGCGTCGTTGCCCCAGGGGTTGTCGCCCTTTTCACCGTTGTTCAGGTTGAAGGTGATGCCCTGATAGCCCAGCGAAACCGCGTCGGCGACAGCGATATTCGCATCTGCATTGGCCTGTGCCAGGTCGGTGGCGGCCAGACGCTCCAGCATGTCGATATCACCCGACTGCAGGTTGGCCAGACGCACGGTGGTGTCCGGGATCGGCAGGAAGGTCACGCTGTCAAAGGCGATCTTGTCGGCGTTCCAGTAGTCCGGGAACCGCTTCAGGACGATCTTGTCCTGGGCGACACGCTCTTCAAAGCTGAACGGACCGGAGCAGACCGGGTTGAGGCCGAAATCCACGCCCGCTGCCGCGGCGGCGGTGGGCGACATCATCATGCCGGCACGGTCGGCCAGCTGCGCCAGAAGCGTCGCGTCGGGGCCTTTGAGGTTCAGCTTGATCTCATACTCGCCGGTCACTTCGGTCGAGGTGATGGAGGACAGCTCGGACTTGCGGCGCGATTCATCGAGGGTTTTGGAGCGTTCGATATTCGCGGCCACGGCCTCGGCGTTGAAGGGGGTGCCATCGTGGAATACCACGCCTTCGCGCAGCTGCATGGTGACGGTCATGCCATCCTCGGACACCTGCCATGCGGTGGCCAGCTGCGGGATGATTTCCAGATCCGGGGTGATGTCGACCAGCTTGTCGCAGAGCGAGGCATAGACGATGCGGCCCACGAAGGTGCGCGACTGATCCGGGTCGAGCACGTCGGCGTCCGATTGCAGGCCGATTCGCAGATCCTTGGCGCTGGCGCCGGTGGTCATCATCCCCAATGCGGTGGCGCCGAGAAGGGCAGCCATCAGGGTGGGTTTCAAGTGTTTCATCGTCTTGGTCCTCTCTGTCGGGTCTTGCTTTTGGTTACGGTTGGTTCTGGGGGTGTTCTGATGGGATTATTCCGGCGTCAGCGGGGTGACCTTGGCGCCTTCGATGGCGGCGCGGTACAGGGCAAACCGTTCTTCGGCAGCGGCGGAATGGGGGGCCTGCTGCGGCGCACCGGCCGGAGCGTCGATCTCCTGCCAGTGGTGGCAGGCCACCTGATGTGATGCGCCCTCAACAGTCGAAAGATCCGGCACCGTGGTTTTGCAATCCGGCCGCGCAAAGGGGCAGCGGGTGTGAAACCGGCAGCCGGGCGGCGGTGCAGCGGGGCTGGGCATTTCGCCAGTCAGGGTCGTGATGCGGTCCTCGCCCTCGGCGCGGGGCGCCGGGATCGAGGCCAGCAAAGCCTGGGTGTAGGGATGGCGCGGGGCACTGAAGACCTCTTCGGCGGTGCCCATTTCCACGATACGGCCCAGATACATGACGGCGACACGGTCGCTCATGTGGCGGATCACGCCCAGATCATGGGCAATGACGACCAGCGTTACCCCTAGTTCGCGGCTGAGATCACCCAGCAGGTTGATCACCTGCGCCTGTACCGAGACATCCAGCGCCGAGACCGGCTCATCCCCGATGACCAGTTTAGGCCCGGTGATCAGGGCGCGGGCAATACCGATCCGCTGTCGCTGCCCGCCGGAGAATTCATGCGGATAGCGGCCCGCGTGTTCTGCGGGCAGGCCGACCTTCTGCATGATGTCGGCCACCTTGGCGCGGCGTTCGGCGGCGCTCAGCTCGGGGGCGTGGACCTCCAACGGTTCGGCAATCAGCTTGCCCACGGTCATGCGCGGGTTGAGCGAGGAAAACGGATCCTGAAAGATGAACTGCATATCGCGGCGCAGCCGGGTCAGATCCGGTCCGGCGGCATGGCTGATATCTTTGCCGTCAAAGACGACCTCCCCCGACGTGGGCTCCAGCAGCCGCATCAGCAACCGCGCGAGGGTGGATTTGCCGCAACCGGATTCGCCGACGATGGCAAAGGTCTCGCCGCGCTTCACCTCAAGCGAGATCCCGTCAACCGCCTGTACCACCGGGGATTTCTTCAGAAAGCCGCCGCCGCCGAAATGTTTGGTCAGCGCGTCGGTGCGGAGAATCATGTCCTTGCTGCTCATGCCTGCACCGCCACATGGGTTTCCAGAGGAGCGAAATGGCAGGCGACGCTGTGATCGTCTGCAAGCGTTCTGAGATCGGGCCGCGTGCTGCAGGCGGCAGCGGCAAAGGCGCAGCGCGAGCGGAACCGGCAGCCTTCGGGCATGTTGCGGATCGCCGGAACCGAACCGGGTACCGTGGCCAGACGTTCGCCGGGGCGATCAAGGCGCGGCATCGCGCTCATCAGGCCGATGGTATAGGGATGCTGGGGATTGGCGAAAATTTCCTTGGTGGAGCCCTGTTCGACCACTTCCCCGCCGTACATGACGGCAACGCTATCGGCCACTTCGCCAACGACCCCCAGATCATGGGTGATCATGATGGTGCCCATGCCGGTGTCGCGGCGCAGATCGCAGATCAGATCAAGGATCTGCGCCTGGATTGTCACATCCAGCGCGGTGGTGGGTTCATCGGCGATCAGCAGCTGCGGGTCATTGGCCAGCGCCATGGCGATCATCACCCGCTGGCGCATACCACCGGACAATTGGTACGGATATTCGCCAAGCCGTTGACGCGGCGCGGGAATGCCGACCTTCTCTAGCATCTGATGGGCGCGTTCCATTGCCTCGACCCGGGTGCCACCCTGATGCTGCAGCACGGTTTCTGCGATCTGGTCGCCAACCGTGAAGGACGGGTTGAGCGAGGTCATCGGTTCCTGAAAGATCATCGCGATCTGATTGCCCCGTTGATCGGCGGGCAGGTTTTCCTTACGCAGATCGTAGGATTTCCCAAGGAAATCGAGATTTCCGGACAGAACTTCTGAGGATCCTTTGGGCAATAGCCCCATGATCGACATTGCGGTTACGCTTTTGCCGCAACCCGATTCGCCGACGATACACAGGATTTCACCGGGGGAGACTTTCAGGCTCATACCGTTGACGGTGGCCTTCTCCTGGCCACGAAACCGCAGTGTAAAGTCTTCGAGGCGCAGAATATCCGCCGGTCCTGCATCTGTCTGAATCTGCCCTGTTGGCATATGCGGCCTCCCCGGCCTTTGGATTGGTCTGGATCATTTGTACCAATTCACTATTGGTTCAAATTGGGCAGCTGTCAACGCCCTCGATATCATCCAGGCGGACCACCGGGAAAATCTGACGAAAATTTAGGCAGGCGGGAAGGAGGGGGGTGCCGAAGGTTCACGCGCAGCGGGCGCGCTCAGCCTTGGCGGGTGGCGGAAAGGGTTGTTTTTCAGCGGGCAACGCACGGACGCCTCGTTGAAAAAAGGGAGAGCTGAAAACGCCGGACGCAACGGCAGGCCCGCGGCGTGATCGCGCTCACGCCGCGCCCGGTGCTGGGAATACGCCTTTGGGATCTGTCGCTAGTGATTGAGAACTGTGATTTCCACGTCGCCACAGCCCAGGTCGCTGATGTGCTGGCGAATCTCGGCCTCGTAATTGGGGTTCATGATAATGATGGTCCGCACCCCCTGATCGCGCGCCGCTTCGGGCGGGAGGATCGGAGTGGCGGTTATCGGCATGAAACAGCCTTGCTTTGCAGTGTTGAGATCAATGGCGAAGTCAATCGGCGCGTCCTCTGCGCTGTTGAAAAGCAGGGAAAAGGTCACGCCCTTGGAAGCCGCACCCCAAAGCGCGATGGGCCCCACCTTGCGCCGGGTCTCAAGATAGCCTTGCCACTGAGACCTGATTTGATTGGTCTCGGATACATACCGTTTGGCTGCGGCATCGTCGATTGTCGGCAGGATGGGGTCGGATGCCTCCTGTGACGGCATCATCCGGGCCGAGATCCACATGTACTGATCGTCATAGACGGGCGCGACCTCACAGGCCAGGCCATGGCGGGCCAGAAGCGTTGCAACGGATCTTGGCGTGTAGATTGAGCAATGCTCGTAGAAGAAGTCCTGAAAGGCCAGGTTGCGTAGAATCCAATCGGCGTCCGGCGTTTCCAGGAAAAGGCTCCGCTCCGGCGTCATTGACGCTGCCAGCGCCTCGGCAAAGGCCTGAACATCGTTGATATGCTCGATCGTGTGGCGTGAGCAGATGACATTGGCCTCTGCGGGAATTTTATCGATCTGATCGGGGGTGAACATGACCCGGTGGACCACGGCGCCGTCAGGCAGGTTGTCATCGCCGGTGAACGAAGGGTCAAATCCGGTCAGCGAGGCAACACGGCCTTTTCCACGCGCGTGAAGCAGGGCCATGAAATCGCCCTCGCCACAGCCGATTTCAACATAGTGAATGGGCTGATCTTCGGGCACCGAGGCGAGAATTCGGTCGGCCATGGCATCAAGGTGGGCCAGGTAATAGGGTGATGCGGTGACGTCGTTGTTGTATCCTGCATCATAGGAAATATGGGACGGGTCAAACTCATCGTTCCAGACGAAACCACAGGCGGCGCAGCGCAGGATATGCAGCGCCCCGGTCGGAAATGTTCGCGCGGCATTCGGAGTTTCCAGGGCGACATTCTGAAGCGAGGGGACCTGCGGGCGGCGCTCAAGCGTCAGATTCCCAAGTGCATTCTCGCAAACCGGGCAGGAGGAAATTGAAGCCTTCGTCATTCAGATTGACCCTTCTAGTCACTTTTTGTGCCCGAGTCCTGCCACAAGAGGATTAAGGAAAGCTTTGAGGTCCGCATGGCTTGTGCTTTGGGCGAAGGTTGGAGGGGGGGCGGTTGTGAAGGGAGAATCACGCCGAACTTCTGCGTCTGGATTGGGCAGTTGCGGGCAAGCGTGCGCAGGCGTGGTTATCGTTCGGGGATGGTTTGCGTCCGGGAAAACCGGAGCATTCGCACCGATGTATCTATCGGTGTGTGATCAGTGATTTGAGTGTCTTGAAGAAAGTGGTGAGCCGTGCAGGATTCGAACCTGCGACCCACTGATTAAAAGTCAGTGGATAGGCTCCTGGCACAACTCGCCACGTCTCGTCGGATGTCGACATAAAGCACTGAAAGAATAGATTAATTGTTGACGGAGTTAGTCACGAGCTGTCACTGTTCTGACAAGACTCGACGCGAATCTATCCGAAAATAATCCGAAAAGTTTGCCATGCCCAAGACACTCCACTCGAAGTTCACGACCGCAATGATCAGCAGGGCTCTGTCCAACCGGACGGAGGCTGTCACCTATCGCGACACAGAGGTTTCGGGCCTTGTGCTCCGAGTAGGGCCTCGCAGCGCATCCTACTACCTGGAGTACAAACCCACCGGCTTTCGCGAGGATGGTCGCCAGTTCCCCACCAAGAAGATCAAGATTGGCACAACAGCCTCTCACAGCCCGGCTGAAGCCAGAAACGCCGCTGCTCGCTTGAAGGTCGAAGTCTCCGGTGGAGGCGATCCAGCTGCTGACAAGAAGGCAGAAAAGCGCGCCCGCGCCATTGAGGATGCGAGGGCCACCACCATGCAGGACGCTGTTGAGGCCTACATCGCGTCTTCGGTGTCTGGTAGTCGACGCCATATCACAACCGAAAGCGGCGCGTTGCGGAACGGCCTGAAGGAAATGCAGGCTGAAGGGATGTCGCCTGTGGAGGTGACAGTTCAAGATGTCCTCAGGATGCTGGACAAGAACAAAGGGCGGGCCTGTGCCGTACACCGTCTTGGGGCAATGAGCCGCTTCTTTGACGAGCTGGTCCTGCGAGAGGTCGTCCCGTCCAACCCCTGCAAGAAGATCCCGAAGCGCCTTAGGCCGTCACCCCCTGCATCGCGAACCCGCGTTTACACCGCAGAAGAGGTGAGATCGCTCTGGAATACGACCGGCCTTTCCGAGTTGCAGCTGCGCTTCCTGCGCACGTTGATCGTACTGCCGCTTCGCTTCAATGAGCTTTGCGAGCTGCGCACCGATGAGGTGCACCTGCCCAAGTCCAAACTCGTGCTGCCGGGCAAGAAGACCAAGAACGGTGATGCGTTTGCCATGCCCTTGCCGAAGATTGCCGCCGACCTTCTGGATGTCTCTGTGGATACCGAAGACCCGCGTGTCTTCCCGATGTCCGCCGTGGGCAAAGAGTACACCTCATGGACCTCATTCAAGAAGAAGGTCCGAAAAGGGTCCGGGGTTGAGGACTTCAGATTTCACGACCTGCGCCGGACTTTCATGACGGTTCTTGCAGATCAGGGTATCGGTGACCCTTCTGTCGCGGACGCCCTGCTCAATCATCGACAGTCGGCAACAAAGGCAGGTGTCATCGCCGCATACAATCAGGCTGCCCTGTGGCCCCAGAAGGTGCGATTGATGGACGCTTGGGCTGCCTTGCTGTCAAATGCCCTTGACCACGGCGAATGGACCTCTGAGGCCAGTGTGGTGCCTCTACGGGCTTCTGAGCTGCACTGAGCGGCTGCCAGACGGGGAAGACAGGGGGTAAAGCCCCAAACGGCTGCTTGAGAGGCTGGCAACAGTTGCCATGGAAAGCGCTGGGCTAGTAGTAACCCCCCGAAACAGGAAGGCGCTCCTAGCGCGTTTCTGTGGACAAGAGCATTCTCGCTGGTGCTACGAGCAGCTTTGAGCGCTGCCAGCCTGGCAGCCGGATGACGGCGGTCAGACCGAAGCGGGCACGTTTGCTATGTGTGGAAAAACTTCCCATTCTGGCGCCAAGGGCGGAGAACCGCCATTCGCTGTGTGTTGCAGGAATGAGCGGGATGCGGCGAAGCGGACATTGAGCACGGGCGCATTGGTTCACGTCGCCCGACGCGTCCATCCCTGACAGGCTGCCAACAAACTCGTGCCACCGCCAATTCGACGCGAAATCGCGAAGCTTTTCGGGCCCTCTCGTCAAGCTGGTGAGCATCCGGTGCATTGAACTGGTGAGCGAGCCAAGAGGCGAACTCCTACAACCTTATCTCAGCCTCCTAAGCCATTTTCGTAGAAGAGCGAAGAGGCTCGTTACATTCCCCCACCCAGTCGGACATAACGAAGAAAGGTTTCAGCGCCCGACCATTGCCTGGCCTGCTGTCAACGCTCGTACTTGTCATTGTGCATGGCTACAAAGTAGCGTCAGGTATTGAACTCTTGGTTGAGCAATTCGGTAGGGCGACATGGATAAGCGGATTTTTAGCGAGCGCGATATCTGCACGAAATACATTACTCCCGCTCTGGTCGCCGCAGGGTGGAACATCACCACACAGATCCGGGAAGAAGTCAGCTTCACCAAGGGGCGGATTATCGTGCGCGGCAAGATGGTCAGTCGCGGCGAGGGAAAGCGCGCTGACTACATCCTCTCTGCCAAGCCCAACATCCCCATCGCGATCATCGAAGCGAAGGACAACAAGCAGCCTGTCGGCGGCGGTATGCAGCAGGCCCTGGGCTATTCCGAAACACTGGATATCCCATTCGTGTTTTCTTCGAATGGTGACGGCTTCGTTTTCCATGACCGGACGGGGACGTCATACGAAGTCGAGCGGACCTTGGGAATGGACGAGTTTCCGAGCCCTGAGGAGCTTTGGCACCGCTACAAGGTTTGGAAGGGCCTGACCGACGTGGAAGAAAAGATCGCCCTACAGGACTACCACGACGATGGGTCCGGAAAGGAGCCGCGGTACTACCAGGTCAACGCGATCAACAAGACGATGGAGGCGATTGCCAAGGGCAAGGATCGCGTGTTGCTCGTCATGGCGACCGGGACAGGCAAGACCTATACCGCGTTTCAAATCATCTGGCGCTTTCGCAACGCATTCCCGGGAAAACGGGTGCTCTTCCTGGCCGACCGGAACGTGCTGATCGACCAGACCATGATCAACGATTTCCGGCCCTTCAGCGGCAAAATGGCAAAGCTGTCCACACAGTCGAAGACGATCGAGCGCCCGGACGGGACCAAGGAAAGCGTGCCCCTCGCCTTGGACAAGAAACGACGGATCGACTCGTCCTACGAGATTTACCTTGGACTGTACCAGGCGATCACCGGGCCAAACGAGAGCCAGAAGATCTACCGAGAATTCTCCAAGGACTTTTTCGACCTGATCATCATCGACGAATGTCACCGGGGCAGCGCATCGGCGGATTCGGCATGGCGAGAGATCCTGGATCACTTCTCGTCCGCGGTGCAGATTGGCCTGACCGCGACGCCGAAGGAGACGGAATACGCTTCAAACATCGATTACTTCGGCGCACCGGTTTACAGCTACACATTGAAGCAAGGCATCCGTGACGGCTTCCTCGCGCCCTACAAGGTCATCAAGGTCCATATCGACCGCGACGTGCAGGGGTATCGCCCTGAGAAGGGGCAGTTGGATCGTGACGGCGAAGAGGTCGAGGATCGCATCTACAACGCCAAGGACTTCGACCGCACCGTTGTGTTGGACGACCGGACCAAACTCGTCGCGAAGAAGGTGACCGAGTTCCTGCGCGAAAGCGGGGACCCCATGGCGAAGACCATCGTCTTCTGCGTGGATCAGGAGCACGCCGCTCGTATGCGGCAGGCCTTGATCAACGAGAATGCCGACCTCGTCGCGAAAAACGCGCGTTATGTCATGCGCATCACCGGAAACGACAAGGAGGGGATCGACCAGCTCGGGAACTTCATCGACCCCGAGGCTTCCTACCCCGTGATCGTCACGACATCCAAGCTGCTGTCCACGGGTGTCGATGCCCAGACCTGCCGCCTGATCGTGCTCGATCGCGAGGTCGGGTCGATGACCGAGTTCAAGCAGATCGTCGGGCGCGGCACGCGCGTCCACGAGGACACCCGAAAGCTCTTCTTCACACTGATGGATTTCCGTGGGGCGTCGAGCCATTTCGCCGATCCCGATTTCGACGGTGAACCGGTCCAGATTTACCAGCCCGGGCCGGACGATCCCGTGACCCCACCGGACGAGACGCCAACCAACAACGATGACGCCTCGATTCCGGAAGATATCGGTGAGAACGAAACTGTCCTGATCGATCCGCGCAACGAAAACCTCACGGGCGACACCAGCACCGGCCCGCGACCCAAGGTCTACATCGACGGCGTGGGGGCTGACATCGTGGCCGAGCGCGTCGAGTATCTCGACGAGAACGGCAAGCTCGTAACCGAGTCCCTGCGCGACTACACACGCAAGGCCATGCGCCAGCGCTTCACCAGCCTCGACGATTTCCTGCGCCGCTGGAAGCAGACAGAGCGCAAGAACACCCTGATCGAGGAACTCGCCGAAGAAGGGCTACCCCTCGACGTGATCGCTGACGAACTGGGGCTCGACCTCGACCCCTTCGACCTGATCTGCCACATCGCCTTCGACGCCAAGCCGCTGACCCGCAAGGAGCGGGCCGAGAACGTCAAGAAACGCGATGTCTTCACGAAATATGGCCCACAGGCCCGCGCGGTCCTCGAAGCCCTGCTCGAAAAATACTCCGACGACGGCGTCATCAGCATCGACGATCCCAAGATCCTGAAAATAAATCCCTTCTCTGGCATGGGCACCGAGGTTGAACTGATCCGGGCTTTTGGTAAGAAACCGGACTACATCCGCGCCGTGCATGAAATGCAGGCTGCGCTCTACGAAGAAAGTGCCTGATCATGTCCGTCCGCAACCTCGTCAAATCCATCCAGGACATCATGCGCAAGGACACCGGCGTCGACGGTGACGCGCAGCGCATGTCGCAGCTGGTCTGGATGTTCTTCCTCAAGATCATGGATGACCAGGATGAGGCGCTGGAAATCACCTTGGACGACTACACCTCGCCCATCCCCGAAGACCTGCAATGGCGCTCTTGGGCGGCTGATCCCGAGGGCATCACCGGCGACATCCTGTTGTCCTTCGTCAACGACGACCTCTTCCCGCGGCTCAAGATTCTGTCGCCGCAGAAAGGCCCCCGCGCCAAGGTCGTACGCGACGTATTCGAGGATGCCTACAACTACATGAAGTCCGGCCAGCTCATGCGGCAGGTGATCAACAAGATCAACGAGGTCGACTTCAACAACCTGTCGGAACGCCAGCACTTCGGCGACATCTACGAACAGCTGCTGAACGATCTCCAGAACGCGGGCAACGCTGGCGAATACTATACGCCCCGCGCCGTCACCGCCTTCATGGTGCAGCAGATGGACCCGAAGCCCGGCGAAATCCTCATGGACCCGGCCTGCGGCACTGGCGGTTTCCTGACCTGCGCCATGCGACACATGCGCGACACCCACATCAAGCGCCCCGAAGACGAGACGCTGATGCAGGCCTCCCTGCGCGCGGTCGAGAAGAAACCGCTCCCCCACATGCTCTGCGTCACCAACATGCTGCTGCATGGGGTCGAAGAGCCGTCCTGGGTCCGCCATGACAACACCCTGGCCCGCCCGCTGGTCAGCTGGACCAAGGACGAGCGCGTCGACATCGTCCTGTCGAACCCGCCCTTCGGCGGCAAGGAAGAGGACGGAATCGAGAACAACTTTCCCCAGTTCAAGACGCGCGAAACCGCCGACCTCTTCCTCGCGCTCATCATCCGCCTGCTCAAGGACACCGGCCGCGCCGCCGTGGTCCTGCCCGATGGCTCGCTCTTTGGCGAAGGCATCAAAACCCGGCTCAAGGAACACCTGCTCGAGGAATGCAACTTGCACACCATCGTGCGCCTGCCGAACTCGGTCTTCAAACCCTACGCCTCCATCGGCACCAACCTGCTGTTCTTCGAAAAGGGCACGCCGACCAAGGAGGTCTGGTATTGGGAACACCGGGTGCCCGAGGGGCAAAAGGCCTATTCCATGACCCGGCCAATCAAGCTGGAGCATCTGGACGACTGCGCCGCATGGTGGGGCGGCGCAGCGCGTGAGGGGCGCGAGGAAAATGACCGCGCCTGGAAGGTGTCGATCGACGAGATCCGCGAACGGAACTTCAACCTCGACATTAAGAACCCGCACCAGGAAGACGTGGACCATGGAGAGCCCGAGGAACTCTTGGCTGACCTGCAAAAGGCCGAAGCCAGCGTCGACAGCCTACGGGCCGAGCTGAAGGCCATCCTGACCGAGGCGCTTTCCCGATGAACACTCACATCTTTTCTGACTACGCCTTAGGACAACTGCGTGCTGCCAAAGCCGCGATGATTGACGATGTCGAGATCAAAGAAATCCTCGAAGCTAAGGACGAGGTTTTGGCGAGATACAGCCCTGCCTTCCAACCGGGCCAAATTGATACCCTTGAAGAGGATGTGCTCAGGTCTTTCCTGCGGATCGAGAACAACCATCATTGGTCTGGACTGCACCGTCAGGTGAATAGGGTGTGCGCAGATATGGATGCCACCCGCGCAGCGTTGACGGAATTGGTGAATGAAGCGCATCCGATCTCGGACCGGATGCAACCAGTCACCGAAATCAAGGGTATGGGGAAAGGCATCATCACCGCCATCTTGCATGTCGCCTATCCAGCCAAATACGGCGTCTGGAACAACACTTCCAATGATGGCCTCAGCGATCTTGAACTCCTTCCCAGCTTTGCTCGAGGAGCCAGCTTTGGCGAACGTTACGAAGCCGTCAACGACGTCCTTGTCGCGCTCGCCACGGAACTTGATGTGGACCTTTGGACCCTCGATACGATCTGGTGGTATCTCGGCGCAGATGACGACTCCGAAGCAGTAGATCATCAGGAAACGCTTTCGCCAGAAACTCCCGTCCCGACGTCGCCCCAAAAGACAGCCCGTTTCGCGCTTGAACGGCATCTGCATGACTACATGTTCGACAACTGGGACATGCTGGACCTTGCCCGTGATTGGGACATCTACGCCCGTGACGGTGAGCCCGAGGCGGGCTACGAATTTCGCACCCCCATCGGGCGCATCGACCTGCTGGCCCGCCACAAGCGCGAACCGCGTTGGATGGTCATCGAACTCAAGCGAGAGAAATCGTCAGACGCCGTGGTCGGACAAGTGCTTAGATACATGGGCTGGGTGCAACGACATTTGGTTGAAGACGGCGAGGCGGTAGAGGGCCTTGTCGTCGCCACCGAGGGCGACCCCCAGTTGCACTACGCGCTCGACGTTGTGCCCGCGGTGTCCTTCAAGTCCTACGAGGTCGAATTCCGGCTCAAGAATGGCCCGACATTCCGGGAGTTCGCGAAGCCATGAACGCGGAACGATTGCTGGAGGTTTACGAGCAGATCAGCGAAGCGCCGGAAGCCATCGCGCGGCTGCGGCGGTTCGTGCTGGATTTGGCAGTGCGTGGGAAGCTGGTGGAGCAGGATGCGGAGGATGAGCCTGCCTCTGTTCAATGTGAACGGATCGCAGCGGCGAAGGCCCGACTGGATATTAAAGAGAGAAAGGCGAAAAGGAGGCTGGTCGATCCATCTTTGACCGAGGTTTCTTTCGACCTTCCAGCCGGTTGGGCTGATGCTCGATTTGCAGACTTGGTGCGCGTCGTGAATGGTCGTGCCTATAAGAAGCCCGAGCTTCTTTCAGAAGGCACTCCAGTTCTTCGTGTCGGTAACCTCTTCACATCGGATCACTGGTATTACTCCGATCTGGAACTCGAAGAAGACAAATACTGCGACAAAGGGGACCTGATCTATGCGTGGTCCGCTTCCTTTGGCCCCTTCATTTGGGACGGCCCGCGGGTTATCTACCATTATCACATCTGGAAGCTGCCGCTATTCAGCGAGGACGACCTGAGCAAACGCTACATCTTCCTGTTCTTGCAGCAAAAAACGCGCGAAATCAAAGATGCGGGTCACGGGATTTCAATGATCCACATGACCAAGGAGAAAATGGAACAGCTTGTCGTTCCGCTCCCCCCTCTCGCCGAACAGCACCGGATCGTTGCCAAGGTCGATGAGCTCATGGCGCTTTGTGATCGGCTGGAGGAGGCCCGCAAGACGCGGGAGGAGGTGCGCGACAAGCTCACCGCCGCCAGCCTCGCCCGCCTGACCGCCCCCGAGACGACGGCCCAAGCGGAGCCAGCAAAAGTGGGCACAGGTTTTGCGTCCGGCCCTGCGACCAGCGAAGATAACTTCCCCACCCACGCCGCCTTCGCCCTGGAGGCGCTCCCCGCCCTCACCACGCGCCCCGACCAGATCAAGACCCTCCGCCAGACCATCCTCAACCTCGCCGTCCGCGGCAAACTGGTGGAACAGGAAACGGCAGACGAACCGGCGTCGAAGATGCTGGAGCGGATCGGCACATTGCCTCCACCAGCACGATATAAGAAGCGCAGCCCTGAATTGGTCCCCGGAGATTGTGGCCTTTCAATCAACAAGCCTCACCTTGCGATACCCAATGGATGGCTCTGGGTGCCACTGGTGCAGGTGGCGCGGCTGGAAAGTGGGCATACCCCGAGCCGTAACCGACCTGACTGGTGGGATGGTGACGTTCCATGGATGGGCCTCGTAGATGCGCGAGCCCATAATAATGGCCGCATTTTCGAGACGATCCAGCACACGAACGATGAGGGCCTTTCCAACTCCGCTGCGCGGCTGCTGCCCGCCGGAACCGTCTGCTTCAGCAGAACTGCTTCCGTCGGCTATGTCGTCATCATGGGCCGTTCAATGGCTACCAGCCAAGACTTCGTAAACTGGGTGCCAACGGAGGCAATCTCGTCAGAATGGCTGCAACTCGTAATGATAGCTGAGAGACCAGCGATCCCACGGTTCAGCAAGGGCGCCGTTCACCAAACAATCTATTATCCAGCATGGTTGTCGATGCACGTCGCGCTCCCCCCCCTTGCCGAACAACACCGCATCGTGGCCAAGGTCGACGCCCTCATGGCCCTCTACGACCGGCTGGAGGCCGCCCTGACCACCACCGACAGCACCCGCACCCGCCTCCTCGAAGCGCTCCTCCACGAGGCGCTGGAGCCTGCCGCCCCCCCTGCCATGGAGGCCACGGAATGAGTTTTCGCGTTTTGGATGCCCTTCCCATCCTCGTCATGCGTTTCGGCGAAACCGTAAACAAGATCCTGGACAACCGGGACGGTCGACTTGGACTGGAAAACAAGAACAAAGTGATGGGTTTTCATACCGCCTCCGACAAGGCCGTCGGTCTCGACATCTATCCAGCGAACCTCAATCGTGTGCGCCTTTGGATCGAACCGCCAGAACCGCCGCCCATTTCGGGCATAGTTGTTCTCGGACCAAAGAAATGCGCTGACCTTCGGCGGAGCGAACTGAATGCGCTTGCCGATGCCAAGGGCATCTATCTGGAGGCAGAGGACAAGGCAGCATTCGAGGCGCTTCTTGCATGGTATTCATGAGACAATATCAGGGGTATGTGACACTCTGCGATTGTTTGGAGGCCGCCGAATGAGCGAGGACGTTGACTGGAAGCAGGTGACCGCCTTGCTCGACGATCTCTACACCGCCGCCGACGGCCTCGAACAGATCTTCCCCGGTCGGAAGTTCACCCTCGACGGTCATCTCGTCGGCAGCATTGGCGAGGTCGTCGCCGCCTATATGTTCGACCTAGACCTGAACCCGGCCTCCACCCAGGGTCACGACGCCCGCGCCCGCGATGGCCGCCAGGTCGAGATCAAGCTGACCCAGGGGCGCGGCGTCGCCATCCGCCACGAACCCGAACACCTGATCGTCCTGCATCGCCCCGCAGGCGGCCCGATCCGCGTGGTCTTCAACGGCCCCGGTCCAATCGCATGGGCCGCCGCAGGCAAGATGCAGAAGAACGGCCAACGCCCGATCTCGCTCTCCCGCCTGACCGCACTGTCGAACGACGTGGCCGAGCAAGACCGCCTGCCAAGGAAACCCACGTCATGAGCAACGGCCTGCCAGAGGGTAAACGCATCCGAATCCGTTCCTTCTACGGTTTCAACCCCGAGGACGCGGGCTATGTCGGCTGGTCCAAGGAAACGGACCGCGACGCCTACCTGCGCAAGCTGAGCGACGGAGACCTGATCATGATCTACGGCGCCAGCACCTCCGAGACCAAGAAGGCCGAGCGCTCCTACGTTCTGGGCTTCCTCGAGATCGAGTCACGCGCCATCCGGGATACAGACAAGTCCTCTGACTTCGCCTTGCAGGAAAAGCGCGAGAGGGGATGGGCAGGCCGGTGGACCCATGCGCTCCCCGTCCGGCGGGCATGGCGCACGGAAGAGAAGATGATGATCGGGCGGATCGCCTTCAACTCCTATCGCCCCGAGGCCGGACAGGCGCTGGCTGTGCATGGCGCTGAACTGGATGACGCCGAGATTGAGCAGGCCCTGAAGATCAGAGTCCGGGAGGTCAACGTCTTCGGCGAACCCCCGGTGGAAACGCAGGAGACGGGGGTGATCCCGTTTGGACAGGTGTTCAAACCCTCCCGGGCTTTCCAGAGCAGCCACGGCGAGCGCACAGCCAACTACGAGGATGGCGAGACCTACGCCTACCTCGCCGTCTTTGAAGGAGACGGACATGCGCTCCTCAATCGAAGGAAGGAGTTCGGGGACAAGTCCGTCGCCATGAAGATCGGCGTTTCCAACGACACCAAACGCCGATTGGCGGAGTTGAACGCGGGCATCCCCCCGGCTGCCAGCGGCAAGTGGTCGATCAGCATGATCTCGCAGGCCTTTGCAGACAATAAATCGGCCGAAGCGAGCGAAGCTCTCTTCAAGGAACAGGCTCAATCTCGACTGGAAAGCCTGGGTGGGGAGTTCTTCTGGGGCAGGCTTGACGACGCCAACTCCATCTTCTGGTCACTGCCGGGTATGGCTCGATTTTCCACGAAGTAGGCCGCCGTCGTCTTGTGGAGTCGTGGTGGGCAAACGGCCTTCGCTGCAAGGAGACGTATGCGCCAAGCACATCGGTGCGCCCAGGATAACGCAATATGGTAAAGCCGCTTGGTCCTGCCTCGGATCCTTGTCAAATGCCGTTTCCGACATCTGTCTTCATGGACCTTTCCGCACTTCAACGTCCGCAATGGGACTTGGACTGGTCATCCGCTGCGCTTGTTACAAAGGTCTGCTTCGGGCCGGTCGCTTCCCGTCAAAGGGTGCCTTCTGATACGTAGGCTTGTTTTGATTTGCCCGTGATCGAGGAAAGCCGAGGGGTTATCTCCGAAAGATATCGCCTGCCAACCTTTTGACGATTGCCTCTGTGAATTTGTCCGCACGGCACGGGTTGATGTTGTTGTCGAGCATCAATATCAACACCTGTTTCTCGGGGAACACGAAGTTCGACTGAGAGTATATCTCGCATATCCTCCGAAAGGCCCGAAGGAATTCAGGTGAATAGATTGTGGCAAATCCCGGGTTGATTTGCTTCCTGACAGGCCTGTTGAATTTCTTGCAGATCTTGACCTGCTTAGTTAGCGTTTTCTTCTTAGGTCTCTTTTTCCCCAAGTCGCAGGTAGGTGTTATCCTCGAGTAGTAAGAAGCAGTCATCCTGCTCTCCTTCTCAACCAATATGGCTAAGCGTGCCAGATGCGAAATGCTGCGGCAAGCATGAAGGGCCGCTTCAAGATAGCCGCGCCGCGGCGTACCTGCCCCCGGTCAATGACCGGTAAGGGCCGTTCGCGCCGATCATTGAGCCAGGCGATACCGACTTTGCAAAGGACGCTATCTGCGCTTCGCTGTTATTCCCGTCAGTACAGCGAATGTCAGGTGTACGCCCGAAATGCATCTGCTGGCCCAATTTGCTCGAACCATGATTGGATCGCTTCGGGCTGTATTTGGTCGCTATTACATCGCTCTCTGGGGGGCTTGTCGTTCAAGTGTCTATCCCGCCATGCGCCCCCCTTGAACAACAACCGGCCAGCATCGGTTTGATAGCTTATCCCTGGCAAGCAAACTTCCGTGCGTAGAGCTAGTGATTCGCCGAAACGGTCCACCGCCCTGATAGCTGAGTTACGCATTTTTCCAATAAAGATGGAAAAAGAATTTATATTTGTCAGTCACTTATGGTGTTCTCCCGAAAAAAGTTCCCGGATGAGGACGACCGATACTTGGCCGGACTGGTTTGTTGATGACCAGTTGAAACCAGCAAAGGTCTAAACATGACTACGAGCGCCAAATCCAATCACGTCTTCTGCGAATGCGGAGGAATTTTGCCGACATATGCCGACCGTGCGACGGTCGCTGATCTCGTCACCCGGCTCTACTTTCCGGTCACGGCGCGTACGATCCGGACGTGGCCTTTGGTTGCGAGGCACCCGAACAAAAAGGCGGTGCTGAATGTCCGGGAAGCCTTGGATTATGCGGCCCAGAAACTGGCCAACTCTCCTGGCATGAAGCAGGGGGGCTGAGTGATGGAGCGGTCGACCGATCCCCGCGAAGAGCATCTGAGCGGTAGTGCTCTGGAGTTCTATCAAGCTTGCAAGGAACTGATCGACAGGGGTTTCTTCGTGTTCCCCTGTCGGCAGAACAAGCAGCCTTTCACTCCGCATGGGTACAAGGATGCGACACAGGACCTCGACGAGGTTTTCATCTGGGCGCAGGATTTGCCGGACGCACAACCGGCTGTCGCCTGCGAGATGTCCGGGCTGATGGTTGTCGATATCGATGACCCTGAGGCCTACGAGGCCTTTCTGGCAAAGCACGGGCTGGAAGAGCCGCAGACCGTAGCGGCTACGACGCCGAGCGGCGGGCGGCATCTCTACTTCCGGGCAGAGGAGGGTGCCGCCCCTGCAGGGCAGCTGTGCCCTGGGGTAGACTTGAAATATCGCGGTTATGTTCTTGCCCCGCCTGCCACGGCCATCTCGAAACGGGCTGAGACTCTTGGCCAGTACCAATGGGTCGACGTTGGCCATGAGATTGCGCCTATGCCGCATTGGCCTGGCGTCGTTTCGAAGGGATTGCCGCCTGTGGAAGGGCCGACTTCGCCGTCGCTCTACGATGGGGAGACGGTGAAGGGCGGAACGTCTTTGGCGGAGTTGCGGGAGCTGATCTGGTACATTCCTCCTGACATTTCTTACCCGGAATGGCTGCCTGTCCTCGGCGCGGTATATGCAGCTACGCAGGGTTCCAGCGCGGGGCTTGAATTGGCTGATCGCTGGTCCGCCGATGGGGAGAAGTATAAGCGCGGAGAAGTTGAACGTATCTGGAAAACCTTGTCGTCTCACAAGTCGGCAGGCACTGCGTATATCGCAGCCAAAGCGGGTGAGTACGGTGCGGATCTCGGCGCCATCCATCACCGCCACAATCCTTCGAGCAGCCACGGAGTGCCTGACATCAGTGGTCTGTTGGGGGCTGCGGATAGTGGGGACGCAAAGCCAGAGCCTGCGCCTCACATGGCTTCTCTTGCGGTGTCCGAGGCAGAGGAACGGGTCAGGCAGCGTGTATCGGTTCTTCAATCCAATACTGTTTCTGGCGATCAGGTCGAGTCGAACCTGGACAACGACTACCTTATCAAACACTGGCTGTTTCGCAATGAAACCTGTGTGCTTTACGGGCCCACGAATGTGGGAAAGACATTTGTTGTTCTTAACATCGCCCATCACATTGCGAGTCATACCGATTGGAACGGAAACCGCGTGATGGGAGGGCCTGTCATTTACCTTGCATCTGAAGGCGGGCGCGCGCTCATGAATCGTATGGTCGCGCTGCCGGGTGGTCCAAGCGCTGACTTTCACCTCGTCACGGAGGCTATCGATCTCTTCAGTGACGATATCGATGTTCAGGCAATCGTACGGCTTTGTCACGATATCCTGGGTGTCGGTGTCAGTCCTGCTCTGATTGTCATCGACACATTGGCTCGATCTATGGGTAACGCAGATGAAAATACTGCGAAGGACATGAATGTTGTCTACAAACGTGTGGACAGCATTCGCAGGCAAACTGGTGCAAGCGTTTTGCTGGTCCATCACAGTGGCAAAGACGTCGACCGTGGCTCTCGGGGGAGTACATCCCTTCCTGGGGCGGTCGATACTGTAATCGTCTGTGGGAAGAAAGACGGGCTTCGCTACATAGAGTCTGATAAACAACGCAACGGAGAAAATGGTCTTCAGGCGTTCTTCCAGCTGGAGCCTTATGTTCTTGGCATTGATGCTGATGGCGATGAAAAGACGACCTGCTACGCGAAATTCCTAGAGGCAGCAGCAGGAGCGAGGAAGGTCAAAGGCAAAAACCAGGTGAAGGTCCTGAGGTTACTTGAAGAGTTCCTGTCTGAGGCCGCTGAGCTCCACTGTGCGGACCCGGCCTATGCCGCACATGTCAAGCGGGATGCCTTCATGGAGTATGCTGCACCGCAGATGGGGAAAGGAACTCCCAAACAGGGGAAGCGTGCTGTGCATGAAGCCTTGGTCGCTCTCAAGACTATGGGGCAGATTGACGACGATGGCACATGCCTGTCTATCCCTGTGAAAGACGAACCTCACGTTTCGTGACTTCAGTCGGACCCATTCCAACTGCAAAGCAGCGGGTACGAACGGAACGGTTCCCTTTAGGGGACCGTTTCGTTCGTTCGGGTGCAGTCCGTATCTGCCAAAGCCAAACCTAGACAACCCTCAGGGGTTGCCTGGTAGAGGGTGTTTGACGTCACGATTGACTCGCCATCATCTTGAGGGACTCATCATCCAACCGAACGTATGGATTTCCCGATGCGAGTGTTTCCAGTTCGTAGCGCGACAATTCGGTCAACTCTCGCTCCGCAGGCTCTCTGATTGGGTCGGGGCGCTTAGGTGGAACCCAGCCCAGACGATCCAGCACATCCCGGGCAGCCTGTAGGCGCAGCTGAGGACTGACGTTATCGCTCAACAGCAGTTCCTTAATCACACCGACCGCCTGAGGCCCCAGGGCTTTCAGCCGGTCATTCATGGCGTTTCTGATCATCTCAGTCACTTGCGGATCGCGAAGCCATCTATAGCCCATGCTGTGGGCTGAGGATTGCGGAACGCCAGCGCTGAGGGCTGCCTGTGTTGCATTGCCAGAGTCAGCGTATGCTTCCGCAAACCGAGCGCGCTTCTCCCAATCGGGTTTGGCCATCACAAAGGTCTCCTAAGGGTGTGGGGTGGGCTAAGCCTAGCCCAGTCGCCCCAAGGAATCGTCCTGTGGGTGTTTGCGCAGATTTGCTCCGGATGGTCTTAGGGGATGGGAGGTAGGCATATGTGCAGGAGTCCCATCGGCGGGCAGGGGATACCCCCGGGGGGTGCGCCGCCAACGCCTTGGCGCGGGCATAACGCGCTTACTCCGAAAAGCCCAAGGAAGCCTATTTTTATCCGAAAATACTCCGAAAAATTCGGGGTATCGGCGTAAGTGTTTCACTCTGCTAGTGATCAGTGGTTTGATTTCATTGAAGAAAGTGGTGAGCCGTGCAGGATTCGAACCTGCGACCCACTGATTAAAAGTCAGTTGCTCTACCAACTGAGCTAACGGCCCACTATCTTTGTGCTGTCTAAGCGAAATACTCCCGAAGGATCAAGCGCTTAATTCGCGTCGGTGTCGCTTGGCTTGGTCATCCATGCTGTCCCGATAGGCGGCGTATCTAGGGGGAGTACGGCGGGGGGTCAACCCCTTTTTTCAAGTTTATTGGCACAAGGCTGGATTCATCTTTGCGCGGGGTCTATATGCCCGCCATGAGCATGACAGAAAACATCGGTTTCCCCTTCATGAAGATGCACGGGCTGGGCAACGACTTTGTCGTTGTCGACGCGCGTGCGCAGGACATCGCGATCACGCCCGCGCTGGCGCAGGGAATCGCACACCGGCAGTTCGGTGTGGGGTTCGATCAACTCGCTGTGATCTCAAACGGTGCAGGCGATGCGCATCTGACCTTCTACAATGCGGATGGCTCGACCTCGGCGGCCTGTGGCAATGCCACCCGGTGCATTGCCCGCCATCTGATGCTTGAGACCGGCAAGGATGCGCTGCATCTGACCACCGACCGCGGTGATCTTTATGCGCGCGAAGCGGGCGAGGGCCTGACTTCGGTCAATATGGGCCAGCCGCAGCTGGACTGGCAGGAAATTCCGCTGGCCGAGGAGATGGACACGCTGGAGCTGCCGATCGAGGGCGGGCCGACGGCCACTGGTATGGGCAATCCGCATTGTACCTTCTTTGTCGAGGACGCCGATCTCATCCCGCTGGCGGAGTTCGGCCCGCGTTATGAGCATCATCCGCTCTATCCTGAACGTACCAACGTGCAGGTGGCCCATATTGTCGGCCCCGATCATATCCGTATGCGGGTGTGGGAGCGCGGTGTGGGCGTGACTCTGGCCTCTGGCTCCTCCTCCTGCGCCACAGCGGTTGCAGCGGCCCGCAGGGGCCTCACAGGGCGCCGGGTGCGCATTGACCTGGATGGGGGCACCCTGTGGATCGACTGGCGCGAGGATGGTGTCTGGATGACCGGTCCGACCATGCATGTCTTCAGCGGCACCTTCACCGCCGAATTCCTGGATTCGCTGCAATGACAGCGCCCAAGTTCACCACGCTTGGCTGCCGCCTCAACGCCTATGAAACTGAGGCGATGAAGGAATTGTCCCGCGCGGCGGGGCTGGAGGATGCCGTGGTGGTGAACACCTGCGCGGTGACGGCCGAGGCGGTGCGCAAGGCGCGCCAGGAAATCCGTCGCCTGCGCCGGGAAAACCCGGAGGCGCCGATCATCGTCACCGGCTGCGCTGCCCAGACCGAGCCCGAGACCTTTGCCGCGATGGAAGAGGTTACCCGCGTCATCGGCAATACCGAAAAGATGCAGCCGGACACCTGGGCTGAGATCGCAAAGGGGCCTGATTTCATTGGCGAGACCGAGAAGGTTCAGGTCGATGACATCATGTCGGTTACCGAAACCGCAGGCCACCTGATCGATGGATTCGGCACCCGCTCCCGCGCCTATGTGCAGGTTCAGAACGGCTGCGATCACCGCTGCACCTTCTGCATCATCCCCTATGGCCGCGGAAATTCGCGCTCGGTCCCTGCTGGTGTGGTGGTGGACCAGATCAAGCGGCTGGTGGACAAGGGTTATAACGAGGTGGTGCTGACCGGGGTGGATCTGACCTCTTGGGGGGCGGATCTGCCTGCTGAGCCGAAACTGGGCGATCTGGTGATGCGGATCCTGAAACTGGTGCCGGATCTGCCGCGTTTGCGCATTTCATCCATCGATTCGATCGAGGTGGACGAGAATCTGATGCAGGCTATCGCCACCGAGCCGCGTCTGATGCCGCATCTGCACCTGAGCCTGCAGCATGGCGACGACATGATTCTCAAACGTATGGCCCGGCGCCATCTGCGCGACGATGCCATCCGATTTGCCGAGGAGGCGCGTAAACTGCGCCCCGATATGACCTTTGGTGCCGATATCATTGCCGGTTTTCCGACCGAGAGTGAGGCGCATTTCGAAAACTCGCTGAAGCTGGTGACGGATTGCGATCTGACCTGGCTGCATGTCTTTCCCTACTCGAAACGGGAAGGCACGCCTGCGGCGAAAATCCCGAAGCAGGTGGATGGCAAGGTGATCAAGGAACGCGCTGCCCGTCTGCGCGCCGCAGGCGATGCGCAGGTTCAGAAACACCTTGCTGCGCAGGTAGGGCGCACGCATCGGATCCTGATGGAAAACCCCCATATGGGCCGCACAGAGCAGTTCACTGAGGTGACCTTCGACGCGGCGCAGGACGAGGGGCAGATCGTGACTGCGGTGATCACACGCGCCTCCAAGGGCCAGCTGACTGCCTGAATCGGCCTTCCCTGCGCTTCTGCGCGGGGATCAGCGTTCGGGCTTCCAGCCCGGTTGGCCTGCAAAGGAGAGCACGTCAGGGCCGAGTTGGTCCCAATGCGGCCGGTCGCGTGCAAATACGACGACTTCGATCTCCAGACCCTCCGCATCGTCCATCGTGCCAAGCGACAGGGTCAGGTGATCGGGGGTGCGGGTGTTCTGTCCGTAGATCGGGCATCCACAGGTACCGCAGAAGGCCTTGGTAACCTCTGAGGCCTTTCCGGACTGGTACCTGAAGGTGCTGACTTCACCGCTGATGGTGACCGCCTCTATCGGGAACATGGCGCCGACTGTGTGACCTGTCCCGCTGATCCTTCGGCATTCCTCGCAATGGCATTGCGCGCCAACGCGCGGTTGCCCTGTTGCTACATAGGTGACGGCGCCGCAAAGGCATTTTCCGGTGTATCTGGTCATGGACAGACCCTAGAGGGCATGGCTGGTGCCGCAACCACAAAGAAAAACCCCCGCCACTGGCGGGGGTTTTCTGTTTCTGCATCAGGGGAAGACCCGGCTTAGGAGGTCTTCTTGCCCTTGTGGGGCGCCCAGAGGCGTTTGTTGGTCAGGTACAGCAGCACCGACAGAACGGTCAGGATCAGTACGCCGACGAAACCGGCGGTCTGACGGGCCATCATTTTGGGCTCTGCTGTCCACATCAGGAAGGCCGCGACGTCCTGCGCCATGTGGTGCACGTCGTTGGCGTGACCGTCAGCGAATTCCACCTGCTCATCCGACAGCGGCGGCGCCATCGAGATCCAGCCGCCGGGGAAGGCGGTGTTGCCGTAGAAGGTGGTGCCTGCTTCTTCCTTGGTCTCACCGGTGTAACCGTCCAGCAGCGAGGCGATGTATTCGGCACCGCCCATGCCTTTGAACAGCTGGTTCAGACCCGATCCGTAGGGTCCGTGGAAACCGGCGCGCGCCTTGGCCATCAGGCTGAGGTCGGGGGCGCCGAGCGAGGTGTTCGCCGGGAAGTGGTCAACCGGTTTTGCGGGGCGGAAATCGTCCAGCTCGGCATCGAACACTTCGAAGTTTTCAGCGGCATAGGCGCGGACCTGATCCTCGGGCAGGCCGGGGCCGCCTTCGTCGGACAGGGTGCGCAGCGGCACGAACTTCAGACCGTGACAGGCCGAGCAGACCTCGGTGTAGATCTGCAGACCGCGTTGCAGCTGGTTCTGGTCATAGGTGCCAAAGGGGCCCTCGAAAGAGAACTGGAAGTCCTCCACGTGGCCGCTTCCGCCTGCCGCAAAACCTGCGGCAGGAATGAGCGCCAGAGCGAAGGCGGCACCGGTTGCGAGTTTCTTCAACATGGGTAGCTGTCCTTCTAGATTACTCGGCAGGAGTGGCTTCGCCGGATTTCTTGCCATAGTGGGCGTCGAAATCCTCTTCGATGGTGGCCGGCATTGCGGTCGGCTTCTCGATGACACCCAGCAGCGGCAGGATCACCAGGAAGTAGCCGAACCAGTAAGCCGATGCGATCAGCGAGAACGATGCATAGGGCTCTTCTGCGGGCATCGCACCCAGCCACATCAGGGCAAAGAAGTCGATGATCAGCAGGTAGAACCACCACTTGAACATCGGACGGTAGCGACCCGAACGCACGCGGCTGGTGTCCAGCCAGGGCGCCAGAGCCATCACCGCGATGGCACCGAACATGGCCAGCACGCCGAAGAACTTCGCATCGACGATACCGCCGGTGATGAAGGAGGCGATCTGAACCACCCAGACTTCGGAGGTGAAGGCACGCAGGATCGCGTAGAACGGCAGGAAGTACCATTCGGGAACGATGTGTGCAGGCGTCGCCAGCGGGTTGGCTTCGATGTAGTTATCGGGGTGACCCAGGTAGTTCGGCATGAAACCGACGACGGCCCAGAAGATCACCAGAACGATGGCCAGACCCAGGAAATCCTTGATCACGAAGTAGGGCCAGAACGGCAGGGTGTCTTTTTCGGCTTCTTCCTTGGATCCTTTACGGACATCAACACCGGTCGGGTTGTTGTTGCCGGTGGTGTGGAAAGCCCAGATGTGGACAATCACGAGGCCAGCAATCACGAACGGCAGCAGGTAGTGCAGCGAGAAGAAGCGGTTCAGCGTCGCGTTGCCAACAGCGGGTCCGCCCAGCAGCCAGGTCTGGATCGGCTCACCGATGAACGGAATCGCACCGAACAGGCCGGTGATCACGGTCGCGCCCCAGAAGGACATCTGACCCCAAGGCAGAACGTAGCCCATGAAACCGGTGCCCATCATCATCAGGAAGATTAGCATGCCGATAATCCAGGTGATTTCGCGGGGCGCCTTGTAGGAGCCGTAGAACAGGCCACGGAAGATGTGGATGTAGACCGCGATGAAGAACAGCGAGGCGCCGTTTGCGTGCAGGTAGCGCAGCATAAAGCCGCCGTTCACGTCACGCATGATGTGCTCAACGCTGGCAAAGGCCAGATCAGCATGCGGAGTGTAATGCATCACCAGCACGATGCCGGTGGCGATTTGCAGCGCCAGGCAGAAGGCCAGAACGATGCCCCAGATCCACCACCAGTTCAGGTTCTTGGGGGTGGGGATCATGATTGTGTCGTAGATCAGACCGACGATGGGCAGGCGGCTGTGCAGCCACTTCTCTGCGCCAGTCTTCGGTTCGTAATGGTCGTGCGGAATACCGGACATGTGGCGTCTCCTTATCCCAGCTTGATGGTTGTGTCGTCGTGGAACTCGGCGACCGGTACGTGCAGGTTCTGCGGGGCGGGGCCTTTGCGGATCCGGCCTGCGGTGTCGTAGTGCGAACCGTGGCAGGGGCAGAACCAGCCGTTGAAGTCACCAGCGCCATCGCCCAGCGGCACACAGCCGAGGTGGGTGCAGACACCCATCATGACCAGCCATTCGCCGGCTTCGTCCATGGTGCGGTTCTCGTCCGATGCGTCGGTGCCCGGCTTGTTCGGGTTTTCCGAGGCCGGATCGATCAGCGCGGACAGTTCAACCGCCCGGGCTTCGTCGATTTCAGCCTGGGTCCGGCGGCGGATGAACACCGGCTTACCAAGGAACATTACGGAAATCTGTGTTCCCACTTCCACGCCGCTGATGTCCACCATGATCGAGGACAGCGCCTTGACGTCAGCAGAGGGGTTCATCTGATTGACCAGGGGCCAGACTGCGGCACCTGCGGTGACTGCCCCGGCGCCGGCAGTGGCGTAGTAGAGGAAATCTCTCCGGGTTCCTTCGTTGTCTTCTGCGTGGGACACGAGGTTTTCTCCAATTCCAGCGCCCGTTTAGGGCAAACATGCGCATACACTGCAAGAAACCCGCAGTGCCTTATCGCGCGTATCTAGCGGGGAGAAGCCCTTTCGTCCAGCCGTGATATACGCGCCGTTGTGTCGCGTGGGCAGTTTCTTTTTACAGACTGTCACAAAAGCCACTGTTGTTTTGACAGGCCCATCCCCGGTCGCAGGCTGCCGTTCAGGCGGCAGGCGGCTGGGTGGCCTGCATCGAGGGACGCGATTCGAATTCCGCGAACCAGTCCGCCAGCGCCTCGTTGCCGTGGCGCCAGTTCGAGGTCGGGTGGCGGAAATCGAGATAGGCGAGGGCGCAGGCGACGGCGATCTGCCCCATGTCCAGCGGTCCTTTCAGATGCGCCATCCAGCGACTGTTGAGCGCCGAGCAGGCCCCCAGCACTTTGCCTAGCTGAGCTTCGATCCAGTCTTCCCAGACCATGCCTTCGGGACGCAGACGCCGTTCATAGGTCATCAGGACCGCTGCATCCATCATGCCATCCGCAGTCGCCTCCAACACCTTGGTGTCCCAGGAACGCGCATAAAGATTGCTGCCCGCGCGATGGTCCAGATAGGCGCAGATCACCCGGCTGTCATAAAGGGTTGGCCCGCTGGCCCGGGTCAGCGCCGGGATCTTGGCCAGCGGGTTGCTGGCCTTGAGATCGTCGCTGGGGGCGATGGCTGTGGTGTGCACATCGACAATGTCCACATCCTCCAGCTGCTCGGTTTCATGCAGCAGCACCATGACTTTGCGCACAAAGGGCGAGGCGGGCGAGTGAAAGAGTTTCATGATGGACCTCCCAAGGTTTGCCGCCACCCTAGATCGCCAGCGGGACAATACAATGTGAAAAAAATCTGGGGCGCGCTGAAACTTTTTCGCGGCTGCTGCGTGAATTCGGGGTGAACCGACATTGGTTCGCCAATTCGAACGCTTGAAACACATCTCTTGGAAGGAGTTTCACAATGAAATCCGTCATTCTGTCTGCCGCTCTGGTAACCACTGCCGCCCTGTCCGCCCCGGTGTTCGCCGGTGGCCACATGAAGCCCATGGTCATGGCCGAGGATCAGTCGGTTGCAAACGGCATGGTCAGCGCCAGCCAGGTTGTGGCGCCCGCAAACGGCTGGCTGGTGGTGCACCGCACCAATGCCGACATGAAGCCGGGTCCGGTTGTGGGTCACGCGCCGCTGCGCAAAGGTGAAACCGCCGATGTCGCCGCCATCCTGACCGAAGAGGTCGCGGCAGGCGACATGCTGATGCTGATGGTCCACGGCGAGGACGGCGGCATGAAGACCGGCATGTTCGAATACACGCTTGGCGCCAAGGAAGACGGCCCGGTCAAGATGGACGGCAACCTGGTGATGACCGTCATCACCGCCAAGTAAAACAGACATTGGCTGACCGCTGGCCAGATGCCTCCTTCTTGGTTGTTAAGACTAAGAACAGAGGCAGGGCACCCGGCGTTCTGCGCCGGGTGTTTTGACTTTCTGTGCGACCTGTCTACCTAGATGGGAAATCAGGGCCGGGCAGATATGACAACACCAGCAGAGATCGAGACGATGATCGCACGAATCGCCCTGCGCGACCGGCGTGCTTTCGCAGCGCTCTATGATGCGACCAGTGCCAAGCTGTTCGGCGTCTGCCTGCGGGTGCTGAAAAACCGCGGCGAGGCCGAAGATACCCTGCAAGAGGTCTTTTTGCGGATCTGGGCCAAGGCGGATAGCTATGCGGTGACCGGGCACAGTCCGATGACCTGGCTGATCACCATCGCCCGGAACCTGTCGATTGACCGGCTGCGGGCCCGTCAGGCGCGGATGTCCGGTCAGGGCGACGGCGGCGATCTGCTGGAGCAGGTGCCGGACAGCAGCCCCGGCCCCGAAGCCACTACCATTGCCCGGTCCGAGCAGGCCCGCATGAACACCTGCATGGAGGAATTGCCGCAGGACCGTGCAGAGGCCGTGCGCGGCGCCTATCTGGAAGGAGACAATTACCAGACCCTGGCAGAACGCCATGGCGTTCCGCTGAATACGATGCGTACCTGGCTGCGTCGCAGCCTCCAGAAACTGAAAGAATGTCTGACCCGATGAGCGGCACCGATACCCCTCAGGCAGAGCCTCCCTTCGACGACGAGTTCCTCGCCGCCGAATACGTGCTGCATCTTCTGGATGCCGAGGCACGGCGCAGCTTTGAGGCGCGCCTGGCGGCGGAGCCTGCCCTGCGGGGAGAGGTGCATCGCTGGGAGGCGCATTTTGCCAGCCTTGCCGAAGAGGTGCCCGAGACCGCGCCACCCGCCCGGGTGAAGGCGGCGCTGATGGCGCAGATCGACGCCGCGCCGGAAGGTCCAGAAGGCGTGCGGCGCATCTTCTCGGCCTGGCGCATGGGGCTTGGCGCGCTGGCGGCGGCGCTGGTTCTGGTGGCGGCGCTGGTGCTGGTGCCGATCCTGACGCGCCCGGATTTCTCACCGGCCTATCATGTTGATCTGGCCTCGGCCGATGGCGACCTCTTCGTGGCCGCCGGGCTCGATGCGGAGCAGAACCTGCTGCTGATCCGGCGTGATCAGGGCGCGCCGCGTCCCGGCCGGGCGCTGGAACTGTGGCTGATTGCCGATGGGGCCGAGGCGCCGGTCTCCCTTGGGGTGCTGCCGGATGAGAATGAGATTTTCGTGACCCTGCCTGCGGAGTTGGTGCAGCAGTTTGCCGGGGCGACTCTGGCGATCTCGGACGAACCAGAAGGCGGCTCGCCTACCGGTGCCCCCACCGGCGCGGTTCTGGCCGCTGCCGCCGTCGAGACCCTGTGATTGCTGCCCCGACCCGCGCGGGGCAGTCCGGGGATCAGGGGCGCATCATCCGAGCCAGGTCATCCAGCTCGGCGCCAAAACCGGTGGTGATCTGATCCGCGACCGCCGTGCGGGCGGGCTCAGGCTTGTTCTGACTTAGCTTCCAGGTACCCTCCACCGTTTCGATGCTGAGCCGGACCGGCACGATCATCCGCATCAACCGTTCCAGCGCCTCCGGCTCCATCTTGTCGCTGTGCCAGGGCGGTTTCGGCAGCAACCGCGCCTCGTAAAACGCGGATTGCCGGTCCAGAAGGCCCAGCAGTTCATCCTGCGGGCGCTGCTCCAGCCTGCCGGTCAGATGCACAGCCACGTAATTCCAGGTCGGCACCTGATCGGCCAGCCCGTACCAATCGGGCGAGACATAGCCATCCGGCCCGCTGACCGCCAGCCGCGCAGCCTGCGGGGTTTTCAGCACCCGGGTGATCGGGTTCGACCGCACCAGATGCAGATCGGCAGAGGTGCCGTCTTCGCTTAGTAAGAACGGAACATGGCTGATCAGCGGCGCCTCTGCCGTGGAAACCGCCAGCACGCCAAAGGCGCGCGTTCGGGCAAAATCGAGATTCTGCGCGCGGTTTGCATCATGATAAATGGGATTGGGGTGCATATTGATCTCCTGACGTCGCGAACAGACTTGAAACACCGGCCCGCTGTTGGCAAGTTCTGCCTGTTCTCAGGGCGGGGCGAAATTCCCCACCGGCGGTATGCGGGGCGTGTCCCCGTCAGCCCGCGAGCGGCTTTTCGGGGCGTGTACCCACAGCCAATGAGACGAACATCGGTTCCGGTGGCTTGGACAAGCGCGTCCACAGCCCGAAAAGTGGGAACCGGTTTTCGGATCAAGCTGTGGAGCAGTCAGGAAAGTGACAAGCAGATCTGGTGAGAAGCCAGAGCCGACGGTTATAGTCCGGATGGAAGAGAACGTGCGACAGGGACTGCCTTTTTCGGGGCGGGGCTCCTGCCGTTCGTTATCGCCTTGGGTGACGTGTCGAACCTATAGGAGATAACCATGACACACACCCGATATGCATTCATCAAGGCCAATTGGCACGCCGATATCGTCGATCGCGCGCTCGAAGGATTTCAGGAATTGATCCCGGCCGAGCAGATCGACGTCTTTGACGTGCCCGGCGCATTCGAGATGCCGCTGATGGCGCAGGAGCTGGCCAAGACCGGCCAATACGCCGCGGTGGCCTGCGCCGCGCTCGTGGTGGATGGCGGCATCTACCGGCATGATTTCGTGGCGCAGGCGGTCGTGGACGGGCTGATGCGTGCAGGAATGGACACCGGCGTGCCGGTGCTGTCCGTCTCGCTGACCCCACATCATTTCCAGGAAACCGATCACCACATGGCGATCTACCGCGACCATTTCGTGCAAAAGGGCCGCGAAGCTGCACAGGCTGCGCTGATGATCACCAAGACGCGGGAGCAGGCAAAAGGATTGGCGCAGGCTGCGTAGACCTTCGTATTTGTGACCAACAGCCTGCCGCTTCAGCGGCAGGCACGCGGCCGCCCGCCCCCACGGCGGGCGCGTTCCGCTCCCACCTCGGTCGGACGCTGAATTGCCCTTCTGAAAAAAACTACCCCAGATAAGCCTTCAAGGCAGGCGGCGGGTTGTCCAAAAGATCCGCCGTTGGCCGGGGCGGATGAGCCTGCCCCTCGGCCACCAGCACCACCTGATCGGCAATGCGCCGGGCATCGCCGGGGTCATGGCTCACCATCAACAGCGTTGCGCCGCTCTCCGTTGCCAGTTCCGCCACCAGATCCAGCATCTCGGCCTTCAAGGCAGGACCCAGTGCCGCGAAGGGTTCGTCCAACAGCAGGATATCCCGCCCCTGCACCAGCACCCGCGCCAGCGCGACACGGCTTTGCTGTCCGCCGGACAGGGCGGCAGGTTTGCGCGTCTCCATGCCTGAAAGGCCGACTCGCTCCAGCGCCTGCGCGACGCGGGCGTGTTCGGAATCGCTCAGTCGCAGGTTCGGCTGCAGGCCCAGCCCGACGTTTTGCGCCGCGGTCAGATGCGGAAACAGATTGCCATCCTGAAACAGCATGGCGACCGGACGCTTACCGGGCAATTGATCGCTCAGATCGCTATCTCCCCAGAAGATCCGCCCGCCGGAGAGGGGGAGAAACCCGGCGACGGCCTCGATGAGGGTGGTCTTGCCCGCGCCGGAAGGGCCGATGACCGCAACCCGCGCGCCGGGGGGAATCGCGAAATCAGCAGTCAGGATAAAGCCGCCATTGTCGATGCGGATATGTTCAAGCTTCAGCATGCCAGCGTCCTCCCCGGTCCAGGATCCAGAAGGCCCCCATCGACAGGCACAGCAGCACCAGCGCCGCGCCCGCTGCCGCCTGCATCTGGTAGGCGCCCATCAGCCGGTAGACTTGCAAGGGCAGGGTGGCGACCTCGGGATCGGCAAAAAGGGCAATAACCCCAAGGTCCCCCATCGACAGCGCCGCCGCCAGCCCGGCGGCAAATCCGATCTGCGCCCGCATACGCGGCAGGACCACCCACAGGATAAAGGGTCGCCCGGTCATATCAAGAGAGAGCGCAAGCCGCCGGTGCCGGGTGATGACATCGCGGGCCGCCGGGATCAGGATCCGCATGGCAAAGGGCAGCGCCATCACCGCATTGACCAGCGCCGTCACTGGCAGCGCCAGCGCAAAGGGGCTGGCCACAGGATAGATCAGGATGAACAGCCCGGTGCCGATCACCAGCGGAGAGGCGGCAAGTCCCAGAAGTCCGGCGACCTCCATCGGCAGCGGGCGCCCCAGCGCCGCCGCCAGCGCCATCGGCAGGGCCAGCGCCAGCAGGATCAGGGTGCTGGCGCCTGCCACCAGGATTGAGGCCCCCGCGGCCTTCCAGACCGAGGCGGGCAGGGTCAACACGCCCGGCAGCCCCGACAGCACCACCGCCAGCAGCGGCAGGAGCAGGAACAAAGCGGCAAAGAGGATCCAGAAGCCATCAAGCCCGCGCGCCACCGCGCCGCGCCCGTCCCAGCGGCGCAGCATTCGGTCAAGCCCGCTGCCGAACCCTTCGCCCACCGGGGCGCGCAGGGCGATCATGGCCGCCAGAGCGGTCAGTAGCAGCTGCACCGCCGACAACAGCGCCGCGCGGCCCAGATCGAAATCGAAACTGAAGGCCTGATAGATCGCCAGTTCAATGGTGGTGGCGCGCGGGCCACCGCCCAGCGTCAGCGCCACGGCAAAGCTGGAGAGGCAAATGGCAAAGACAACAGCCAAGGCGCCGGGTATGATGCGGGCCAGCATCGGTGCCTCCAAAAGCTGCCACATGGCGCGCGCGTCTGCGTCCAGTTGCGCGGCCAGACGAAAACGTTCGGCGGGGATCTCCTGCCAGCCTTGCAGGATCAGCCGCGTCGCCAGCGGCAGGTTGAAAAAGACATGGGCCAGCACAACACCGTGCAGACCATAGATGCTGAGGGGTTCAAGTCCGAACAGTTCCAGCGCATCGCTGACCCAGCCTGCGCGGCCAAAAACCGCGAGCAGGCCAAGGATGGCAACAATCACCGGCAGGATGAAAGGTGCGCCCAAAAGGGCGATCAGCAGGCTGCGCCCGGCAAAGCGTCGCCGTGCCAGCGCGCGGGCCACAGGCACCGCAATGGCGACGCTGAACAGGGCAGAAAGGCTCGCCTGCACCAGCGTGAACCGCACCGCCGCCCAATCGGCGGTGACCAGCCCGCGCCCGGGTTCGGCGCGTAAGGCGACCGCTGCCAGCGTGCCAAGGATCAGCGCCGCCACCAGCAGGGCGGCGCCATATCCCGCAGCCGGGCTTAGCGGCTGAGCGCGCCGCGCCATTCGTCCAGCGCCGCATCACGCACAGCCGCAGCCTGATCGGCGGGCAGCAGCAGCGAATTTGTCGGGGTGATCAGCGTTTCAAATCCCTCGGGCAGACCGCCGTCAGGCGTCACCGCCGGATACATCCAGTTGGTGGTGGGGATGACGGACTGGAAGGCATCGGTGACCATAAACTGAAGGAACTGATCGGCCAGCTCGGGCTGGTCGCTGGCGGCGAGTTTACCTGCGACTTCGACCTGCATGTAGTGCCCTTCGGCGAACGACGCGGCCGCCTTGCTGGCGTCCTCTTCCGCGATCAGGTGATAGGCGGGCGAGGTGGTATAGGAGAGCACCATGTCGGCCTCGCCCTCTAGGAACATGCCATAGGCCTCGGACCAGCCCTTGGTCACGGTGACGATATTGTCGGCAAGACCTTCCCAGATCGTCGGCGCCTCATCCCCGTAAGCGGCCTTCACCCACATCAACAGGCCCAGACCCGGGGTGGATGAGCGCGGATCCTGGATCACGATCCGGGTGTCGCTGGCGGCCAGCGATTTGAAATCGCCCGGCACATCGGCATCCGCATTGTGGACAAAGGCGAAATAGCCCCAGTCATAAGGAACAAAGGTCGCATCTTCCCAGGCGATGGGCAGATCGAACTCGGCGCTGACGGAATGATCCGCAAACAGGCCGCTTTCCTTGGCGGCGGCGGTGAGGTTGGTATCCAGCCCCAGCACCACATCGGCATCGGAACGGTTGCCTTCCAGCTTGATCCGCGCCAGCAGCGCGGCGCCATCGCCCGCGCCGACCAGTTTCAGATCGCAGCCGCAGACCTCTTCAAAGGCCTTCTCGACCGCAGGGCCGGGGCCCCAGTCCGAGACAAAGCTGTCGTAGGTGTAAACGGTCAATTCGGGCGTCTCGGCGAATGCCGCCGATGCGCCGAGCAGTCCCGCTGCAAAAACAGAATACTTCATGGCATCCTCCTTTGCGGCGATGGGCAAGGGTGGTGCCGTTGACGGGTCTTATCCATAACCTTCCCTCCGCCGGTGTTAGCCGGTTCAGGTTCAACGGGTGTGATCTCAGCGCCCTTGTGCGACGCACCCCGAGGTGAGCGGCAACCTAGGGCCCGGGGGCGGCAAAGACAAGGAAAGAGGGCGGCGGCGCGGATGTTTCGCGCGCGAAACAGGTGACCAGCGCCTTGCCGCAGCGTGCGCGGGACAGGCAACGCGGGCGCAATTGCACTTGAGCCACGCCCGCCCCGCCGCTAAGCACGGATCGCAAAGGAGACCGCCCCCATGTCGATGAACAGCTTTGGCCATCTTTTCCGCGTCACCACCTGGGGTGAAAGCCACGGTCCCGCGCTGGGCGCCACCGTCGATGGCTGCCCGCCGAACGTGCCGCTGGAGCCGGAGATGCTGCAGCAGTGGCTGGACAAGCGCCGCCCGGGTCAGAACAAGAACATGACCCAGCGCAACGAACCGGATGCGGTGAAGATCCTGTCGGGTGTCTTTGAAGGAAAATCCACCGGCACGCCGATCCAGCTGATGATCGAGAACACCGACCAGCGCTCCAAGGATTACGGCGATATCGCCCAGACCTTCCGCCCCGGTCATGCCGACATCACCTATTACCAGAAATACGGCAACCGCGATTATCGCGGCGGCGGACGGTCCTCGGCGCGGGAAACGGCGGCGCGGGTGGCTGCGGGCGGTGTTGCCCGCGAGGCGATTAAGGCGCTGGCACCGGGGCTGGAGATCAAGGGCTATATGGTCGCCATGGGCGAGATGGGCATCGACCGGGAACGGTTCGATTGGGACGCCATCGATCAGAATGATTTCTGGATCCCCGATGCGGGCGCGGTGAAGGATTGGGAAGACTACCTGCAGGCGTTGCGCAAGGCGCATGATTCCGTCGGCGCGGTGATCGAGGTGGTGGCCCGCGGCGTGCCCGCCGGGATCGGCGCGCCGGTCTATGGCAAGCTGGACACCGATCTGGCGGCGGCGATGATGTCGATCAACGCGGTCAAGGGGGTGGAGATCGGTGAAGGCATGAATGCCGCGCGTCTGAAAGGCTCGGAAAACGCCGATGAGATCTTCATGGGCAACGATGGTCAGCCGGTCTATTCCAGCAACCACGCAGGCGGCATCCTGGGCGGGATTTCCACCGGCCAAGATGTTGTCGTGCGATTCGCGGTAAAGCCGACCTCGTCGATCCTGACGCCGCGCCAGTCGATCCGCAAGGATGGCAGCCCGGCCGAGGTGATCACCAAGGGCCGCCACGACCCCTGTGTCGGTATCCGCGCGGTGCCGGTGGCCGAGGCGATGATGGCCTGCGTGATCCTGGATCACCTGCTGCTGCACCGTGGCCAGATCGGCGAGAACCAGGGGAAGATCGGCTAGGGGCCACAGAGCCATGGGCGCGATCCTGTCGATCACCTTTCCGATCTATGCGGCGCTGGGCCTTGGCTACGGGATCGTCTGGAAAGGCTGGTTCACCCCAGAGGATATGCGCCGGTTCGGGGCCTATGTTCTGAACATTGCCCTGCCGGCGCTGATCTTTTCCGCCGTGGCAGCGCGTAACCCGGCCGAAGTGTTCCAGCCAGGATATGTGCTGGCCTATGGTTTGGGCGGGGTTGCTACCATCGCGGTTTCCTTCGTGCTGTTCACCCTGCGCGGCGTGGACCCGCGCCGCCGGGCGCTGGGCGTGATGGGATCGACCTGTCCCAACAACGGCTTTGTCGGCTATCCGATCATGCTGTTGACCTTTCCGGATCTGGCCGGGGTGATCCTGGCGCTGAACCTGCTGGTCGAGAACCTGATCCTGATCCCCACGTGCCTGCTCTTGATGGAACTGGCGGGCAGCACGCCGGGCCAGCCCTTGTTGCCGAAACTGCGCGGTATCCTGTGGAACATGGCGAAGATGCCGATGCTGATTGCGTTGGCGTTGGGACTTTTGGTTTCGGCCTCTGGGTTCGCGCTGCCGGGGCCGTTCCTGCGTTTTGTCGATATGCTGGCGGCCTCGGCCGGGGCGCTGTCGCTGGTGGTGATCGGTGGATCGCTGGTGGGGTTGCCGATGCACGGCAACCGCAGTCTTGCGGCGCAGATCGCGGCGAGCAAGCTGCTTTTGCACCCGGCGCTGGTGGCTGGCGCGGCGGCGGGGCTGCTATGGGCGGGTCTGGTGGCGCTGCCGGAAGAGTTGCACAGCGCGGTGATCCTGTCGGCGGCGATGCCGATGTTCGGGATCTACACGGTGCTGGCCCAGCGGCAGGGTCTGGAGGGCGCGGCGAGCCTCGCTATGCTGACCGCCACGAGCCTCGCCTTTGTGACGCTGACCGTTCTGTTGTGGCTGCTGGTCTGATCTAAGTCTTTGGGGCAGGCCGAATACTCCCGCGCCCGCAGGGGGCCGGCTGCGCCAGCCCCCTTTGTGCGGCCTTGGGCCGGGCGCTGTCCTTTGGACAGCGCAAGTGAATCTGCTGAGAGGTCCATTGAGGGGCAGATCTGCCCTCAACGGACCTACACAAGGATCATACCCTCTGGCGCTGCCTCAAGGGTGAACCGCGCTATCGCGCGGCCACAGTGCGGCCCTTTACCCATCACCAGAGAGTGGGGGCCGGAAGGGCAGGTCAGGAAGTGGGAATCGCGTAGCTGTTCACCGGGCGGGAGACATTGTGCAGTTCGACCTCGCCCAGGGGGATGGCATTGGAGGGATCTTTCAGTACATCGGCGCTGACCACGATCTGGTGACCTTGCGTCTTGCCATATTCACCCAAGCGGGCGGCGACGTTGGCGGCGCGTCCGATGACGGTGAAATCGAGCCTTTCCTGCGAGCCGACGTTGCCATAGGTGACCGAACCATAGGCGAGGCCGGTGGCGCATTGCAGAGCCGCCAGCCCGGTGTCGCGCGCCAGTTCTGGCAGTGCATCGACGATGGCGCGGGCCGAGGCCAGTGCCTGGCTGCGGGCGCGGTAACTTTTCTGTGGATCGGCGGGGAAGACCGCCAGCACCGCGTCGCCGATGAATTTCAGCACCTCGCCGCCGTTGTCATGCACGATTGTAGAGGCGGTTTCGAAAAAGCCGTTCAGCAGCTGGATATAGGCATCGCGGCCCAGATCCTCTTCGAGCCGGGTGGAATTGCGCAGGTCGCAGAACATGATGGCGGCGTCGATCTCATCCCCGTCGCCGCGGCGGATTTCCCCGCCCAGCACCCGCGCGCCGGAGCGTTTTCCGACATAGGTTTCCAGCAGCGATTGTGCGTTCTCGCGCTGCATGAAGACCTCGTAATAGCGGGCGATGACAGCGCTGCATTCAAAGATCAGGCCCAGATTGGCGGTGGTGAACCCGTCGGGGTGATCGCTGGCCACGGTCATCACGTTGGTACGCCCGTCGGAGAACGGCAGCGGCATGGCGACGTAATCGGTGGCGCCTTCGCTGCGCAGGTCCTGCAGGATCGGGAAGGCGTCATCAGGCAGATCCCGGTGCAGCCGGTGGCGCACGCCACCCAGCCCCTGCGAGACATGGCGCAGGGGGCTGTTCTGATACTGCGGCTTGCTGAGGAGGTCATAGCTGGGTGCGGTGACGATGATCTCGGGGGAGCGGCGTTTCCAGACGTAGTTCTTGCCCGCGATCATCGGGTGCAGGGACCAGGCCAGCACCGACAGCCGGGCCAGTTGCACGCCCTGTTCGCGCAGCTTTTCCGCCAGCGCCTCGGTAAAGCTTTCGGGAGTGTTCAGCATTGCCGCTTCGCGCAGCAGCCAGTCGATCAGCGGGCCGGAGATATTGCCGGAATCAGGCGGGGTGAGCATGTTCTCCCCCAGATCCAGCTGTGTTTCATCATCCTGCACGAAACCCACATGGCCGGTGATCCCGGCAGCTTCGGGCAGGGTGTTCTCGTAGATCCAGACCGCATTGTCGACGCGCTCGTCCTCAAGCTTCAGATCGTGATAGCAGGCGGTGCCTTTGAACGGGCAGAAGGTTTGCAGCGCCACCCGTTCGGAGAGGGGCACCAACACATTGTCGCGCGGGAAATAGACGGTGGGCGGCAGGCGGGTTTCATACATCACCTTTGCTGCGCTGCTTTCGGCGAGAAGGACACCGTTGCGGAACACCCGCACCGGACCGCTGAGCGGTTCGACCAGAATGCCGTATCCCCGGGCGGGGGGCTTAACGTGCACATTCATCCGGGCTGTCCTTTTTAAAAACCGATCTTTGGAGTTGGTCCTATATGGGGCGGGCTCTGCCGGGTTTCCAGATGCGAAACCGGCAGATGCCGCACAGGTGATGTGCAGCTTGCGCACGATGTCGGTGCTCTGTCGCGCATTATACCATGCGGATGACATCCTTGCTAATGGCGAGCACATAACCGCGTTTGGCGATGTTCTTGACCAGAAGCTCACTTATCATCTGGTTGCCAAGGGTATCGCGCAGGCGTTTGATCCGGGTGGCGCCGGCGGCCTCGTCGCAATCGCTGCTGTGACGGCCGGAAATCACCGCTTCGATTTCAGCGCCCGACAGGACATCATCATCCATCCGCGCCTCGGCCAGGGCCGCGAGGGTCTCCATCGCTGCCGGGGTCAGGCGGAACCCCATGCTGTTAAGATAGACGGTGTTTTCCTCGCGGCTGATCAGCAGCTCGTTGACCTGAATGCCGGCGCGTTCGATCTGCGCCATGCGCCGGTTCAGAAGCAGCAGCATGGTCAGCACCACCAGCGCCGCCAGCATCATCGCAGCGGCAAAGACCAGCAGCACAAAGATCACCATACGGTAGCTGGCCAGCGTATCGGCAAAGGCGGTGCCGGACTGGGCGAGAATCTCCAGCAGCTTGATCTCGGCCTGGGTTGTCAGATCGTTTTCCACAAAGACCCGTTCGACACGGGCGTTAAAGGCGTTGGCATCGGGCAGGGTCAGCAGCAGCCAGGTCCCGGCAATCGCCAGCAGCGCCACGATGGCGACGATACCAAACGCGACCACCCGCCCGCCCGCGGCGCGCATTTCAGAAACGGAGGTAATAGGAGCCCGCATTGGCCTTCCTTTGTTGCAGGCCTTCGGGTCCAAAGACCGACAGCACGTTCAAGAGGGTCCATCCGGCAGGCGCCAGACGGGCCGTGATTTCCTTGCGGGCCGGGCCCTTCTTGCAGGGGCCGGACAGCTGGATGACGCCATAATGCAGTTTCAGCGGGTTGTCCTGCTTGGCCTTGTAATCGGCATAGCAATCGGCCGCCTGCGCCTGCGGCGCGCCCGCAGTCAGGGCCAGAGCCAGGAGGGGGATCAGGAGCATGTGTTTCATGACGCAACCCTGCGCCCGATCGCGCAGATATTCAATAACAGCAGCGTCTTGGCGGGGCTGATATCCGATATCAGGGGGGCGTTATTGCCTGTCCGGCGGCAGCAAAGCCAGGGTTGGATCACCGGCTACTGGCCACGATGAAACATTCAACGACATGCCGCCCTGCGCCCCTGATGAAAGGCTTTGATATGATCTACTCCGCTTCCACCCGCCGCTGCCCACAGGGCAAATCCCACCGCAAGTTCATTGCGTTGATTCTGTCGCTGTCGCTGGCTATCACCGGTATCTCCGCCGCGCCTGCCCGTGCCGACGAAGACGTGGCAAAGGTGCTGGCAGGGGTGGCTCTGCTTGGCATTCTGGGCGCGGCGATCAATGATGCGCGGCACCAGGACCGTTACACTGCACCGGTGACCACGCCGCCGCACGGCCATGGGTATCCTCAGCACGGCGCGCACCCCCACCACGGTCGTCCGCATCACGGATCGCGCCCGCTGCCGCCCCGGGTGGCGCGTTATGACCTTCCGGCGCAATGCGTGCGCTATTTCCCGCGCTACAGCCGCAGCCACACCTTGGTCGGGGAGAACTGCCTGAAGCGCCAATACCGGTACGAATCGGCGCTGCCGCAGGTCTGCCGGGTGACCTTCTGGAACGGGCATAAGCATCGCAGCGGTTACAAGCCGACCTGCCTGCAGAACCGAGGTTACCGGTTGGTGCGCCGGTGACGGGCAGGGCGGTGATATTTCCGCAACAGTAAGAGGCGATTTCAGAGGGGCATTGCCCCTCTTTTTCCTTTGGCCGGGCGTGACGGGATTGCAAAACTGCGCTGGTTTGGGTCTCTCGGATCCATGGACCAGCCAGATTACAGCCTTGAAGACGCCGCCCGCGCCCGCGGGTCCCTGATCATCGCCGGAGTGGATGAGGTGGGCCGGGGGCCATTGGCCGGACCGGTCACGGCAGCAGCCGTCATACTGACCCCTGAATGCATTCCCGAGGGGCTGAATGATTCCAAGAAACTGAGCCCGAAAAAACGCCAGGCGGTGGAGCAGGCGATCTTTGACAATGGGGTGGTTGCGATTGCCCATGCCACCGTTGAAGAGATTGATTCCCTTAATATTCTCCGCGCCTCGCATCTGGCGATGGAACGCGCCGTGGCAGCTCTGAACCCGCAGCCGGACTACCTGCTGATCGACGGGAACATGATCCCCAACGGGCTACAGATTCCGGCTGAAGCGGTGGTCAAGGGAGACGGCAAATCACTGTCGATCGCGGCGGCCTCGATCGTGGCCAAAGAGGCCCGGGATCGGATCATGGTGGATTTAGCGCAACAGTTTCCAGGATATGGATGGGAGAAAAACGCAGGCTACCCGTCGAAACAGCACCGCATGGCGCTGGAGGAATTGGGCGTCACCCCACATCATCGGAGATCCTTCAAGCCGGTCCACAAGATATTGTATCAAGAGTGAACCGTAGGCTGCTGTTCTAAAAAACAAATTGACCTCGAATCCCGGATGACTCATCCTGTGGATAACCAAAATGAGCGCAAAAATGCGCCGTGGTTATTGAGGCAGAGCAAATGAACAAAACCATGACGAAGGGCGCCGCGGCGCTCCCTCTAAACGCGATTCTTGGTGGCAATTGCATCGAGGTCATGGCCGGACTCCCGGCAAATTCCGTCGATCTGATCTTCGCGGACCCCCCTTATAACCTGCAGCTGAAGGGCCAGCTTCATCGCCCCGACAACAGCAAGGTCGATGCGGTCGATGATCACTGGGATCAGTTCGACAGCTTCAAGGTCTATGACGATTTCACCCGCGCCTGGCTGCGCGAGGCGCGCCGGATCCTGAAGCCGAACGGCTCGATCTGGGTGATTGGCTCGTACCACAACATCTTCCGGGTCGGATCGGCGCTGCAGGACGAAGGCTACTGGATCCTGAATGATGTGATCTGGCGCAAGTCCAACCCGATGCCGAACTTCCGTGGCAAGCGCTATACCAACGCCCACGAGACGATGATCTGGGCGTCGAAGTCGGAAGGCGCAAAATACACCTTCAACTACGAAGCGCTGAAGGCCCTCAACGAAGGCATCCAGATGCGCAGCGACTGGGTGCTGCCGATCTGCACCGGGCATGAGCGTCTGAAGAACGAGAATGGCGACAAGGCGCATCCGACGCAAAAGCCGGAATCGCTGCTGCACCGCATCCTGGTCGGCTCGACCAACCCGGGTGACGTGGTGCTTGATCCCTTTTTTGGCACTGGTACCACCGGTGCCGTGGCCAAGATGCTGGGCCGTGAATTCATCGGGATTGAACAGGAAGAGGCCTACCGCGAGGTGGCAGCAAAACGCATCAAGGCAGTGCGCAAGTTCGACCGTGAAGCCCTGCAGGTTTCGGCCAGCAAACGCGCGGAACCGCGTGTTCCCTTTGGCCAACTGGTCGAACGCGGAATGCTGCGCCCCGGCGAAGAGCTGTTCTCGATGAACCAGCGCCACAAGGCCAAGGTGCGCGCCGATGGTACGCTGGTCGGCGGCGAGGTCAAAGGCTCGATCCATCAGGTCGGCGCCGCGCTGGAAGGCGCACCGTCCTGCAATGGATGGACCTACTGGTGCTTCCGCCGCGATGGCAAAACCGTTCCGATCGATGTTCTGCGTCAGCAGATCCGCGCGGAAATGCAGGCCTGATCTAACCGAGAAAACCAAACAACACCGCTGGTGTCTGTGCCCCGACCTTTGGTCAGGGGCGCGGGCACCTCACCTTGCCCCGCCGATCTGGCGGGGCTTTTTTGGTTCTACCTGCGGGATAGGGGGTGCGTCCCGCCGGGGTGATGCCTATGGTCGGATCGGGAACGAAGGAACGGACGATGGCGGATACGGCTCTGGGTGCGGCGCAGCAGATGCGCGCCGCTGAGACGGTCAATGCGGCGGATCCCGTGGGGGACAGCCAATACGCAGCGGCGGCGCTGGAGGCGCACAAGCGCGAGGGTCTGGAACTCGCGGTGCGGGCGCGCTGGATTGCGATGGCTGTCATCTCGGTTTTTCTGGTTGCCGTCAGCCCGACCTGGGACGTGCTCTATTATCATGGCATTCTGCTGCTCCTGTGCCTCAACGGCTGGCTGATCCAGCGCTATGGGCAGGTGGGCCGTTCCCGGGTCGAGCTGTTGCTGATCTTCATGGACCTCTTGATCATGACGGTGGGCATGGTGGCGCCGAATCCCTTCAGCCCCAGTGATCTGCCGCTGGCGATGCAGTACAGGATCGACAACTTCCTCTATTTCTTTGTGATCCTGGCGGGCGGGACACTGGCGTTTTCCTGGCGCACGGTGATCGCGATCGGGGTCTGGACCTCTGCGATGTGGGCCGCTGGACTGGGCCTAGCGTGGTGGTTTGCGGACCCCTTTCCAGAACTGACCGCCGCCACGCAGGCCGCTTTTGGTCCAGGCACCGAATTGGCGGCGATCATGGATCCGAACAGTTTCAACATTCCCCTGCGCATTCAGGAGATCTTTGTCTTTCTTCTGGTGGCGGTGACGCTGGGGATTTCCGCGCGCCGGTTCAGTCGGTTGCTGATGGACAACGCGGGGCTTGAACGCGAACGGGCCAACCTGTCGCGTTATTTCTCGCCCAATGTGGTGGACCAGCTGTCGCAGAACGACGATCCGTTGAAGCAGGTGCGCAGCCAGGATGTGGGCGTGTTGTTCATCGACATCGTCGGCTTTACCCGGATGAGCGCGGGGCAGGATCCCCACCGGGTGATCGAGTTGCTGCGGGCCTTTCATGCCCGGATGGAGCGCGAGGTTTTCCGTCATCGGGGGACGCTCGATAAATATCTGGGTGATGGGCTGATGGCGACCTTTGGCACCCCGATGGCTGGACCGCAGGATGCCACCGATACGCTGGCCTGTGCCATTGCGATGCAAGAGGCGCTGGCGGATTGGAACCGCGACCGCCGCCGCCGGGGAGAGCCGGAGATCTGCGCCGGTATCGGCATTCACTATGGCGAGACCGTGCTGGGGGATATCGGTGCAAACCGGCTGGAATATGCGGTGATCGGGACTGCGGTCAACGTGGCGGCACGGCTCGAAGAAATGACCCGCAGACTGCAGGCGCAGATCGTGATGAGTGATGATTTACGCGGGCAGGTCATGGCCGAGGGGCAGGCGCCGGAGCTTTTGAATGAGTTCACCTGTCACGACGGACAGGATATCCGCGGTTTGGATCAGTCCATGCGCGTCTGGAGCGTGACCGCGACCTGTGGCTGACACGCTCAGGCTACGCCAGCAGAGAAGAGCGTTTCAGGGCATTTTCGAACCGTTTAATGCGGACCCTTGGCGTAAGGCGGGATGCATGCGGTATGCTGCTCTCTTTTTTAGATTTCAATAATCGAATTTATGGTGAATTAAAATCATTTCACCACAAAGGTTTAGGCCGGTATTCTTGTAACTTTCACGCACGTCTTTAACTAGTCATCAAATGCTGCAAGGCAGAAAGATCACAAGTTTAACAAGGGTACGGGCGTCACATGTCATCCACAGATCATCAGAGTTTTTTCCAGTGGTTTTCTCTTGATACCGATAGCAAGGATCTGATCGCCCAGACCGAAAAACTGCTCGTGCCACACCTCGGCCGGGTGCTGGAGAGGTTTTATGATCGCGTGCTGGAACGCGAGGAAACCCGCCGTTTCTTTGCCGATGACAAGGTGGTTGCCCACGCTAAAGCGGCCCAGAAGGCGCATTGGCAGCGGCTGTTCTCGGGGCGGTTCGACCAGGAGTATTTTGATTCCGCTGCTCGGGTCGGTAGGGTTCACTACGAGTTGCGCCTGCCTTTCATTCAGTATCTCGGCGGTTATTCCTCGGCCGGGGCTGATATGATGGATATTCTCGTCCGCAAGCGGATGACCAGCCGGGCGGTGCTGTCAAAACAGGTACAACTGGTGAACCGGTTGATGATGGCCGATTGCGAGCGGGTGATCGCCTCGTATTTCGAGGCGCAGCATGCCGAACACAGCAAGGCACTGGACGTGCTGACCACCGGTATTTTCGAGCTGGAGAAGGGCAACCTGACCAGGCCGATCCGACAAGAAGACGGGATTCCGGCGCGGTTCGACGGGATCCGAGAATCTTACAACAATCTGCTCGGCCGCTGGTCTGGGATCATTTCCGATGCCACAACACGCGCCAATTCGGTTGCCGACAAAATCAGCTCAACCTCGGAGCTGACACGGGAAATGGCAGAGCGCGCCGAACAGCAGGCGGCCACCCTGGAAGAGGCCGTCGCCGCCGTCAGCCATGTCTCCGCTGGCACCACCGAGGCCACCCATATGGTCGAGAAGGCCAGCCGACACTCGGACTTGAACCGCAAGGATGCCGAAGAAGGCGGTCTTGTGGTGGAGAGGGCCATCGAAGCGATGGAACGTATCGAAACGTCCTCGTCTAAAATCGCCAAAATCGTAGATGTGATCGAGGATATCAGTTTTCAGACCAACCTTCTGGCGCTGAACGCCGGGGTCGAGGCGGCCCGCGCCGGAGAGGCCGGGCGCGGATTTGCCGTGGTCGCCTCCGAGGTGCGCTCGCTTGCGGCGCGGGCGTCGGATTCCGCGAACGAGATCAAGGCCCTGATTGCCGAAAGCTCGATCCACGTCAACGATGGCAGCGATCTGGTTCGCGCCACGGGGCAAAGCCTGTCCGGCATTCGTCAAGGCGTGATCGACGTCTCGCAGCTGATGTCGGAAATCTCCGGAGTAATCTCTCGTCAATCGCTCAGCCTGCAGGAAATCGACAGCAGCATGAGCGATCTGGGCCAGACCACGCTGGATAACGCCACCCGGGCGGGTGCGGTTTATGAAACCACATCGAAGCTTGCCGAGGATTCGGGTCGACTGAAGACCAGCATGGATGGGTTCAGCACGCTTGGGCTTCATGCGGTGGGCGGAGCCGAGGGCCGGATGGACCAGGAGTTCGAAGCCTACCTAGCCAATTCAGTAGACGGCACCGAAGCCAACGCCGCCTGAAAACCGGGTGCGCGGGGCACGACCTGTCCGCCGCTGACACTGGTCGGTGGCGGTGCCTGGTCTGACATGTTGCCAACGCGAAACGGCAGAACATGGGCAACCGAATACGGCGCCTTTCCAGTTCTGTGACCCGGACCCCAAACCTGATCTTCCAATAGTTGATCACTGGCGACCCCGGCAGGATTCGAACCTGCAACCTGCCCCTTAGGAGGGGGCTGCTCTATCCAGTTGAGCCACGGGGCCGCGCGTTTCAGGCGATAACAAATCACATCTGCCATCACAATGCTATGTGGCTGCGTGCTCGTATTTTTCAGATCCGGCAGGTCGGCGTGGTTGCCATTGTGTTGTCATCGCCGTCTGCGCTAACATCGCTCAGGAAACAATCAAAGAGGTCCACGCCCGTGACCACCGACAACAAGCGCCCGCTCACCCTTCGTGATGTCTCGGAAGCCACAGGTGTTTCGGAAATGACCGTCAGCCGGGTGCTGCGCAACCGGGGCGACGTGTCGGAAAAGACCCGCACCAAGGTTCTGACCGCGGCCAAGGAACTGGGTTATGTGCCCAACAAGATCGCCGGCGCGCTGGCGTCGAAACGGGTCAATCTGGTGGCGGTGATCATCCCCTCGTTGTCGAACATGGTCTTTCCCGAGGTGCTGACCGGGGTGAACAAGGTACTGGAAAACACCGAGTTGCAGCCAGTCGTCGGGGTAACAGACTATCAGCCGGAAAAAGAGGAAAAGGTCCTTTACGAGATGCTGTCCTGGCGGCCCTCGGGGGTGATCATTGCCGGGCTTGAACATACCGAGGCGGCGCGCGCCATGCTCAATGCCTCGGGCATTCCGGTGGTCGAGATCATGGACACCGATGGCAAGCCGGTGGATGCGATGGTCGGGATTTCGCACCGCCGCGCGGGCAGCGAGATGGCCAAGGCGATCCTCAAAGCCGGCTACCGTCACATCGGCTTCATGGGCACCAAGATGCCGCTGGACCACCGCGCCCGCAAACGCTTCGAAGGCTTTACCGAGGCGCTGGCCAAGGAAGGCGTCGAGATCGAAGATCGCGCCTTCTACTCTGGCGGCTCGGCGCTGGCCAAGGGGCGCGAGATGACGGCGGAAATGCTGGAACGCTCTCCGGATCTGGATTTTCTTTATTATTCCAATGACATGATTGGGGCCGGCGGGTTGCTGTATCTGCTGGAGCAGGGCATCGACGTGCCGGGGCAGATTGGTCTTGCGGGTTTCAACGGGGTTGAACTGTTGCAGGGGCTGCCGCGCAAGCTGGCCACCATGGATGCCTGCCGTCAGGAAATTGGGCGCAAGGCGGCGGAGATCATTGCCGCGCAGCTGGAAGATCCCGACGCCGAGATCGAACGCCACGTGACCCTGACCCCGACCATCGCCTATGGCGATACGCTGAAACGGCGCTGATGGCGCGGGCACGGCTGGGCAACCGGGCGGCGCGACGGCTGTTTCTGGACCGGCACGCGCTGCTGGAGGCGCCGAGCGGCCCATCAAAGGGCGCTGACCTGCTGGATCTGATTTCGCGGCTCGGGTTTGTGCAGCTCGACAGTATCAACACGGTCGCGCGCGCGCATGATGTGATCCTCTATTCCCGCAGGCCCAGTTATCGCCCCGCCCATCTGAAGCGCCTGTACGAGGCGGATCGGGGACTGTTCGAACACTGGACCCACGATGCCGCCGTGATCCCGATGGCCTATTACACCCATTGGCATCTTAGGTTTCAGCGCGATGCCGATCTGCTGCGCAGCCGCTGGCGCAACTGGCGGCGGGACGGGTTCGAGGCGCAGTTTGCCACCGTTCTGGAACATATCCGCGATCACGGGGCGATCAGCTCATCGGATATCGGCAAGGACGAGAAGAAGGGATCGGGCGGCTGGTGGGACTGGCATCCCTCCAAGACCGCGCTGGAATACCTCTGGCGGTCTGGCGCGCTGACGGTGGTCGGGCGCGAGGGGTTTCAGAAACGCTATGACCTGACCGAGCGGGTGATCGACGAACACCTGCACCCGGGCGCCGCGCCTGTGGATGTGGCGGCGACGGTCGACTGGTTGTGCAATGGCGCGATGGATCGGTTGGGTTTTGCCACCTCGGGCGAACTCGCGGCCTTCTGGGATACCGCTTCGGCCACTGAGGCAAAGGAATGGGCAGCGGCGCAGCTGCAATCCGGTGCCCTTGAGGAGGTCGAGATCGAACAGGCCGATGGTGGCTGGCGCCGGGTGCTGGCGCGCCCGGGCATCGTGGAACAGGCCGAGGCGTTGGGTCCGGCGCCGGGGCGGATGCGGGTGCTGAGCCCCTTTGACCCGGCCCTGCGCGATCGCAAGCGGGCCGAACGCCTGTTCGGCTTTCACTATCGGATCGAGGTCTTCACCCCCGCACCCAAGCGCAAATACGGTTACTACGTCTTCCCGCTGATGGAGCGGAAGCGTCTGGTGGGGCGGATCGACATGAAAGCGGATCGCGGCGCGGGGCAGCTGAATATCACCGCCGTCTGGCCCGAGCGCGGGGTCAGCTGGTCAGTGCCGCGGATCGGCAGGCTGGAGGCGGAACTCGATAGGGTGGCGCGCTTCGCCGGGTTGCAAACCGTTACCTTCGCCGATGATTGGATGCACGACCCGCTGTGAGACACGCCTGCGGATGCAATCCGGATCAGCCGGTAAAGCCACGCTCCCGCACCATGGTGATCAGGCTGGCCAGCGACTGATCCACGGTCTGATCCGAGGTGTCCAGTTGTGCCAGCGACCTGCCATACAGGGCCTCGCGGCTGGTCAGGATCGAGCGGAGCTGCTCCATCGCCTCGGGGTTGCCCGCCATCGGGCGTTCATCGCCCTGCGCCCGCACCCGCGCCATATGTTCATCGGGCCGGGCCTTGATCCAGATGGTGTGAAAATGCGCCAGAACGTTGGTATAGGTCTCCGGCTCGGCGACGATGCCGCCCGCGACGGCCAGGATCAGGCTGTCATGGGTTGCGATGATGCGGTTGATCGCCTGCGCCTCCAGTTGGCGGTAGCCTTCCTGGCCGTAAAGCGCCATCAGTTCGGACACCGGCATGCCGGACTGGCTTTCGATTTCGCTGTTCAGCTCGACAAAGGGAATGCCCAGCTCCTTGCCCGCCATGCTGCCAAGGGTCGATTTGCCTGCGCCGCGCAGACCCACCAGACAGACGCGCCCGGCGCGCTGGGTTTCCGGCGTCTGCGGCGCCAAGAGGTCCAGAACCGCCTGCTGGATGCTGCTGGTGGCGCCGCGATAAAGATCCGCCACCCGTACCGCGTCCGAGGTCCAGGGATCCTCTTCGCCGATCAGCCATTCGATGCGGTGATCCAGCGCCACGGCCACCCGTTGCAAGAGGCCGATGGAGATATTGCCCTCTCCGGCCTCCAGCTGCGCCAGATAGCGCGGCGACACACCCGAACGGTCCGATAGAACCCGGCGCGGAATACCCTTGCGCTCGCGTGCCTTGCGGACCCGTTCCCCCACGCGTGAAATCAGGGCGGGAACGACCTGGTCGATCTCGCTTTTGTCCTGCGCGGGCCGGGTTTCGCCCCGGAAATTGGTGATCTCACTCATGCGGCGCCGATATATGAAACATAATGCACAAACTTAAGGCGCTGCCGCATCCGGTTCAAATGAAAACCGGTACGGGCGCGGCTGCGGAGTGCATTATCTTGCGGGACCCCACCTCAGTGGGGCGCGGGAGCGGGGAATGGGAACCTAGGCCGGGCGCAACCGGGGTTCGACCACGGCGCGGTAATCCGGGGGGGCCGCCTTGGCGGTGAAATTGGTCGGATCGATAAAGACGCAGGTAAAGGTGCCTTCGAAACACAAAACACCGTCCTGCCGTGCATCCACCCGGAAGGTGATCGATTTGGTGCCGAGCTTGCAGGGCCAGACCTCGCACATCAGCCGGTGGCGTGGGGTCACCGGCGAGCGGAAATCGATGTTCATGTTCACGAAGGGCGTGCCGGTGCCGCGGTCCAGTTCCATCTGGAACCAGCCATCGCCATCCAGGTTATGTTCCCACCAAGCATCGATCGCCTCCAGCGCAAAGGCGGGCAGGCGGCCGGTATAGGCGATCTTGGCCGGATCGCAGTCGCCCCAACCGACGCGGATTTCGTGCACGAAGTTCTCCGTCCCGGCGTCCTGTCCGGCGGGGGCGATCTGGTCTGTCATCTGGGTTTTGTCCTGCGGCTCAATAGGTTTCGACGTGGTAACGTCCGTCGGTGCGCATCTTATCGCGCAGTTCGGCCCAGTTCAAACCATGGGAGCGGGCAATATCACGCAAGGCTTCTTCGACGCCTTGCTCCATTGCTTTCAGCCCGCAGATATAGATATGGCCGGCCGGGTTCTGCATCAGCGCGGCAACCCGGTCGGATTCCTCGCGCAGACGGTCCTGCACGTATTGCTTGGGCGCGTCCTCCTGCCGGGAAAAGGCAAAGAGTTTGGTCATGAACGTATCGGGGATCTTTTTTAGCGGGCCGAAGTAGGGCAGCTCACCCGGGCGGCGGGCGCCAAAGATCAGAGTCATCTTGCCGGTCTCATGCGGTGCCTCACGCAGGCGGCGCATGGTGAAGGCGCGGAAGGGGGCCGAACCGGTGCCGGTGCAGATCATCATGATGTCAGCAGCCGGATCCGAGGGCAGCAGGAAGGTGGCGCCGAAGGGCCCTGTCACCTGTACCTCGTCGCCCGCAGCAAGGTCGCAGACATAGTTGGAGCACAGGCCCTGTTCCTCGCGTTTCACGGTCAGCGAGATGTTGTGATAGCCGGGGCGTTCGCCGTCGCGCGGGCTGGACACGGAATAAAGCCGCGGCAGATGCGGTTTGCCTTCGGCGTCGGTGCCGGGGGGGATGATACCGATGCTTTGGCCTTCGAGAACCGGAAAGGGCAGGCCCGCCGGATCAAGAATGATGTGCCGTACATCGCTGTCGCTGTCCTTGTCAGTCAGCCGGTAATTGCCCTGCACCTTGACCCGGGCCGGTTTGCCGGGGGTGTACATGTTGATCACCGGCTTGCTGGCGCTCGCGGGGGCGGTCGCCTTGCCGCCCGCGCCGGCATGGGCATCGGCCAGCAGCGCAGCAACGGCATCGTCCATTGCCTCGATATCGCCTTCGGCAGCGCCGCCGCCGGAAATCTCTTCCTGCTCGGGCAGTTCCATCCATTCGAACTGCTCATCCACCGAATAGGGGGTGTTCACCACCCGCCATTCGTCGATTGAGCCGGTCGGGCAGACCGGGATGCAATCCATGCAGAAATTGCATTTCTCCGCGTCGACCACGACGTTCATGTCGTCATGCTCGATCGCCTCTTCGGGGCAGGTCATTTCGCAGGTGTAGCAGCGGATGCAGATCTCGGGATCGATCAGATGCTGTTTCAGCGGCGCGGTGGGGGCGTTGGTCATTCAGCTTCTCGGCGCTTTTTTGAGGATCGCATCGGGCACGGTCAGCGCATCGATCAGCTCGCGACACATGCCGACACAGTCGGAACAGCCCACACAGGGGCCTTTGAGGCCATTGATCTGAACCGACACACGGTTGGCATTGGGCGTTTCAGCTTGGCTGCGGGTGATGTCCATCTGGGGATCCTCCGGTCTGGCTGTTGAATTCCGGCGCCTGCCGGTCAGTGTGACAGGCGCCGACAAAGAGAGGGTTAAACCCTGCTTATGCCATGTGCAGTTTCACGTATTCGAAATCGCCCGGCTTGTTGTCGATGCCGACCTTTGGCGGCGAAATCCAGCTGGCGTATTTGCCCGGCTCGTAGACCGGTTTCATCAGCGACTGGATAAAGGCACCGTCTTCCTTGTTGGGCAGCCAGTCCTTGACCTTGGCGTCCCACTGCTCTTGCGAGATGATGTTGCCTTCGGGGTCGCAGCGCACTGCGGAGAACACGCCGATCTGGCGGTGGAAGCCTTCGTGCGGCAGCTTCATCTCGAATTCGATGCCGTGCTTTTCGATGATCTTGTTCCAGCGGCCCACGCCACCTGCGGCGTCTTTGACGTAGTCGTCGCGCAGACGCATGTTGATCGCGGTCAGGGCCGGCACTTCTTCGGCGACGATCTGACCATCCTTGACGGTGCGCACAACGTAGGTGTCGTTGGTCAGCTTGTGGTCGTCTTTCAGGCGCATTTCCATGTAACGCCCCTTGATGCCCGAGTTGAAGGCATTGGCGGCGTTGGTGGAAACTTCCTGACCAAAGAGATCCAGCGACAGCGTGTAGTGCAGGTTCAGCTTTTTCTGGATGGTGGGCAGGTCAATGACACCCAGGTCGCGGATCTTGTTGATGTCATAGGGGTCGGTGATCCCGGCCTTGTTCATCGCTTCGCAGGTGGCCTGAATGGTCCGGCCCACACCGGTTTCGCCCACGAACATGTGGTGCGCCTCTTCGGTCAGCATGAAGCGGCAGGTGCGCGACAGCGGATCAAAGCCCGATTGTGCCAGCGATTCCAGCTGCATCTTGCCGTCGCGGTCGGTGAAATAAGTGAACATGAAGAAGGACAGCCAGTCCGGTGTTTCCTCGTTAAAGGCACCCAGCATCCGCGGCGCCTCTTCGGAGCCGGAGGAGCGGATCAGCAGCTCGTTCGCTTCTTCGCGGCCATCGCGGCCAAAGTATTTCTGCAGCAGGTAGACCATCGCCCAGAGATGGCGGCCTTCCTCGACGTTGACCTGGAACAGGTTGCGCATGTCATAGAGCGACGGCGCGGTGAGGCCCAGGAACCGCTGCTGCTCGACCGAGCCCGGCTCGGTATCGCCCTGAATGACAATCAGGCGCTTCAGCATGTTGCGGTATTCGCCGGGAACCTCCTGCCAGGCCGGTTCGCCATAGTGTTCGCCCATCGGAATGGTGCGGCCTTCGACCTGCGGCGCCAGCAGCACGCCCCAGCGGTATTCCGGCATCTTCACGTAGTCGAATTTGGCCCAGCCTTTGGGGTCGACTGAAACCGCGGTGCGCAGGTAGACCATCGATTCCTGAAAGTTCTGCGGGATCAGGTCGTTCCACCAGTTGATGTAACCGGGGTGCCATTTTTCCAGCGCCTTCAGCACCTTCTTATCGCTGGACAGGCCAACGTTGTTGGGGATCTGGGTGTCGTAGCTGACATTGATGAGATCAAGCATATCGTTCCTCCGTCACGCGGCGCCGCCTTGGGCTACCGCTGTATTTCCTGGTTACACGCGTTCCATGTTGTATTCGCCGCGCTGGCCGGTGCCGTAGCGCTGCAGGGCGCCATCGCTGCCCACCGCGTTGGGGCGCTGGAAGATCCAGTTCTGCCAGGCGGTCAGGCGGCCAAAGATACGGGTTTCCATCGTTTCGGGCCCGGCAAAGCGCAGGTTGGCCTCCATGCCGGTCATCGCATCGGGGCTGAAGCTGGCGCGTTCCTCAAGGAAGATGCGCACCTCGTCCTCCCAGTCGATATCGTCAAAGGCATAGGTCACAAGGCCCAGCTCTTCGGCCTGATCGGCCTCAAGCGGCTCACCGATATGATCGCGCAGCGCCTCGACCGACTCGGGGGTGCCGAGGAACCGGGTCTGAAGCCGCGTCAGGTCGTTGCCCATCGGATAGGTCCCAAAGTTCCCTTCGCTGAGCGTGATGGCGGCCAGCGGGCGATTGTCGCCTTCGAATTCCTCCAGCATCATGTAGGAGCGGTCGACGGCCCACAGCAGTTCCGCCAGCGGCCCGGCAAAGCAGGAGCCGTGTTCGACCACGGCCACCAGCGAGCGCGAGGTCATGTCGACGCGTTTCAGCAGGCGCTTCCAGTACATCAGGATTTCATTGGCCAGCCAGTGATCGCGGTTGTTCAGCAAGAGCGCCTCATGCGCCAACAGTTTTTCGGCGTCGCCCTGCGTCTGGAACACCACGGTGCCGACTTCGCGTTCATTGAGGCGCAGGTGCAGAATGGCATCGTCCAGCTCGCGCGCCAGACGCAGCAGGTAGGTCTGATCGCCTTCGGCCTGGAGCGCAGCGGTATCTGCCGGGGCATCGCCATCGGGGCCTTTTAGGGTCACGGTGGCGCGGCCGCCTTTGCGGTCGATTTCGACCTCGACCAGCGTATAGGTGATGGAATCCTCGCCAAAGCTGCGGGTGATCGGGCCAAGGGTGATGCCGGTCAGCCCGTCTGCCTTACTGCTGGCAGCAGCAAATTCCTGGGCGCGTTCGGCAACGGTGTCGGCGAATTTCGAATTCGGCACCACCTCGTCCACCAGACGCCAGTCGACGGCGCGCTGGCCTTTGACGCCTTCTTCGACCGAGCAGAAGATATCGGCCAGATCGCGGCGCACCTTGCGTTTGTCGGTGACACGGGTCAGCCCGCCGGTGCCGGGCAGAACCGCCAGCAGCGGCACTTCGGGCAGGGCGACAGAGGAGGCGCTGTCATTGGTCAGCATGATATAGTTGCAGGCGAGGGCCAGTTCATAGCCACCACCGGCGCAGGCGCCCTGAACGGCGGCAATGTACTTCTGACCCGAATCCGCCTCGGCGGCCTCGTAGGTGTTGCGGGTCTCGTTGGTGAATTTACAGAAGTTCACCTTGTGGGCGTGGCTGGCGCCGCCCAGCATACGGATATTGGCGCCGGCGCAGAACACCTTGTCCTTGCCCGAGCGCATGATCACCACCTTGACCTCGGGGTGTTCGAACCGCATCCGCTGCACGATGTCGGACAGCTCGATGTCGACGCCCAGATCGTAGGAATTGAGCTTCAGCTGGTAGCCGTCGAACAGCCCGCCGTCTTCGTCCACATCCATGTAGAGGTTTGCGATGGGGCCATCATACTCCACCCGCCAGTGGCGATACTTCGAAGGGTCGGTTTGAAAATCGATTGCCTGGGGCATGTCGCGCTCCTGAGTTCTGTTGTGAGTAACCTACCGCAGCTTTGCAGGCTGGCAAAGGAAAAGATGCACAATAATGCCTTCTTTCGGCATAATAATGCAGAATATTGCGGTGTGATTGCGGAATATCCGCTTTAACAGTGCATTATAGTGCACTTTTTGTGGTGTTCTCGGTCTGGCGGCGAAGGTCCAGCAGCTGCGCCCGAATCTGATCCTCCTGCAGGTCTGCGGTGATCCACAGCGCCCCTGGCAGGTCGGTCATCTGCGCGTCGGCGATATCGCAGAGCCGCTGCACCGCGCGCGGGCGCTGCATCTTCTGCTTCAGCGCTGCATTCGCGAGCTGGATCATCCCCTGCACTAGTCGTCGCTCGGCCGAGGGATCAGGCAGGGCCATCCAGACCGCTTCCCAGACCTCATGTGCTTCCCAGAAATAACCGGTCCGGAAATACTGACATCCGGCACGCCAGGCGTCTGACGCGAAAACAGCCCCAAGGGGCTGTTCCGGTCTTGCTGTCTTGCAGATCGCATCGAAGGTGCCTTCCGGATGCCGGGGCGTCTGGCCCGGGATATGGGCGTGCGGTGGATCCGGAAAACGGGCCATGTCAGGCGGTTTCGACCTCGGCGGCCTCGATCCGGGCCAGACGGCTGGTGAATTCGGCGACCGCGTCGATGACCTTTTGTGGCTGGTCCTGTTGTGGGCTGTGGCGACAATCCTCCAGCACCAGCATATCGCAGGGGCAATAGGTGCGTTCCTCGATCACCTCGACCTGGGCGAGGGTGCCGTATTGGTCCTCGCGGCCCTGAATGGCCAGAACCGGCACCCGCAGATAGTCGATCACATCGGCCACGTCCCAGTCACGGAAGCCTTCGTCGAGCCAGACATCGTTCCAGCCGCGGAAGGCGCCATCGGGGTCCTTATGGTATTTCGCCAGCTTTTCCTTCAGATCGCCGCTGTCATAGGCCTCTTTCGCCTTGGCGATTTCCGCAAGCCCGCCCGGTTCGGTGAAGAAATGCGGGGCCATCAGGATCAGCCCGCGCACCCGGTGATCCAACACGCTGCCGCCATAAATCGCCGCGATAGTGGCGCCGTCGCTGTGGCCCATCAGCACGCCATGCTCCAGACCGATGGTATCCAGCAGCGCGGGCAGCACGTCCTTGGCTTCGCGGGTCATGAAATCGAGCGGCCGGGGCAGGGTCACCGGATCGGACTGGCCATAGCCCTGACGGGAATAGACAAAGACACCCCAACCGGTGGCCGCAGCCAGTTTTTCGGGGAAATCGCGCCACAGCGCCACGCAGCCCAGCCCTTCGTGCAGCAGCACTAGGGTCGGCGCCTGATCCGGCGCAGGCCCATGGCAGGCATATTCCAGATTGGCACCGCCTGCCGTGACCGTGCCGGTTCCGCCCCATTCAAACGCCATCATGCATCCTCCCGCAATTTGAAGCGCTGGATCTTGCCGGTTGCCGTCTTGGGCAGGTCGTCGGCATAGACGATCCAGCGCGGATATTTCCACTTGCCGACCTTTTCCTTCACAAACGCCTTGAGATCGGCGGTCAGGGCGTCGTTCCCGGTCCCGTCCTTCAGCACGATATGGGCCTTGGGTTTTTCCAGGCCCTCTTCGTCGCGGGCGGGCACAACGGCAGCTTCCAGCACGGCGGGATGGGCGACCAGCGCCTGTTCCAGCTCAAACGGAGACAGCCAGATTCCGGAGACCTTGAACATATCATCGGTACGGCCACAGTAGATGAAACGCCCGTCCTCGCCACGTTCGTATTTGTCGCCGGTGCGGGTCCATTCGCCTTCGAAAGTGCTGCGGCTCTTGCCTCGCTGGTTCCAGTATCCTTCGGCGGCCGAGGCACCGCGCACCAGAAGTTCGCCGATGCCGCCTGCGGGCACCTCCTCATCGTTCTCGTCCACCAGCCGCAGTTCGTACCCCGGCACCGCCACGCCTGAGGTGCCATAGACCACATCGCCCGGCGCATTCGACAGGAAGATATGCAGCATCTCGGTCGAGCCGACACCATCGAGGATTTCGACGCCCCATATGTCTTCCCATTTGCGGCCGACCTCTTCGGGCAGGGCCTCACCTGCGGAAATGCAGCGGCGCAGGGGCGCGTCAGGTTTCTCGGCGGTTTCCAGCGCCGCGACCGTGGCCGCATAAAGCGTCGGCACGCCGCAATAGAGGGTTGGCTTTTCTGAATCGAGGATCGACAGCACCGAGTCCGGTGTCGGACGGCCATCGAACAGGATGGTGGTGGCGCCCGCCGACAGGGGGAAGGTCATGCCATTGCCCAGCCCATAGGCGAAGAACAGTTTTGCCGCCGAGAAGATTACATCGTCCTCGGCCACCTGAAGCACCTGCGCGCCATAGGTTTCGGCGGTGGCAGCCAGCGCCCCATGCACGTGGCGCACGCCCTTGGGCTGCCCGGTGGAGCCAGAGGAATAGAGCCAGAAGGCGGTTTCATCAGGGCAGCAGGTCACGGCCTCCATCGGCTCTGCCCCGGCGAGGAAATCCTCGAAACTGTCGCTGCCCTCCGGTGTCTCGCCGCCGATCACCACGACGCGCTGCAGATCCGGGCAGGCGGCGACGGCAGGTTCCACCACTGGCCACAAGGCGGCGCTGACAAACAGAATGGTGGCGCGGCTGTCTTTCAGGATGACCTCGTAAACCGAGGTGGACAGCAGGGTGTTGAGCGGCACCGGCACGACACCGGCCTTGAGCGCGCCCCAGAAGATCTGTGGGAATTCGATCTGATCCAGCACCAGCATGGCGGCGCGGGATTCGCGGGCTATGCCCGCCCGGCGCAGGGCGCCTGCCATCCGGTCCGAGCTTTCGGCCAGATCGCCATAGGTAAGCTGCCGCTGCGCGCCGGCGGCCTCCCGGAAGGCCACCTTGTCCGGGCGGTCGCTCCGGTGGCGATCCACAAAATATCCTGCCGCATTGCCGCTGGGTGTCATCCTCGCTCCTCCCTGATGTGCCGCGGAAGGCGCGGGGCGCTCCGGCGGCCTGCGCGGCCCTCCCCGGCGGCGCAGTCTTGATCTGGGACGGATTAATGCACTGGTCGCAAAATAATGCAACATATCGCTGCAATAAACTGCACTATTTTGCACATATTTCCGCTGATGCAGGCGCACGGCGGGCCGGTCTGGTGGCTCGCAGACAAAAAATCCCCCCGCCAGAGGTCTAAACGGGGGGATAAATTGCAGGGGTCGTCGGACCCGATGGTCAGTGCAGCAGCATCAGCGGCAGCAGCGTGATGATCGGGAAGGCGACCAGGATAATCACCCGGATGATGTCGGATGCCACAAAGAACATCACAGCCTTGTAGGTGTCGACCATGCGGGTGGTCCGGTCCATCGCGTTGATAATGAACAGGTTCATGCCCACCGGCGGGGTAATCAGGCCAACCTCGACCACGATCAGAACCAGAATGCCGAACCAGATGGCGACGTATTCCGATTCGATCCGGTTGACGCGGCCTTCGGTGACGCGGATGCCCAGTTCCTTCATCTGCTCCCGGGTCAGTTCCATGCCGTTGGCGATGGCTTCCTGTATCGAGGCCAGCATTTCAGCCCCCATGCCATCCGGCACCCCGTTGCGCAGCACCTCCATCGCTGCATCCGCCTGCATCGCGGGCAAGGACAGCAGACCGAAGTCCATCACCGAGATCACCGGGAAGAAGATCGGAATGGTCAGCAGAATCATCGACAGGCTGTCCATCAGGCACCCAAAGACCAGATAGAAGGCCAGGATCAGCGCCAGAACCATCCATGGACTCAGCCCCTGGCTGACGACGAAATCCGCCAGTTCCTGTGGTACCTTGGTGAGGGCGAGGAAGCCGTTGTAGAAACCGGCGCCCAGCACGATGAAGAAGATCATCGCGGTAGAGCGGGCGGTAACGATGAAGCTGTCGACCATGGTTTCACGGTTCAGACCGCCATTCAGCCAGGCGATGAACCCGGTGCCGAATGCACCCACGGCTGCACCTTCGGTCGGGGTGAACCAACCGGCGTAGATGCCGCCGACCACTAGGCCAAAGACCAGCAGAACCGGCCAGACCTTGACCAGGTTTTCCATCCGTTCCGCCCAGGGAACCGAGGGGCGGGTGCCCGCGCTTTTGGGGTACATGCGCACGTAGATCGAAATCGCGATGACATACCCAAGAGCCGCCAGCAGGCCAGGGATGAAGGCTGCAAGGAACAGCTTGGCGATATTCTGTTCGGTCAGGATGGCGTAGATCACCAGCACCACCGAAGGCGGGATCAGGATGCCGAGGGTGCCGCCCGCCGCCAGTGTTGCGGTCGAGAAGCCACCGGCATAGCCGTATTCCTTCAGCTCGGGTAGGGCGACGCGGCCCATGGTTGCCGCCGTGGCCAGCGAGGAGCCGCAGATGGCACCAAAGCCGGCGCAGGCCCCGATCGATGCCATGGCGACGCCGCCTTTCCTGTGGCCCAGGAAACTCGCGGCCGCCTTGAACAAGGCGGATGACATGCCGCCCAGCGTCGCGAAATGGCCCATCAGCAGGAACATCGGCACGATGGTCAGAGAATAAGAGGAAAAGGTCGAGTAGGTCTCGCTTTTCAGGCGACCAAAGGCAACCTGGGTTCCGTCGGTGACCAGGATCAACCCGACCAGGCCCACCAGGAACATCGAAAGCCCGATGGGAACCCGAAGGAAGATCAGGATCATCAGGATGGGGAATGAGGATATTCCGATTTCAAGAGCTGTCACTGCTCACCCTCCACACCGTCCCACAGCTCAATGCGGCCGGTCATAAATTCGGTTGTACGCACGATCGCGACATAGATCGCCACCACAGCAGCCATGCTGGAGGCGAAGAGGCTGGCGGCATAGGCCCACCAGGTAGGAAACTCGAGCAGGAACGACGTCTCGCCATTGTAGTACTTGCCGACCATGCCGGCGCCGAGCCGTTCTGTGATCAGGGCGAGAACCCCCGCGAATAGGATCGCGACCACCATGCGCAGGAACCGGTTCACCTTGACGGGAAAGGCGTTTGCCACCACGTCGACCGAGGCATGGCCCGATGTGATCTGGCACAGTGGGATAAACGCGAAGATGGCGAATGCCACGCCGGCCTCTACCAGTTCGAAGTCCCCGTTGATTGGTCCGATGTAGTTGATCAGCCAGTCTGACAGCGCAGGAGCGAGCCCTTGCATGAGGCTTCCGTGCAGCACGCCGTTCAGTAGGCGGCCGATGATCGAAAGGCAGGTCAGGATGATCAGGAGAACGAGGACCATACCGCCCAATATGGCCATCTTCCTGGCCAACCCCATCATGAGCTTTTGCATGGTGTTTACCCTTTTCTGAGTACGCAAAGGGCCGCGGCACGGGTGCGCTGCGGCCCTTTGACTATGCTACCGCTTACTTCACGTATTGCGGTGTGTATTTTTCGATCAGGTAGGTTGCTTCTTCCAGCAGGGCCTGACCGTCGATGCCTTTTTCAGTCATGTCGGCCAGCCATTTGTTGTAGATCGGCTGAGCCAGCGCGCGCCACTCGTCGGTCTGTTCCTGGCTGAGGGTGATGACGTTGTTGCCGTTGTCCAGCGCAAATTCGCGGGCCGGGCCGTCGGAATCTGCTTGGGTGCCGCCGGCGAAGACGGAGAACTCCAGACCGGAGTTGTCGTCGATGGCCTTTTTCAGATCATCGGGCAGGCTTTCATACTTGTCCTTGTTCATCGCCAGAACGAAGGTCAGGGTATAAAGCGCCTTGCCGGTGAACTCGGTGTGGTTTTCGACCAGTTCCGGAACTTTCAGTGCGGTGGTGACTTCCCACGGGATGGTGGTGCCGTCGATCACGCCTTTGGACAGGCCTTCGGGGATCGCGGGAACCGGCATGCCGACGGGGGTTGCGCCCAGTTCGGTCAGCAGCGCGTTGACCGAGCGGGAACCGCCACGGATCTTCATGCCCTGCAGGTCGGCGGGGGTTTCAACCGGATCCGTGGTGTGGATCATGCCGGGGCCGTGCACCCAGGTGCCCAGGATGTGGACGTCCTTGAACTCGGTGTCCTTCATGTGGCGCTCGAACATTTCCCAATAAGCGTGCGAGGTGGCACGCGCGTTGGTCATCATGAAGGGCAGTTCGAAGACTTCGGTCGACGGGAAGCGGCCCGGCGTGTAGCCGACCACGGTCCAGACGATGTCGGCAACGCCGTCGATGGCCTGGTCCATCAGTTCCGGCGGCTTGCCGCCCAGCTGCATGGAGGGATAGCGGTCGATCTTGATACGGCCATTCGAGGAGGCCTCAACGTTGTCGGCCCAGACATCCAGAACCAGTTTCGGCACATTTGCCTGCGCCGGCAGGAATTGGTGCAGCTTCAGCGTTACCTCCTGCGCGAAGGCGGATGTGGCGCATACTGCGGCAATGGCCGCCGCGCCTGCTGCGCCAAGAATCTTTCTGCGAGTGGTCATGTGATTCCTCCCTTTGACCCTACTTCCAAGCAACATAATGCAGGCAACTAACATTATTGCAATATATTGCCTATTTTCTTTCTGTTTTGGTCCCCTCCACACCCCTGCGGATCACAAAACAAACTTCGCTGACCTCCTGCTATTTGGTGCATTTGTAACCATCAACAGCAGATCATGCATTTTTCACTCATGAATTGGCTGGTCCCAAATCAGCGCTCAGACTCGTTTAGAAAATGTTACAAGATTTCCATATCTGAGCCATACCGGATACATTCCAGCATTTCATTTCGTGAAGATCAATCACTGATTGGCGCAGGAGCCATGAAAAAAGACATTTCGGCGGATCGCTGCCTTGCCTCTGCGGTCGCAACCCTCCCTATCGCTGCGCAGGACTGTGGTACGCTTTGCGCACAGCCCTGTAATTGATAGGGCCAAGGCGCCGGGATCAGGAATGGACCCAGCGCACATATTCTTGACGGTTTCGAACCTTCGGGGCGGCTCTATGGCCCTTTGATCTTATTCAGCGGCGCTGAGGGTCAGTTCGACCTGACTCAACCCGTCGATTCCGCCAGTCATCGACTGTCCGGCTGTTACCGCTCCCACTCCTGCCGGGGTGCCGGTGAGGATCAGATCGCCCGGCCGCAGGTGATAGTAGCGGGATAGGTGACAGAGAATGTCCTCGACCGACCAGATCATCTCATCCAGGCTGGCATCCTGACGTATTTCACCGTCGACGCTAAGCCAGATCCGCTTGCTCGCTGGGCCGTCCCAGTCAGCGCTGCGGGTCAGGGGGGCGAAAACCGTGCCTTGCTCCAGATCCTTGCCCAGATCCCAGGGGCGCCGTTTGTCCTTCGCCTGCCCCTGCAGATCCCGGCGCGTCATGTCCAGCGCGCTGCCATAGCCATAAACCGCTGTGCGGGCCTCTTCCGGTGTGGCGCGGAACAGCGGCGCGCCGATGGCCACGGCCAGCTCCATCTCGTGGTGGAAATCAGAGGTGCCAAGCGGGTAGGGCACGGTAGCGCCGGTCAGAATCGCATTGGCTGCGGATTTGGTGAAGTAAAAGGGCGCTTCGCGGTCGACCTCGTTGCCCATCTCGGCAGCATGTGCGGTGTAGTTGCGCCCGACGCAGAAGATACGCCCGATGGGATAGGTGCGGTCCTCTCCCAGAACCGGGATCGTAGCGGTTTCGGGCAGGGTAAACAGGGTATCGGTCATCTCGGGCGCTCCTGATGGTCACGGGCTGGGCTGCGGTATCGTGATGGATGCCTAGCACAGGAAAACCCGTCCCGCAGCCCCGCACGGACCGATCACGGACAGCGACAGATCAGAGGCGCTCGGGGCCAAGATTCTACAACAATTTCAGGAGAGTGATATGGTGCCCAGAAGAGGACTCGAACCTCCACGTCCATACGGACACTAGCACCTGAAGCTAGCGCGTCTACCAATTCCGCCATCTGGGCACGGGTTGGTGAGGGGCCGTATAAGCAGAGTCGCGCGGGGCGTCAAACTCAAAATGCGCCCAATGTCACAAAATTTTTGTGCGGGGATGACTGCTGCCGATGTCCCGCGAATTCAGGCGGTTGATGGCGCCTTTCTGGCTGGACCGTTGCAATAGCCGACCGGGTGGGTGATTTTTCCCGTGCAATTTGATCCTGCGCAAAGTCAGCGCGCGCCTGAGCGGCAAAAAGGCGGTATGACACAGATTGACCGCCTTGCCGCCCTTGGCCTGTTCGACAGCCGGGTGCCCCGCTACACCTCCTACCCGACCGCTCCGGTCTTTTCTTCCGCCGTGGGTGCGGCAGAACAGGTCGGGCATCTTGATGCGCTTGATCCGGCGGTTCCGGTTTCGGTGTATCTGCATATCCCGTTCTGCGAGCGGCTGTGCTGGTTCTGCGCTTGCCGGACCCAGGGCACCCGTCGGCCCGAGCCGGTGGAAAGCTATGTCGAAACGCTGGAGGCCGAGCTGAAGCTGCTCGCGCCGCATCTGCCCGCGGGGCTGCAGATGGGGCGGTTGCACTGGGGCGGTGGCACGCCGACCATCCTGCCGCCAGCGCTGATCCACAGGCTGGCCCAGGCGGTCAAGGCGGTCTTCCCGCCGACGCCGGACTGGGAGTTCTCGGTCGAGATCGACCCGACGCTGGTGGACCGGGACAAGATCGCGGCGCTGGCCGAAGAAGGCATGAACCGGGCCAGTATCGGTATTCAGGATTTCAATCCCGAGGTGCAGGCCGCCATCGGCCGGGAACAGCCCTATGAGGTGACGCGCGCCTGTGTCGAGGATCTGCGGGAGGCGGGGATCACCTCGCTCAATGCCGATCTGGTCTACGGCCTGCCACATCAGGACGCCGCGCGACTGAAGGATACGGTTGAAAAGGTGCTGAGCCTTGCACCGGACCGGATCGCGCTGTTCGGCTATGCCCATGTGCCCTGGATGGCCAAACGTCAGGAGCTGATCGACGAATCCGCCCTGCCGGGAGACGCCGAACGCTATGATCTGGCCTGCGCAGCTGCGGATCAGTTCCGCGCCGCTGGTTATGAAACGATTGGTATCGACCATTTTGCCCTGCCCGAGGACGGTTTGGCCAAGGCGGCCAAAAGCGGCCACCTGCGGCGCAATTTCCAAGGCTATACCGATGACCGGTGTCCGACGCTGATCGGGTTGGGTGCCTCTTCGATTTCGCGTTTTGCCGGGGGATACGTGCAGAACGCCGCTGCGACCCCTGCCTATGTGGAGCGGATCGAAAAGGGGCAGCTCGCCGGGGCGCGGGGCCATGAGATGAGCGAAGAGGACCACCTGCGTGGTCGCGCCATCGAGATGATCATGTGTGATTTCCGTCTCGACCGCGCGGCGCTGGAACGGGAATTCGGTGATCTGTCGCGCAGTATCGATCCCGATCTGATCGCCGTTCAGGCCCGGTTCGGAGAGCTGGTGACACTCGACGGCAAGGCGCTGGAGATCCGCCCCGAAGGGCGCGCCCTGACCAGGCTGATCGCAAGCCATTTCGATGCTCATAAACCCGAAGGCGCCCGCTACAGCCGCGCCTCCTGAGCCGCGTGCACCGGGGTCTATGTGGCCCCGGCCACAGCAGCCTCGTCAGCGGGGCATCGGGTTGCGCGCCTTGTTGTAGGCCGTCCAGTCGGTGATTTCCGGATAATACATCTGGCGCCAGTGGCGCACGCGCGGGTTCATCACCCGGCGCCACAGGGGCGGCATCATCGCTGCCACGGTCATCACCGGGTAGCCATAGGGCAGCTGCGGCGCGTCTGCTTCGGTATAGTTCTGGAGCAGCGGGAAGCGCCGGTCGGGTTTATAGTGGTGATCGGAATGGCGTTGCAGATTGATCAGCAGCCAGTTTGACGCCTTATGCGCCGCGTTCCAGGAATGGCAGGGGCGCACCGGTTCGTATTTTCCGTCCCCCAGATGTTTGCGGGTCAGCCCGTAGTGTTCGACGTAGTTGACGAGCTCCAGCTGCCAGATGGCGACGCCCGCCTGCACCAAAAACAGCACCAATCCGCCAAACCCGCCCAGCAGAACCGCCAGCACCAGCATGGCCGCCTGTAGCGCCCAGTAGCGGAAGAACGGATTGGCCGGATCGCTCCAGGGGCGGTCTTTCTTGGCCAGTTTTTCCTTTTCGGCGCGGAAGGCGGATTGCCAGCATTGCCGCAGCACCCGCGGATAAAAGCGATGGAAGCCTTCGTTGTAGCGCGCGGTGACAGGATCGCGTGGCGTGCCGACATAGCGGTGATGCACCAGCAGGTGTTCGGAGCGGAAATGCGAGTAGAGTACCATCGCCAGCAGGATATCGGCCAGCCAGCGTTCCGCCCTGCTGCGCTGGTGCATCAGTTCGTGACTGTAGTTGATACCCACGGTGCCGCTGACCACGCCCATGCCAAAGAAGATGCCGAATTTTTCCAGACCGTTCAGCGTTTCACTGCCTGCCACGTAGAAGATCAGGCCAAACAGCGTCAGGAACTGGATCGGCACCCAGGCGATGGTCAGCAGGCTGTACCAGCGCAGATCCTCTTCGGGCGTCATCGGGTCGGCATTGTCGAGGTTGAGGCCGAAAACCCCATCCAGCGCCGCAAAGAGATACCATGTCACCAGCGGCGTCAGAAGCACCCACCAGCCCCCCATGATGGCGGAAAACCACAAGAGCGGCACCAGCAGGAAGGACAGCCAGAACGGCAGGGCCGATTGCCAGCGGCTCAGGGTTTCCGGTGCGATCTTGGCGGCGATCATCGTCAGCACTCCCAAAGTATGGCGCGTTGGGAAAACCCTAAGCCGGGCAGGGCGCAAACCCAAGAGGTCGAATGGCCTCAGTCGCCGCCGGTCTGCCCGCCACGCCACAGGTCAAAGGCCTTGCGCATCACTGTCGGCAGGTCCGAGGGGCGGAAGGCGTGTCGGGTGATGATCTCTTGTTGCTCGGCGGGTGCAAACCCCTCAGGCAGCTCCGCCACCATCACCCGCAGGATCAGGTGGAAATGGGTGAAGGTATGGCGCACCTCGGCGCCGAGATCCTGCCAATCCGCGTCAAACGGCGGCGCAGGCTGGGGCGACTCGCCCCATTCCGGGCCGGGCCAGCCCAGCATCCCGCCCAAAAGCCCCTTGTCCGGTCGCCGCTCCAGCAGCCAGTCCCCGGCGCTGCTGCGGGCCAGATAGACGATGCCGTAGCGGGTGGGCTTGGCTTTCTTTGGGGTCTTCTTCGGCAATTCAGGCGCGGTGCCTGCGATTCGCGCAGCGCAGGGCTCCCGCCAGGGGCAGATGCCGCAGGCGGGCGATTTCGGGGTGCAGATGGTGGCGCCCAGGTCCATCACCGCCTGCGCATAGCAGCCGGGACGGACCTCAGGGGTCAGCTCGGCGGCGCGGTCCTTCAGCAGCGGCTTTGATCCCGGCAGCGGCTCGTGAATATCATGCAGCCGCGCCATCACCCGCTCCACATTGCCATCCAGAACGGTTTCGGGGCGGTCGAATGCGATCGAGGCGATTGCCGCCGCCGTATAGGGGCCGATCCCCGGCAGTTTCAGCAGCGCCTCGTAGCTGTCGGGAAAGGTGCCATCCAGCTCCTGCGCCACCACCCGGGCGCATTTCAGCAGGTTGCGGGCGCGGGCGTAGTAGCCAAGGCCCGCCCATTCCGCCATTACGTCGGCATCCTCGGCCGCGGCAAGGTCCTCGACCCGGGGCCAGCGGGCGGTGAAGCGCTGGAAATAGTCGGTCACGGCGGCCACGGTGGTCTGCTGCAGCATCACCTCGCTCAGCCAGACACGATAGGGGTCGGGCCGCACCCCGGCGGCGCGGTCTGCCGGGCCGGTGCGCCAGGGCATGTCCCGCGCCTGCCGGTCGTACCAGTTCAGGATATCGCGGCTGAGCCCCCCTGGATCCGCATTCAGATCACGCATAGTTTACTCCCGGTTCCTGCCTTTTTCTGGCCCCTGCAAACGGACCCTTTACAATAGGGCGGTCAGTCACGCAAAACCACAGTTATGGCATTCAGGCGCAGCAGCACACGCGGGTTCGCACGGACTTCCAAGCTTTTGAACGACCAGATCCGCAAGGCTGGCGAAAGTCGGGGCTTTGCGGTGTCGCGCCTGTTGACCCATTGGGAAGAGATCGTCGGGGCCGATCTGGCGGCAATGGCCCGGCCGGTCAAGGTCGGCTATGGGCGCAGTTCTTTCGGAGCAACGCTGACGGTGCTGACCACCGGGGCCAATGCGCCGATGCTTGAGATGCAGAAGGAACGGCTGCGCGAAAAGGTGAACGCGGTCTATGGCTACAATGCGATTTCCAAGGTGCTGATCACCCAGACCGCGCCGATCGGGTTTTCCGACGGTCAGGTCTCGTTCAAATACGCACCCAAGGAAAACACCCCGCTGAAGCCTGATCCACAGGCCGTATCCGAGGCCGCCGCGGCGGCCGAAGGGGTGGGAAACGAAGAGTTGCGCGCCGCGCTGGAACGGCTGGGGCGCAACGTTCTGACAAAACAGAAAACAATTCGAAAGGGGTATGAATGACCCGTCTTATGTCTGGTGTCTTTGCCGTGGTGGCTGTCGCTGCCGGCGCCTATGCCATCTCTGGGCTGAGTGGCCAAAACCGGCTGCCCGAAAACCCGCTGATCGGGGCCGCCTATGCCCAGGACGCGGAGGTCGATACCTCGACCATCACCGAAATGGTGCAGGGCGCCGAGGACGCGCCGGTGACCCTGATCGAATACGCTTCCTACACCTGCCCGCATTGTGCCAACTTCCACACGGGCCCCTACAAGAAGCTGAAAGAGGAATATATCGACACCGGCAAGGTGAAGTTCATCTACCGCGAGGTCTACTTTGACCGCTATGGTCTCTGGGCTTCGATGATCGCGCGCTGCGCCGGTCCCGAGAAATTCTTTGGCATGACCGATCTGATCTTCAAGGAGCAGTCCGACTGGGCCCGTGCCGGTGGCGCCACCGAGATCGTCGACGCGCTGCGCAAGATCGGCCGCCTCGCCGGGCTTGAAAACGATCAGCTGGAAGCCTGCCTGCAGGATGGCACCAAGGCGCAGACCCTGGTGACCTGGTATCAGGAAAATGCCGAAGAGCATGACGTGACCGCGACGCCGTCCTTCGTGCTGAACGGCAAGAAGATCGAGAACCAGTCCTATGAGTCCTTCAAGGCGCTGATCGAGGCCGAACTGGAAGGCTGATCCCCCTTCCGGATCCACGCGAACAGAAAACCCGGTCCAATGGGGCCGGGTTTTTCATCGGTCATATCAGAAGATCACGTTGATCCGCTTTGAGCCCATATTGACTTGCGCTGCAAGGTTCACGAAGGTCCTCTCAAACAACTTTAAATCTCCTTTCGAGCATTACAGCATGTCGATTCCCGGTATCCCATTCCTGATCGGTATATTCGGTTTCTGCTATCTTATTTTGGCGCTGCAGGTGAATAGCAGCTTCCCACCCTTCTATGAAAAGGGGGACATTGAGAAGGAGATGAAGCTTGATCTGCCTCACATGATGGCTGTCTTTGTACTCTTAGTCGCTTCGGCTCTCCTCCCCTATCTATTTGTTTTGTTCGGCCTAGTATCTGGGTGGTTTGGGGTCCGGATTAGGCAACGTGTCCAAAAAAGAACTCGGGGCCCACTGCCATGGCTGCTCAACCCTCTAACGATCGGCGTGATAAACCGTTGGCCGATGCTTTTGTTCGATGCTTGGACCATTGGGCTCGCCGCTCTGATGGTTATCGTGATGACCTTTTGACAGCCGTCATCTTCTTGGTCTGTTTCGCAACAGCCGTGGAGCGCCGATGCCGTCATTGGCGCAACCGCAGCGAATGCTCCCTTCTGTCCGCACAGAATACCAACACGATCTTCTGACATAGCCAATTCTTTTCGTGGCTAGGGCGGTGGCGGTGCCGCCCGCTTCAGAAGATCAATCAGCGGGTCTGCCGCCGTAATCTCAAGGCGCACCGGCAGGGTGATCACCTTGTGGCGGAAGCTGGCGGGCAGGCGCACGGCGTCCTTTTCGGTGGTGACCAGCTGCGCGTTCAGCGCCTTTGCATCGGATTCGAGCCGGGTCAGAAGCGCCGTTGGCAGGCTCTGGTGATCGTCCAGCGCCTCGGCTCGGGCCAGATCGGCGCCAAGAGTGCGCAGGGTATCAAAGAACTTCTGCGGATAGCCAATGCCGGCAAAGGCCAGAACCCGGGTGCCCTGCCAGGGCATGCCGGTTTGCAAAGGCGCCAGATGGGCCGAGACATGTGGCAGCCCCTCCATCGTCGCACCCCAGAGGCGGGCGAACTTCTCCTGCGCCGCAGGGGCGCCGATGGACAAGACGGCATCGGCGCGCGCCAGACCTTCGGCCACCGGTTCGCGCAGCGGCCCGGCGGGCAGGCAGCGGCCATTGCCGAACCCCCGCGCCGCATCCACCACCACCAGCGACAGATCCTTGGCCAGGCTTGGGTTCTGAAACCCGTCGTCCAGCAGAATCACCGTCGCCCCGGCAGCTGCAGCGGCGCGTGCTCCGGCGGCGCGGTCGCGGGCCACCCAGACATTGGCAAAGGCGGCCAGCAACAGCGGCTCATCCCCGGTTTGCGAGGCTTTGTGGCGGGCGGGAATGACCTCTTCGGGGCCAATCAGCGTGCCGCCGTAACCACGGCTGACCACATGCGGGTCGTGCCCCATGGCGCGCAGGGTCTCGATTAGCCAGATCACCGTCGGCGTCTTGCCGGTGCCCCCGGCATTGAGGTTGCCGACGCAGATCACCGGCACGTCGACCTTCGCTGGCGTGCCCTTGGTCAGCCGCGAGCGGGTCACCGCGCCATATAGACGGCCCAGCGGCGCCAGCAGGATGGCGCGCAGATCAAAGGCGCCGGGCGCCTTGTTCCAGAACTCAGGAGGCCGCATTACGCTCCTCCCTCAGGTCGAGCAGATCCTGCACCCGGTCGATCAGCTGATCAGTCATCGCTGCGCCCTCTGTGACGGCTTCCCAACCTGCCAATGCCATTTCCGCCGCCATATCGGGGGCCGACAGGTGCAGTACCATTTCGGCCAACTCCTGGGGTGTGTAGACGCATTCGGCAGCGCCGCAATTCGCCAGCTGGGCATAAATCTCCTGATGCCGCACGGTGCCGGGACCGTGCAGAATGGCCGAGCCGAGCGCGGCGGCGTCCAGCGGCGAATGACCCTCGCGGCCCCGGTGCAGGCTGCCCGCCATCAGGCAGACAGGCGCCAGCCGATACCAGAGGCCAAGGTCGTCCTTGTCCGCCAGCAGAACCTGCGTGTAATCGTCCGGTTCATTCCCGGCGTCCCAATCGGCATATTGCAGCCCGCTGTCCTTCAGGGCGGCGCGACATTCATCGAGGCCACCATAGCTGTCCGGTGACAGCACAAGGATCAGCCGGTGCAACAGCCGCAGAGCGATCCTGTGTGCCTCCAGCACCATCGGCAATTCGTCCGGGCGCACTTGCGCCGCCAGCCAGACGGGACGGCTGCCAAGCACCCCTTGCAACTCTGTCAGTTCCTCGTCGTTGCAGCCGGGCGGCGAGGTCGAGATCCGCAAACGTCCGGCCATCTGCAGCTTGTCCGGCGAAATGCCGGTGCGCTGCAACTGGCTCTGGACCTCGGCATCGGGAGTCAGGATCGCAGCGAAGCCATCCAGCATGCGGCGGCGCTGATCGGGCAGCCAACGGCTGGTGCGGCTCGGCAGTTCCTTCTCCGTCAGATCAACCAGCAGCGCGTCGATGCGTTGTTCGCGCATGTGCCGCAGCAGGACGCGGCGCAGCCGTCCGCCGGACCAGATGCAGAAATCCGGGCGCCAGAGGTTCAGAAAGGCGCGCACATCCGTCGGGCTGTCAGGGGGCAGGTGGCCAGCGGCGATATCACAGCCTTCGGCCTCGGGCGGTGGCGCCATGTCCGGCTCCCAGGTGGCGAGAACCGACAGATCCGGCCGCGCCGTCTTAAGCCGGTTTCCGACATCGCAGAGGGCCATGTAGCGTTCGGTGCTGGTCGCATGAACCCACAGAACTTCCCCCTCCGGACGCGGAGGCAGGTCAGTGCTGGGAACCGTCCTTGATACGGGGCGGGAGCTGCGGCTGGGCATATGGGGCGTCCAAAAATTCATCTGCGTGTCGCGGGCAACCGGTGTGGTCGGACCGTAACGTCCGGGTCAGCTTGCAATGCCGGGGCCGTCGGGGTCCAGCGCTGCGATCAGCTCCTTATGCAGGGCCGGAGGTCCGGCCACCACCCCATTGAGCAATGGCACAGGATTGTTGAACCTCAGGTCCTGGCCCAGACGGTCGGTCGCCTGCCCGCCAGCCTCGCGCAGGATCAGATCGCCGGCGGCGATGTCCCATTCCCAACTGCGGCGCAGGGTCAGCATGGCACCGGCGCGCCCGTCTGCGACCTTGGCCATGCGATAGGCCAGTGACGGGCGATAGCTGCGGGTGAAACCGGGGGCATTGCGGGTGCGCCAATGTTCGGCGGCGAGGTTGGGCCGCGCGGTCAGCACCTCGGCCAGCGCCAGATCGGTCAGCGAGGAGGCGCGGATCGGGGTGCCATTCCGGGCAGCTCCCTGTCCCTGCGCCGCGGTGTACATCAGACCGCGCTGCGGCAGGTAGATCACCGCAGCGGTGACCCGGCCCGCGGTGGCAATGGCAAGAGAATGCGCCCAGGTGCGCGAGCCTTCGGCAAAGGCGCGGGTGCCGTCTATGGGGTCGATGATGAAGACGCTGTCGCGGCTTAACCGGTCGGCGCTGTCCTCGGTTTCTTCGGATAGCCAGCCATAGTCAGGCCGCGCCTCAGGCAGCATCTCTTCCAGCAGCGCATTCACCGCCAGATCTGCCTCGGTCACCGGCCCCTGACCGCCGGGCTTGTCCCAGCGCCGCGCCGTTGGCCCGCTATAGCGGCTGGCGATGTCGCCCGCAGCCTCGGCGGCGCGGATCAGCAGTTCGAGGTCCGTAAGGCCCTTTGCCTGTTCTTCTGTCTGGGCGTCGTCAATTGCCGGCAAGCGTCATCCCCTCGACCAGCAGCGATGGTACGACGCGGGACAGGTAGCTCCGCGCGTCATTGGCAGGCACGATCCGCATCAGCATGTCGCGCAGATTGCCCGCGATGGTGCATTCGTTCACCGGATAGGCGATTTCACCGTTCTCGACCCAGAACCCTGAGGCGCCGCGTGAGTAATCGCCGGTGTTGGGATTGATGGTTGAGCCGATCAGCGAGGTGATGAGCAACCCGGTCCCCATGCCCGCAATTAGATCGGCGCGGCTTTGATCGCCTTGGGTCAGCGCCACGTTCCAGTTCGACGGCGACGGCACTGAGCCGATGCCACGGGCGGCGTTTGCGGTGCTTTCCATCCCCAGTTTGCGGGCCGAGGCCAGATCCAGCGTCCAGCCGGTCAGGGTGCCGTCCTCGACGATGGCGCGGCGGCGGGTGGCCAGACCTTCGCCGTCAAAGGGACGCGATCCCGCAATGCGGGGGCGGTGCGGATCCTCGATCACCGACAGATGCGTGGGCAGCACCTGCTGTCCCAGACTGTCCTGCAGCCAGGAGGAGCCGCGTGCGATGGCAGCGCCATTCACCGCCGACAGAAGATGACCGATCAGCGATGCGGAAATCCGTTCGTCGAACAACACCGGATAGGTGCCGGTCTTGGGCCTGCGTGCGTTCATCCGCGCCACGGTGCGTTCCCCGGCGCTGCGACCGATCTCTTCGGCGCTGCGCAGGTCGCTTTGATAGGTGCGGGAATCGCCGTCGTAATCACGCTCCATCCCGGTGCCGGTGCCCGCGATGCCGGTGCAGGAAATCGACCGGCCGGTGCGGGTGTAGCCGCCGGAAAACCCGTTCGAGGTCGCCAGATAGACCGAGCTGCGGCCATAGCCCGCGCCTGCGGATTGCACCTGGCTGATCCCGTCGATGGCCTGACAGGCGGCTTCGGCGGCCAGCGCATCCTCTTGCAGGGCGGCCGGGGCCGGATCGGCGGCGGGGTCGTTCAGATCCAGCGCCGCAAGGTCCCAGTCCTGCGCCAACTGATCCGGTGCGGCAAGGCCGGTATAGGGGTCCTCGGGCGCCTCTCGGGCCATGGCCACGGCGCGTTCGGCCATGGCGGCAATGGTTTCGGGGCGGCTGTCGGAGGAGGAGACCAGCGCCTGACGCTGTCCCAAGAAGACGCGCAATCCCAGATCGGTGCCTTCGGAGCGTTCGGCATGCTCCAACCGGCCCTCGCGCACCTCGATGCTGAGGGAACTGCCTGCAGCGGCCATGGCATCGGCAGCATCCGCGCCTGCCTTGCGGGCGGCATCGATCAGGGCATGGCAAAGCGTCTCGGGGGTCTGGGTCATGGGCGTCTCGGGCCATCCTGTTGCTGCGGGTCGCCATAGAGCTAGCCAGAGGAACCCCCTGCTGCAAGGGCGCAGGGACAATTGCCGCAAGAAAAAGGGACCGCGCAAAGGCGGTCCCGTAAAGCGTTTTTGCTGTGGGTCAGCTTATTTGATGCGCTGGCCGTTGGCGAGGATCTTGCCGTCTTCGGAAATCTCGATCTTCGAGTTCAGCGTGTCTTCGCCTTCGCCGGGAACAGCCAGCATGCCCATCATCATCCGGGCGCCCATGGCGTCATCATCGCTCATCAGGCCCATTTCGATCAGCTTGTCCATCAGGGTGTTGGCACCGGTCAGCGACAGGTTCGCTTCGCCCGAGGGGGCCGGCATGCCGTCAAAGCTGGTCAGATCATCGTTGTTGAAGGCGAAATCACCGGTACCGGTCAGCTTGGCACCCGCTGCCGAGACCAGCAACTCCTGGATGGTGACCGCGTTCAACTCACCCGGTGCGACCTCGCCATCCTCGACCTTTTCCATGGCTTCGGCATCGAAGACGTCGAACAACACCTTGCCCTTGCCGGTGAGGCTCAGCACGACGCTGGCCGGATCATGCGGCAGGGCGCCGGCCGGATCGACCATGCCCCAGAGCATTTCCGGAACCGCGAAGTCGCGCAGCGCCACGCCAAGCGCGAAGTCCTGTTCTTCCTCGGACTTGGCAAGGGGAATGGTGATGTTGAAACCAGCCTCGGCCATGCTGAGCGCCAGCGGGAAGGGAATATCCGATCCGGTGACGTTGAAGGCCATGTCCTTTTGCGTGACGTCATAGGTCAGTTTGCTTGCGTCCATCGCAACGCCAAAGTTGCCGCCGCCCGAGGTGCTGTCAAAGGTCAGGCTGTCGCTGCCATCCTGAAAGGCAAAGGCAGAGGTGCCGCTGGTGTAGGAGAAATCGGTATCAAGACCAAAACCGGCGGCCAGCAGCGCAGAGAAATCACCGCTCTTGTCCAGATCGGCCGGAACCGTGCTGGTGCCATGCGCCTGAAGCTGCTGCATCGCGCCGTTAAAGGAGGCGAAATCCTCGCTGTCCGGATCCTTGAAGCCAAGATCATAGCTCAGCGCTGAAGCGGTCCAGGTCTGATCGTAGCTGCGCACCCCGGCCAGCGACATGGCGGTTTTTGTCACCATGTCGGACAGGGAGACGGTGCCCCGGATCGCATCCTGGGGGATGTCCTCGCCAGTGGCTTCCAGCCCGTCCAGCGTCATCGTCATCTCGCTGGTGGCATAGTCATAGGTCATGTTCTCGGAATCACCCGAAACCGTCACCGGCGTGCCGTCGTGGGTGATGATCAGATTTACCGTCAGCTTGTCATCATCTTCGCTGGCGCGCACGGTCAGCGGAAATTCCTTTGGCACCAGAATGCTGACGGTTCCGTCGCTATTCTCGGTGAATTTGATCTCGGGCATGCTGAGCCCGGCGGTCACGTCTTCTTCGTCGGGGATCGGCATCATCATCGACAGATCGGAAACCGTCAGCGTGTCGCCCGACATGCTTTCGGTGGCGGTCACCTCGTAACCGGTGCCGGTCATGTAGGATTTCCAGTCGGACCAGACGTCCTTGGCGCTGAGATCGGCCAGCGCCCCCTGGGCGGAAACAGTCAGAAGAAGAGCGGCGCCACAGCTGCGCGCGAGAAAAATGGACATGGGTGAAACCTTTCGTAGCAAGCGTTGGATACCATGGTCCGTCGCGGCGCCACCGGCGTCAAGGGGCCTGGGGCTGGACCGTTCCCCCTAGGGAGTTTACCACAGAGGGGAACCACTGTCGCGATACAGGTATTGGAGAGAAATCATATGGATATGCAGGGCAAGACGGTCGTCATCACAGGGGCCAGCCGCGGCATCGGAGCCGATGCAGCACGGGTTTTCGCCGCCGCGGGGGCCAACCTGGCGCTGCTGGCGCGCAGCACCGATGCGCTGGGCGAACTGGTCGGGGAACTCGGCGGAAATGCGCTCGCCTTTGCCTGTGATGTGGCGGAACCAAGCGCGGTTGCGGCGGCGCTGGAAAAAGCACACGAGCATTTCGGAAGCCTTGATGTGCTGATCAACAACGCCGGGGTGATCGAACCGATCGCGCGTCTGGAAGAGGCCGATCCGGCGGCCTGGGGCAAGCTGATCGATATCAACATCAAGGGTGTGTTCAACGGCATCCGCGCGGCGCTGCCGCTGATGAAACCCGCCGGGGGCGGCACCATCATCACGGTGAGTTCCGGCGCTGCGCATAACCCGCTGGAGGCCTGGAGCGCCTATTGCACCTCAAAAGCCGGGGCTGCGATGCTGACCCGCGCCCTGCACCTGGAGGAAGGCGGCAACGGCATCCGCGCCATGGGCCTGTCGCCGGGCACCGTCGCGACCCAGATGCAGCGCGAGATCAAGGCCAGCGGCATCAACCCGGTCAGCGAGCTCGATTGGGAAGATCACATTCCCGCAGAATGGCCCGCCAAGGCGCTGTTGTGGATGTGCGGCAGCGATGCCGATGATTTCCTCGGCCAGGAGATTTCCCTGCGCGAAGACGCGATCCGCCGCCGGGTGGGCCTGATATGATCAACCTAGAGATTTCGAATGAGGGCCTCTGGGTGGTGACGATCAACCGCCCGGACAAGGCGAACTCGTTGACGGGTGAGATGCTGACGGAACTGGCCGAGATCGCTGAACGCGCGGGCGAGGCGCGAGGCTTTATCCTGACCGGCACCGGCAAGGTGTTCAGCGCCGGCGCCGATCTGGAGGCGGCGCGCGCGGGGCTTGCCACCTCGCCCCTGTGGGAGCGGCTGTCGGGCGCCATCGCGGCGCTGCCCTGCCTGACCATCGCGGCGCTGAACGGCACGCTGGCCGGGGGCGCTAACGGCATGGTGCTGGCCTGTGATATCCGCCTGGCGGTGCCTTCGGCAAAGTTCTTCTATCCGGTGATGAAGCTTGGCTACCTGCCGCAGCCTTCGGACCCGGCGCGCATGGTGGCGCTGATCGGCCCGGCGCGCACCAAGATGATCCTGGCCGCCGGTCAGAAGATCGAGGCGGAAGAGGCCTGTGCCTGGGGGCTGGTGGACCGGATCGTGGAGCCCGATGCTCTGATGGAGAGCGCCCGCGCCCTGCTGAGCGATGCGCTGGCGGCCAAGCCGGAGACTGCACGCGGTATTCTGGAGATGTGCCGCTAAGAGGGGCAGGGGCGGCTCCCGCCCGCCCTTGGAGCATGCCATGCCCCGCGTCCCGTTGGGCGTAGCGCCGCGCTGTCGCGCGGCGTTTTTCCTGCTGAGAGGCCCTGTTGAGGGCAGAAACTGCCTCAACAGGGCCATATCGAGTGTAGAGGCACCGTCACCGCCTCAAGGCGCATTGCCCCTGCTGCGCAGGGTGGCCTGCGGCCAGCCTTGACCCGCTGTCGGTGCCAGAGCAGAGCCGGGGGCGCATCAACGCTTGCGTCGCTTACCCGGTACGCGGGAGGAAAAGCCAGGTGGGCGTTTGCGGACCCAGGCGATGAAGCGGGCGAGGCGCGGATGGCTGCGCAGCGCGTCGATGGTGGCATAGTCGCGGGCCAGCTCGGCCTCGGTCAGGGCTGCGTGGATTTCGCGGTGGCAGATATGGTGTAGCAGCACGGTGGGGCCGCCCTTGCCACCTTTGAGTTTCGGGATCAGGTGGTGCAGGCTTTGCGGAACGTCCGCGGGGATGGGGCGGTTGCAGAGGGGACATATGGGTGTCGGGTTCGGCTCTGGCATCCTGACCTCTCGTCTTTGCGGCTGGACTGCATTAGATGCGGCGCAGATGGATGCGGGCAAGGGGCGGAAGGCGGAGTTTCATGGCGGGGCAATCGGAACAGTGGGATGCGGTGGTCATCGGCGGTGGGCCTGCGGGGTTGATGGCGGCTGAGGAACTGGCGCGCGCAGGCTATCGCGTGCTGGTGGCCGAGGCCAAACCGTCGCTTGCGCGCAAGCTGTTGATGGCGGGGAAATCCGGCCTGAACCTGACCAAGGATGAAACCTTTGACGACCTGATCGAACACTATGGTGCCGCGCGGGACTGGCTTGCACCCATGGTGAGGGCATTTGATGCAGGCGCCGTGCAGGACTGGGCACGGGGCCTGGGGCGCGATCTGTTCACCGGCTCCACTGGGCGAGTGTTTCCCAGGGAAATGAAAGCCTCGCCGTTGCTGCGCGCCTGGCTGGCGCGGCTGGAGGAGTTGGGCGTTGCCCGCCGCACCCGCTGGCGCTGGACTGGCTGGGAGGGGAACTGCCTGAGTTTTGAGACGCCCGAAGGGATGGTGCGGCTGCGCGCGGGGGCAACGGTTCTGGCGCTGGGCGGTGTAAGCTGGGCGCGGCTCGGCTCGGACGGGGCCTGGGCGGAGTTGCTGGCGGCGCGGGGTGTGGCGTTGGCGCCCTTCAAGCCTGCCAATGCCGGGCTAGTGGTGGATTGGTCGGACCACATGGCGGCGCATTTCGGGGTTCCGCTGAAAGGGATTGCGCTGCGCGCAGGGGCGCTGTCGTCGCGCGGGGAGGCGGTGATCTCTGCTCGCGGTTTGGAAGGGGGCGGAATCTACGCCATTTGCGCGGCGGTGCGGGAGGGCGCGGATTTGACGCTGGACCTGCTGCCGGATCTGACCGTGGAGGAGGTGACGCGCAGACTGACGCGCCCGCGTGGCAAGGCGAGCCTTGCCAATCATCTGCGCAAGGCACTGAAACTGACGCCTGCGCAGATCGCGCTGATGCAGGAATTTGCCCGACCGCTGCCGCAGGATTCCGCAGAGCTTGCGGCGCGGATCAAGTCTCTGCCGGTGCGTCACCAAGGTCTGCGCCCGATGGATGAGGCGATCTCGACGGCTGGCGGAGTGTGCCGTGAGGCGCTGGATGCGGGGCTGATGCTAAAAGAAATCCCCGGCACCTTTTGCGCCGGGGAGATGTTGGATTGGGAGGCGCCCACGGGGGGCTACCTTCTGACGGCCTGTCTTGCCACCGGGCGCTGGGCCGGACGTGGCGCGGTCGATTACTTGGCCAGCGCTGCGGTGCGCTGAAAGGCGTCGCGGCTGCGCACGGTCTTGGAATAGTCGAGCAGGGCACGGCTTTCGACCGGGAACTTGGCGCCATAGGCCCAGTTCAGGCAATGCACGCAGATGATATCGGCGATGGTGAACGCGTCCCCCATCAGGTAGGGGCCGGTCAGGCGCGCTTCGAGCCGGGCGATGTTGCGCTCGAACTCCCAGCGCAGGCTGTCCTTGATCGCGGGCACGCGCTGCTCTTCGGGCAGGGCAAAGCTGTGGCGGGCGGCGGTCCAGAGCACGGCGTCGATTTCATCCAGGATCTGATGGGTGACCGCATCCTGTTTGGCGCGGGCCAGGGTCCCTGCGGGCGCGGTGAGCGCGCCGTGTTTGTCCGCCAGATAGGTGATGATGGCGGTGGAATCGGTGATCACCTCGCCATCTTCGACCAGCGCTGGCACCTTGCCCGAGGGGTTCACGGCGACGATATCCGGGCTGTGCGGGGCGGCGGTGTTCAGATCATAGGGTTGGCCCAGTTCTTCGAGCGTCCAGATCACGCGGAAGGCGCGGGTCATCGGTTTGCCGATCACGGTGTACATAGGTTTCTCTCCCTCAGGTTTTGCTGCGCATCAGATGCGCGCAGCTGTCTTTGCGTCAAGGCTGAAGCCTGTCTGCACCCGTCGATGGCCGCAGAACGTTGCGGCCTTTTGGGCCCTTACTGGCGGGCGCGGCTGAGCATCGCCAGCCGGATCAGTGCCCGCTCCATCAGCGCCAGCGCCGGGGCGGTCTGCCCGGCTGAGCGCAGCTGCAGGTCGGTATCGGTCAGAATGGTCAGCGCGGTCTGCAGCTTGGCGGCGCCCCAGCCCTGCGCCTGCCGCAGCACCCGGTCGCGGCGCTTGCCATAAAGCGGTGGGCGCAGGCGGCCGATGCCCTGCGCCGGGCCACCGGGATCGGCGGCCACGGTGTAAAGCGTGCGGAAATGGCGGGTCGCCCCGATGCAGAGCGTCACCGCATTGGTGCCCTGCGCCTGAAGACGCCGCAGCAGCGGGCCGATCTCGGCGCTGCGCCCCTCGGCCACCACGTTCAGCACATCGTCAAGTGCGGCTTCGGTGGATTGCGGCGCGACGGCGTCGATATCCTCAAGGCTCAGGAGGCTGCTGTCCTGGTATTTGTAGAGCGCCAGTTTTTCGATCATGCGGGAGAAATCGCCGGGGCCGATGTCATTGGCGATATCGGTCAACGCCGACATGCTGTCGCCAGGCACATCTCGGATCTGCGCTTCGGAGAGGATCCGCTCGATCTCGGCCCGCGAGGGCGGATCGTCATAGATGCCGGTGGCATAGGCATTGCGATGCGATTCGAAACCCTTGCGCAGTTTCGATGTGGCTTTCAGCTGCCCGGCGGTGACGACGATCTGGGCATCGCCTGGTTGCCAGTCCTCCAGCGCCGCGAGAATCGCAGGGGCGGCGCTGTCGTTGGCCTCCTCGACAAAGACCGCGCGTGGGCCGGGAAAAAAGCCGACCGCCTTGACCGCGTCCAGAAGCTGTGCTGGATCCTTGCGCAATTCGGAGCCGGGCATCCGGGTCAGGCGCATTTCTTCCTCAGCGGCGGCGCCCAGCAGGGCCGCCAGCATCTGTTGCCGTTTCAGCGCCACCCGCATGGCATCGGCGCCATATATCAAAAGGCCCGTCTTGTCCGGGTCGGGCTTTTTGAAATAGCCCTCAGCGTCGCGCGGGGAGAGCTTCATTCCGCAGTCGGCGCCGCAGCGGCCAGATCCGCAGTGGTCAGCACCCGGGCGGTGATCTGGTCAGCCAGAATCTGCATCAGCCGCGCATTGGCATCGCGTTCCCCGGCCAGGGTTTCCACCGTCGATCCGGTGGCGGAATAGCCGGTAAAGGCATCTTCGCTGCCGCTGGCCACGATGACGCCGTCGGACAGGCGGAACAGGCTGTAGCTGGCAACGCCGACGATGGAATAGCGGGTGGTTTCATTGCCCGCGGTGATCGCCTGACCTTCGCTGCGGGTGCGCAGGGACAGGTCCAGCCGGTAATCGCCGCCAGAGGCGCGGCCAAGCCGTTCCTCCAGATTGCGGACCAGCAGGTAGGCGTTCACTTCGTTGTCGGTCTTGATCTCCTCGGGGGACTGAATGGCGATCTTGCCATAAAGCGCCGCTCCGGTGCCCCCCGGCGCATAGACCGGGGTGAAACCACAGGCGGCCAGCCCCAGCAACAGGACCAGCGGCAGCGCGAGGATATGCCTTGGATCAGGCAACGACATTGACGATACGACCCGGCACGACGATCACCTTTTTCGGGGCGCCGCCATTCAGCGCCTTTTGCACAGCTTCGTGCGCCAGCGCGAGTTTTTCAACCTCAGCTTTGTCCAGATCCTTGGCGACGGTGATTTCGCCGCGGCGTTTGCCGTTGATCTGGATTGGCAGGGTGACGCTGTCTTCGACCAGCATCGATTCGTCGGCGGTGGGCCAGGCTGCCGTGGCGACCAGACCTTCGCCGCCCTGCGCTTCCCAGACGGCCTCGGCCAGGTGCGGCGTCATCGGCGACATCAACTGCGCCAGCGCCATGATCGCCTGTTTCTGCGCCGCCGCGCCCGCCTTGGATTTGGCCAGCGTGTTGGTAAAGGCGTAAAGCTTGGCAATCGCCGCGTTGAAGCCGAAGGATTCAACACCCAGGGTCACGTCGCGGATCGCCTTGTGCATCTCGCGCAAAAGGTCGTCGTCGCCGCTGCCGGATGCATTCGGGTCCATCTCGGCGATCTTTACCGACAGGTTCCAGACCCGGTTCAGGTGCTTGTAAGCGGCCTCGGCCCCGGCGGCGGTCCATTCCACGTCGCGCTCCGGCGGGCTGTCGGACAGCACGAACCAGCGCGCGGTATCGGCGCCAAAGGCCGAGATGATGTGCAGCGGGTCGACCACGTTGTTCTTGGATTTCGACATCTTGGCCGAGGGAATCACCTCAACCTCGGCGCCGGTCTCCTTGAGGAAGGCCTTGCCGTCGCGCAGCTCGACTTCTTCGGGGTAGTGATAGACCGGGCGGCCATTGTCGCCTTTGGTCTGGTAGATCGCATGGGTCACCATGCCTTGGGTAAAGAGCGCGTCGAACGGTTCTTTCGACTTCTCCGGCAGGTGGCCGCAGATGTGCATCGCGCGGGCGAAGAAGCGCGAATACAGCAGGTGCAGAATCGCGTGTTCGATGCCGCCGATATACTGGTCGACGTTCATCCAGTAATCTGCCTCTTCCATTACCGTGGGCGTTTCGGCGCGCGGCGCGGTGAAGCGGGCGAAATACCAGGAGGAATCGACGAAGGTATCCATTGTGTCGGTTTCCCGCTGGGCAGGCTTACCGCATTTCGGGCAGGCACAGTCGCGCCAGCTCGGATGGCGGTCCAGCGGGTTGCCCGGCACCGAGAAATCGATGGCCTTGCCGTCTTCGTCATAGGGCAGGGCGATGGGCAGGTTTTCTTTCTTCTCCGGCACCACGCCGCAGGCGTCGCAATGGACCACGGGAATCGGGCAACCCCAATAGCGCTGGCGGCTGAGACCCCAGTCGCGCAGGCGGAATTTGGTGACGCCTTCGCCCCAGCCTTCGGATTCGGCCTTGTCGATGGTGGCGTTGATCGCCTCTTCACCGGTGGCCACGTCCAGCCCTGCGAAGTGGTTGATCCATTTCACCTTTTCTGTCTTCGGCGGCACAAAGGCCTCGTTTTCGACCGGCTTGGGATCGTCCAGCGCCAGGAAGGTGTCGGTGACCGGCAGGTCGTATTTGCGGCAGAAATCGAGGTCACGCTGATCATGCGCTGGGCAAGCAAAGATCGCGCCGGTGCCGTAATCCATCAGGATGAAGTTGGCGATCCAGACCGGCAGTTCCCATTCCGGGTTCAGCGGATGTTTTACCCGGATGCCGGTGTCGCGGCCCAGTTTCGGCGCGGTCTCAATCGCCTCGGCGGTGGTGCCGCCCTTGCGGCATTCGGCCAGGAATTCAGCGAGTTCGGGGCTTTCGGCCTCAAGCTGTTTGGCAATTGGGTGGTCCGGGGAAATCCCCACGAAGGAGGCACCCATCAGCGTGTCGGGGCGGGTGGTATAAACCTCGATCGGCTCACCACCGTCGGCGCGTTCAAAGGAAAACTGCAGGCCGCGCGATTTGCCGATCCAGTTTTCCTGCATCAGGCGCACCTTGGCGGGCCAGTTGTCCAGACCGTCCAGTGCGTCCAGAAGTTCCTCGGAATAGTCGGAGATCTTGAAGAACCACTGCGTCAGTTCGCGCCGTTCCACCAGCGCACCAGAGCGCCAGCCGCGGCCGTTTTCAACCTGTTCATTGGCCAGAACGGTCATGTCGACCGGATCCCAGTTTACCACGGCGTTTTTGCGGTAAACGAGATCCTTTTCCAGGAAATCCAGGAACAGCGCCTGCTGCTGGCCGTAATATTCCTCGTCACAGGTGGCGAACATCCGCGACCAGTCCAGAGACAGGCCCAGCGGCTGCATCTGTTCGACCATGGTGTCGATATTGGCGTAGGTCCAGTCCTTGGGGTGCCCGCCCGAGGCCATGGCGGCGTTTTCTGCAGGCATGCCAAAGGCATCAAACCCCATCGGGTGCAGTACGTTGTGGCCGGTTGCAATTTTGTAGCGCGCGATCACGTCGCCCATGGTGTAGTTGCGCACATGCCCCATGTGCAGCTTCCCCGACGGATAGGGGAACATCTCCAGCACGTAATACTTCGGCTTGTCTGCCGTCCGTTTGGCCTGGAAGATTCCGGCCTTTTCCCAGGCCTCCTGCCATTTTGCTTCGATCTCAGAGGCAGAGTAACGCGACATGGATGCGGTCCTTTAGAATGAAAACGCCGGGCGATGGGGCCCGGCGCTGGTGATACTGATGTTTTCTGCGGCTTTCCAGAGGGCAGAGGGGTCAGAACTTTTTGTCTGCGATGCGCAGCTGGCGCGCACGGGACAGAATCGCATCTTCGACGGCGCGGGTTGTCGAGGCGCTGACCGGCCCCCCCTTGGAATGAAGCGAGACATTGAGCGAACGCGCGTCCAGCGCCGGGTCCTTGATATGGACAGTGGCGCGATAGGAACGTCCGCCGCCGGGCGGGGTGCCATAACCGGTGATGATGACGCCGGTGAAGGGATCAACGCTTTGCACCGGCAGGAAGCTCAGCACATCAATGCTGGCGTTCCACAGGTAGCGGTTGACCTGAACCTTCTGGTCGGGCTTGCCGCCAAAGACATCCCAGATCGAGGATTTATCGCTCTTTGCGGCGTCTACGTCGTTGTTGAATTCCTGCGCAACGCTGGTGTTGGCCGGACGATCTTTGCCGCGCCCGCCGCAGGCGGCAACGCTCAGGCACAATGCGCCGATCAAGGTCGCCTGAAATATCTTATGCAGTTTCATAGCCGCTCCCGGAGCCTTTGACTTGAGGCAGTCCTATCGCATGGGCAGCAAGCTGAGCAAGGGCTTTAGCATCCGGGTGCACTGCACCGAATCGGATCCTGGGCAGCCTGATGAGGTCCTTGCAGGAGATTATGCGGCGGCTGTGCTGGGCCGCAGAGGTTATGGTATCAACGGAAGACAGAGAGATGGCGTTGCAGCGCTTGGTCACAGTCTGGCTGCGGTCTGCCGGTGATTAAAGTATATTGTCCCTATGGCTTAGCCGCGCGGGAGCGGCGAAATCGGGGCGGCATTTACTACTGTGGCAAAGCTGCACCAGCACAGGCCACAATGATCGGCGGCCAATGGGCGGCTCTTGCCAAACCGGGGCCGAAAGAGCGAAACCCCTTGTCATACCCACGCCGGATTCCCCGGTTTGGGCATGTGAATTGAAAACCGAGGGAAAAACTATGAAAAAGGTTCTCTTCGCGACCACCGCGCTGATCGCAACCGCGGGCATGGCTGCTGCTGAAGTCAGCATGTCCGGTTACGGCCGTTTCGGTCTGGACTACAACTCCGCAAACGAGCGCGTTGTTGGCCGTTCCAAAACCAACATCACCAGCCGTCTGCGCCTGCAGTTCGACATGACCGCCGAAACCGACGCTGGCGTTGCATTCAACGCTCGCTACCGCGCACAGGCTGAAAGCCGTGACGGCGTTGCCGGCACCGGCGCATTCAACGGCGCACGTTTTGGCGTGTCGTACAACGGCGTGACCGTGAACGTTGGCAACATCATCGGCGCGGTTGAAAACGCACCCGGTCTGTACGCAACCGGCACCCGTTCGGCTGGTACCGGCATCGACGGCATGGGCTTCCACCAGATTGCCATCAAAACCAACGGCGGCACCGTGTTCAACTGGGACGCATACTCCTCCGCTGGCGCTGGCTCCAACGGCATCGAAGTTCTGTACTCCGCAGGCGGCTTCACCGGTCACGTGTCCTACTCCCAGCGTAACGGCGGCACCGTTGCCGGTTCCGCAGGCGGCGAAGACCGCACCGGCGTGATGGCGACTTACTCCTTCGGCGACTACTATGTCACCGCAGCGATGCAGTCCTCCTCCGTTCCGCTGAACGACATCACCTTTGCTGCTGCTGGCGGTAACTTCGGTGCATTCGGCGCGAAACTGGCCTACGGTTCCACCGACCAGGTCGACAGCTTCACCCTGGAAGGCAACATGGACATCGGCGCAGCGTCGAACGTTCTGGTCTGGGTGAACTCCGCAGACGCACCGGGCTCCGTGTCCACCGTTAAAGGTGACGGCGGCGTTGACGGCACCTCCTTCGGCATCAACTACCAGTACGACCTGGGTGGCGGCGCCACCGTGGTTGCCGGTTACGTTGACGAAGCCGACGACGACAACCAGTTCCAAGCTGGTGTGTACTTCAGCTTCTAAGCTGAACCACGCTTAGCGTGAAATTGGGGGCGGGCCTGCTTGCAGGCTCGCCCTTTTCTTTTGCCTCTTAACATTTGCCGACAAACAGTGTTTCTCTGCGCCGAGACCGAACCGCACTTTCATCGCTCGGAGGCCGACCATGTCCCTGGAAGAGATCAAGACACGCATCGCAAAGGCAGAAGAGGCCGCAGGCCGCGCGCCGGGCTCGGTTCATCTGATCGCGGTGTCCAAGGTGCAGCCCAACGAGCGGGTCGAAGCGGTGCTGGAAGAAGGCCACCGTTGTTTTGGCGAAAACCGCGTGCAGGAGGCGGCTGGGAAATGGCCGGGCTTCGCTGAACGGTTCGACGGGATCGATCTGCATCTGATCGGCCCTTTGCAAAGCAACAAGGCCCGTCAGGCGATGGAGCTTTTTGACAGCATCCATTCGGTTGACCGTCCCAAACTGGCCAAGGCCATCGCCCGGCTGGCGCAGGAGCTGGGCCATTGCCCGGATCTGTTCATTCAGGTCAACACCGGCGAGGAAGAGCAGAAGGCCGGTATTCTTCCAGCCGATGCAGATGCCTTCATCTCCGAATGCCGGGCGCTGGATCTGCCCATCAAGGGGTTGATGTGCATTCCCCCGGTGGACGAGGAACCGGCGCTGCATTTCGCGCTACTGGCTAAGATCGCCGCGCGTAACGGGCTGGACGGCCTGTCGATGGGCATGAGCAGCGATTTCGAGACTGCCATCGCGCTTGGCGCTACCCATGTGCGGGTCGGCTCGGCGATTTTTGGCGAGCGGGTCAAACCGGCGGAATAATTACCCGGCTGCCGGGACGGAGCCGCTGCGCGATCCAGCGAAGATCACTGCGGCTGAAGGCAAGGCAGCCTTCGGTCGGATAACCGGGCCTCCTCCACTGGTGGATAAAGATGGCCGACCCGCGCCCCTTGACCGCGTTGGGCCAGTTCCAGTCAGTGATCAGCACCAGATCATATAGGGGATCGGCGCGGCGCAGGCGCTCGTGGCTGAAACCGTGCGGCGCGCGGACCATCAGGTTGTAATCGGGGTCCCTCACATCGTCCGACCACAGATCCCCCGGCCCGATAGGTACCGCCCAATCCGTGGGGGGCAGCATGCGGTCCGGACGGTAGAGCATCCCGGCGATGCGATGTACGCCCACGGGCGTGGCGCCGTCGCCTTCGCGCTTGCTCTGGGTCAGCCCGCCCTTGCCGATGGCACAGGGCAGGAGGCGCCCCATGAAGCGCAGACCGCGCGGGGTCAGAACCAGATCCCGGGGCGACAGCGCGGGGGGCATCACAAGAGATGCCCGGATTTCGCCGCCTTGGTCGCGAGGTAGCCCGCGTTATGGGTGTTTTCGCCAACCTTCAGCGGCACCCGTTCAGCCACCGCGATGCCGGTCTTTTCCATCATGGCAATCTTGTTGGGGTTGTTGGTCATCAGCCGGACGGAGCTGAATCCCATCTCTTTCAGAATCGCAGCGCCAAGGCGGAAATCGCGCTCGTCATCCTCAAACCCCAGCCGGTGGTTTGCCTCGACGGTGTCAAAGCCCTGGTCCTGCAGGCTGTAGGCGCGCATCTTGTTAGCCAGGCCAATGCCGCGGCCTTCCTGGTTGAGGTAAAGCAGCACGCCTGCGCCTTCTTCTCCCATCTGCGCCAGTGCCCCGCGCAGCTGCGGTCCGCAGTCGCATTTCAGCGAGCCCAGAACATCGCCTGTGAAACAGGCCGAATGCAGCCGCGCCAGCACGGGTTTGCTACGATCGGGGCGACCGATTTCGACCGCATAATGTTCCTCGGCGCCATCTTCGGGGCGGAAGATGTGTAACCGGCCCGCCTCGGCAGCGACCATCGGCAGGCGGGCGGCGGCCACCGGATGCAGGGGTGAGCTTTGGCTGAGCAGCGGTTCGGCAGCAGCCCGGGCGATTCGGGTCAACCCGTGCTCGGATGCGAATTGGGGGGCCGTGTTGACGGGCACCAGTAGCGCCGCAGGCAGCAGCCGCGCTGATTTCACCAGGGCAATCGCCAGACGGTGCAGTTCGGCGGATCCGTCGCGCAGGCTGGTGAGCGGGCCTTTCATCGGCGTATTGAGATCATCGGCGGGATCGGCCAGCGCCTGTATCCACTGCAAGGAGGCCTGAGCGGGGACTTGGATGCGCGCGAGATCCTCATCATAGGCGCGCGCCTTCAGGGTTTCGGCGCGCCGGGCGGTCAGCGCCAGCGACACCGGGCCAAGGGCCAGAAGCTCCGTTAGCCGCTCGGGCGTCAGGCTTTCGACGGCAATCGCCAGCGCCGCGCTGTCGCCACCCTCCAGCACCACGGGCAGGCCCATGCGCAAATCGACCCGTGCGCGGGCCAGCAATTCAATCATGGTGGGCATCAGGCTCATGCGACCATCCGGAAGTTCGTGACATTATAACAGCCCTTACCTAGGCCCAAATGCAACGGAAGTGAAACAATTCCTGTCTGACGGACACGAGGGCGTGAAACTTCTGCAGCATACCTTGTCGTTGGGGGATGCTGACCGCATCTGTCTGCACACGAACTGGAGGACACCGCCATGGCGCAACTGAAGAAGATTTTGCTGGTAGACGATGACGACGATCTGCGCGAGGCGCTGAGCGAGCAGCTGATCATGACCGAGGACTTTGATGTCTTCGAAGCAGAGAACGGTCAGGCCGCCATGGAGCGGGCCAAGGAAGCGCTCTATGATCTGGTGATCCTCGACGTGGGGCTGCCCGATACAGATGGTCGCGAGCTGTGCCGCCTGCTGCGCAAACAGGGCGTCAAGGCACCGATCCTGATGCTCACCGGCCATGACAGCGACGCCGATACCATTCTCGGCCTTGACGCGGGCGCCAATGACTATGTGACCAAGCCGTTCAAATTCCCGGTGCTGCTGGCTCGGATCCGCGCCCAGCTGCGCACCCATGAACAGTCCGAAGACGCCGTCTTTGCGTTGGGTCCCTATACCTTCAAACCGGCGATGAAGCTGATGGAGACAGAGGACAACCGCAAGATTCGCCTGACCGAGAAGGAAACCAACATCCTGAAGTTCCTCTACCGGTCGAACGACGGTGTGGTGGCGCGCGATGTGCTGCTGCACGAGGTCTGGGGCTATAATGCCGGCGTGACCACCCATACGCTGGAAACCCATATCTATCGCCTGCGCCAGAAGATCGAACCCGATCCCTCCAATGCCCGTATTCTGGTAACGGAATCCGGTGGCTACCGCCTGTCGACCTGACCGGATTGTGACAGTTCGGGGCTTGAAACCTGCGGGGAAAAGCTGTTGACGCAGATCAAAGATCTGTCTGTCAGTCATCTTTACCCTGATCCCATCCCGCGCATATCCGGGTCATGATATGCACCTCCCTGTTGGACTGGGCCGGGCCTTGCGCCCGGCCTTTTTTTGTCTGCGGACTTCCGGGAGTGATGGGGGAAGCCAGGGAAATAGGCTCTGGTATCCGGCGGGCCGGAAGGGCAAGAATGGCGCCGAGCCGCTGCCATGACCCGCTGTTACGAAAGAGACGCGCAATGCCCTTTACCCTTGCCACCTGGAACATCAATTCTGTCCGCCTGCGCGAGCCGATCGTGCTGAAGCTGCTGCAGGAAGAGGCGCCCGATGTCCTGTGCCTGCAAGAGTGCAAGAGCCCGGTCGACAAGATCCCGATGGAGGGCTTTGCCGCGCTTGGCTATACCCACATGATCGCGCGGGGGCAGAAGGGGTACAACGGCGTCGCCATCCTGTCGCGGATGCCCATCACCGAGGTCGGCAGCATGGATTTTGCCGATCTGGGCCATGCCCGCCATATTGCAGGTCAGCTGGACAATGGCGTCACCATCCACAACTTTTACGTCCCGGCCGGCGGCGACAAACCCGACCGCGAGATCAACGAGAAATTCGGTCAGAAGCTCGACTACCTCACTGGCATGCGGGATTGGTTTCACCGCGAAAAGCCACAGAAATCCATTCTGGTCGGCGACCTTAACATCGCCCCGCGCGAAGACGATGTCTGGGACCACAAGAAACTGCTGAAGATCGTCAGCCACACCCCGGTCGAGGTCGAACACCTCGCCGAGACGCAGGATGCAGGCGACTGGGTCGATATCACCCGGCAGGACATCCCCGATGGGCGCCTCTACAGTTGGTGGTCCTACCGGGCAAAGGACTGGGATGCAGCGGATAAGGGACGGCGTTTGGATCATGTCTGGGCGACGGGCGACATTTCCAGCGCAGGTCACTCTAGCCGCGTTCTGCGGGACGCCCGTGGTTGGGAAAAACCCAGCGATCACGCACCGGTCTTTGCCACCTTCGACCTCTAGGCAGAGGGTGGGGCGCTCCCGCCTGCCTTGGAGCAATCGTTGATTGCCCTGCCGCAGTTGGGCCGGGCGCCGTGCTGACGCACGGCGCGGTGCCGTGTTCAGAAGTCACCGTCGTGGAGAAACAGCAGCGCGGTAACGCGCTGCCCGGCCCAAGGCCGCATGAAGGCGCCCCATGGGGCGTCTGCGGGCGCGGGAGGGCGTGCCATCAGTGCAGCCATTTTGCATATTCCGGGCGTTGCGCTTGCATGTCCTGATATAGCCAGACCATCCTGTCAAAGAACCAGAGTTTTCCGCCGACCATCAGGCTGAGACCGAACAGTGTCAGACCTGGTTCCAGCTGCCACACCCCGTAAACCCACGGAACAACGCCCACCCCGGAGACCAGGGTCAGGATTCTGGCCCCATTGCGCGTGATGCGGTGGGATCGGCACCTTGGCACGGTTCAGAAAGACCCGTTCGCCGAAGGTGCCCCGCGCTGCCCAGCTGTCGGTTGTGGCTGGCGGGCCAAAGGCGCGCGGGTTCCACCATGTCCAGATCAGTACCAGAGCAACCGGCGCCAAAGCGCCCCACCCGAGCCAGAGATGAGACCAGACCGCGAGGGTCATAAGCGGGAGGATCGACACCCGGCTATAAACGCTCAGCGGGTTTGCGTGACGGGCCCAGGCCGCGTCGTCCATAGCCATCAGGCGCTCGGACAGGGCAAAGATGTCGATGCGCGGAACCGGCACGCGGCAACTCCTCTCTTGGTTTCTTGGCCTTGGGATTCCATATAGGGGGCAAGTTCCAAACGGAGAACAAGAGCATGATGGATATTCTCGGAGGCGCGGGCGCGCCCACGCCCGCAGGTGATCTGATCAAGGACGTCACAGAGGCGACCTTTATGCAGGACGTGGTCGAGGCCTCGATGCAGGCGCCGGTGATCGTCGATTTCTGGGCGCCCTGGTGTGGCCCTTGCAAGACATTGGGTCCGGCGCTGGAGGCGGCAGTCACGCGCGCCAATGGCGCGGTCACCATGGCCAAGATCGATGTGGACCAGAACCAGCGTCTGGCGCAGGCACTGGCGCAGCAGGGGCTGCCGCTGCAATCGATCCCCACAGTGGTGGCCTTTGTGCAGGGCCGCCCGATCGACATGTTCCAGGGCGCGCTACCGCCAAGCGAAATCGACGCCTTCCTGAAAAAGGTGATTGAGGCCGCAGGCGGGGAAGCAGGCGGTGGCCTTGGTGAGGCGCTGGAGGCGGCTGAGGAAATGCTCGCCGAAGGCGCAGCGGCCGATGCGGCGCAGACCTTTGCCGCGGTTCTGGGCGAGGATGACAAGAACGCCGCCGCCTATGGTGGTCTGGCGCGGGCGCATATCGCGATGGAAGATCTGGATCAGGCCGAGGCAATCCTGAACGGCGCGCCTGCCGAGATTTCCGACGCGCCCGAGATCGAAGCGGCTCGGGCCCAGATCGAGCTGGCCCGTCAGGCGCAGAATGCCGGTCCGGTAGCCGATCTGCGCGCCAAGGTCGAAGCCGACCCGGCCGACCATGCAGCGCGTTTCGATCTGGCGCAGGCTCTGCATGCGGCTGGTGATGCCGAGGCGGCGGTGACCGAACTTCTGGAGCTGTTCCGCCGTGATCGCGAATGGAACGACGGCGCGGCCAAGGCGCAGCTCTTCACCATCTTCGAGGCGTTGCCTGCCAACGATCCGGTTGTTCTGAACGGGCGCCGCAAGCTGAGCTCGATGATATTTGCCTAAAGGCACCTGCGCGCTAAACTGAAGGCTATGTTTAAGCCTGCAGATCTGCCTGACACGATTCCCGTGTTTCCCTTGCCCGGGGCGCTATTGCTGCCCCGGTCAAAGCTGCCCCTTCATATCTTCGAACCGCGTTATCTTCAGATGCTGGAAGACACGCTGAAGACGCGCACGCGGCTGATCGGGATGGTACAGCCCTGTCCGCTGCGCAGCGGTGATGCCGAGGGGCTGCATGCCATCGGCTGTGCCGGGCGCATATCGCAATTTTCCGAAACCGATGACGGGCGCTATCTGATCACCCTCTCCGGGATATCCCGGTTCCGGGTGGTGCAAGAATGCGATGGCTTCACGCCCTACCGTCGCTGCGAGGTGAATTGGAGCGGCTTTGAGGGTGATCTGGGCCGGAGCGAACCGGATTGCGGGTTCGAACGGGGGGACCTGCTGGAGCTGTTGGAACGCTTTTTCGCGGCACGCGGCCTGTCGACGGATTGGGAATCGTTGCAGGAGGCCGATGACGAGCTGTTGATCAATTCCCTGTCGATGCTGCTGGATTTCGACCCCGAGGACAAACAGGCCTTGCTAGAGGCGCCCTGCCTTGCCACAAGGCGCGAAACCCTTGTCACCCTGATCGAATTCGCTTTGCGAAGCGGTTCAAGTGAGGACCCCCTGCAATGAGTGAAGAACACACCGCCGCGCCCGCCTTTGACCGTCGCATGCTGGAGGCGCTGGTCTGCCCGGTGACCAATGCAGTTCTGGAATACGACGCCGCTGCGCAGGAGCTGATTTCCAAACCTGCCAATCTGGCCTTCCCGATCCGCAATGGGATCCCGGTGATGCTGGTGGACGAGGCCCGCCCGCTGGAGTGAGGCGAAGCCGGGATACTCCCGCGTCCGGCCTGTCCTTTGGCTGCGCCCAAGCAAGAGGTTGGGACTTGGGCCCGGCGCCGCACTAACGGGCGGCGCGGTTGCGTCCTGATCAGATGGGTTTGCCCTGCAACAGTCGCGGCAGATCGCCGGTCAGCCCGGCGGCTTCGCGCATGAAGCCGCGGCGCAGGCCCGGGACGGTGCCTGCCAGACCCATGCCGATATCGCGACCAAGCCGCAGCAGCGGGTTGTCGTTCGAGAACAGCTTGTTGAAGGTATCCGTCGCCAGCGCCAGCGTTGCGGTGTCAAAGCGGCGCCACTGCTGATAGCGGTCCAGCACCAGCGATGATCCGATATCCTCGCCGCGCCGGGTGGCCTCGGTCAGCACCTCGGCGAGGGCGCCGACATCGCGCAGCCCGGCGTTGAGACCCTGACCAGCAATTGGATGCATGCCGTGGGCCGCATCGCCGATCAGCGCCATGCGGTCCCCGATAAAACTGTTGGCGAGCGTCAGGTTCAGCGGATAGGTAAAGCGTTTACCTGCCAGCGAAATCTCACCCAGGAAATCGCCAAACCGGGGTTTCAGTGCGGCGATGTAATCGGCGTCGTTCAGGCCCTGAATGGCTTCAGCGGTCTCTGTCTTTTCACTCCAGACGATGGAGGAGCGGTTGCCGGGCAGGGGCAGGATGGCCAGCGGCCCCGCTGGCATGAAGAACTGATGCGCGATGCCGTGGTGGGGTTTTTCATGGTCGATGGCGCAGACCAGCGCGGTCTGGCCGTAGTCCCAGCCGGTGCGTTTGATCCCGGCGCGGGCGGCGGTGCCGCTTTTGCGTCCGTCCGAGCCGACCAGCATGCGACCGCGCAGCTCGGCGCCATCATCCAGCGTCAGGGTGACGCCGCTCTGATCCGGTGCCTGCGCCACCACGCGGCGGCCATTCACCGTGGTGATCCGGGGCGCGTCCTCCATCGCTTGCTGAAAGGCGCGGCGTAGAAAACGGTCCTCGACCATATAGCCCATCGGCCCGTCTTCGATCTCGGTATGGTCGAAATGGATGAAGAACGGCGCGGGCCCCTCTCCGGCGTGTCCGTCGGAGGCCTTGATCTCCAGCATCGGCTGCGCTTTGTCCGCGACGTGTTGCCAAACGCCGATCCGGTCGAGCAGACGTTTGGAGGCCAGCGCCAGCGCATAGCCGCGCCCGTCGAAGCCTTCGTCCTTCAGGGCGACCTTGGGCAGCGCATCAATGACGGTGACGCTGTGGCCAGTCTGGGCCAGCGCCAGGGCCAGGGCAGGGCCGTTCAGCCCGCCGCCGACAATCAGGATATCGGAGCTGTTCTTCATGCCCTGCAATATGCGCCTTGCATTCGGAATGTCCATCGCATTGTCCGGTCTTGCAGGTGCGCGGGATTGTCCCTCAGCGCTGCTGCCGTTACCGTCCCCGGCAAAACATATGGAACACGCGACGGGAGACTTTGCGGATGCAGGACTGGCTGAAGATGACGGCTGCGGATCTGGGGCGCGGCATTGGGGCAGGGGAGATCGATCCTGTTGCGCTGACCAAATGCTATCTGGAGGCCATTGACGCGCATCCGCTGCGCGACCGGATCTATACCGTGGTTACGCATGAGCGCGCCCTGGCCGAAGCGGAAGCCGCGGCCGAGCGGGCGCGGATGGATTTGCGGCGCTCGCCGCTGGATGGGGTGCCGATCAGCTGGAAAGACCTGTTCGACAGTGCCGGAACCGGTACCGAGGCGGGATCGGACCTGCTCAAAGGCCGGGTGCCGGATCAGGACGCACGGGTTCTGGCCAATGCCACCGCCATGGGCACCGTCTGCCTGGGCAAAACCCACATGAGCGAGCTGGCCTTCTCCGGGCTGGGGCTGAACCCGGTTAAGGAAACCCCGCCCTGCGTCAATGATGAGGGCGCGGCGCCGGGGGGATCGTCCTCTGGCGCGGCGGCTTCGGTGGCCTTTGGGCTGGCGGCCTGCGGTATTGGCTCGGACACCGGCGGTTCGGTGCGCATCCCTTCGGCCTGGAACAACCTTGTGGGGCTTAAGACCACGGCAGGTCGGATCAGCCTAGAGGGCGTGGTGCCACTGTGCCTGAAGTTCGACACTGTCGGTCCGCTGGCGCGTTCGGTCGAAGATGCGGGCCTGATGCTGGGGCTGCTGGAGGGCACGGGGGGGCCGGACCTGCGCAACCCACCGTCGCTGCAGGGGCGCCGCTTTGCCGATCTGCGCACCGTGGCGCGCGATGATCTGGAGCCTGAGGTTGCCGCTGCCCATGTGGAGTGTCTGGGCAAGCTGAAGGCGGCCGGCGCTGAGATCGTACCGCTGGAGGTGCCGGAGCTGCAGGACGCCATGGATCTGAGCGGAATTCTTTATACCACAGAGGCTTATGGTCTGTGGAAGGATGTGATCGAGGCGAGCCCGGATCTGATGTTTGCCGAAATCCTGGAGCGGTTCCGTGCTGGCGGTCAGCACAGTGGTCCCGATTATGTGGCGGCCTGGGCCAAGCTGGAACAATGCCGGATGGTCTGGGATCAGGCGGTGGCGGGCTTTGACGCGGTTCTGACGCCCTCCTGCCCGATTCTGCCGCCGAACATGGCACAACTGCAAAGCGATCATGACTATTACGTCCGGGCCAATCTTCTGACCCTGCGCAATACCCGGATCGGCAACCTGATGGGGCTTTGCGCGCTGTCCTTGCCCACGAGTAAACCCAGCTGCGGCTTGCAGCTATTGGGGCAACCGGATTGCGAAGAGGCACTGTTGCGGATCGGGGCCAGCGTCGAGGCGGCGCTGTGCTGATCTGAAAGCTGCTGCACGTTGTTGCAAAAGCACAACTGGACCGTGGGTGCCCTATGCCGCTGGACGCAGGCGCCCACGCTCTGTACCTTATCTGCAAACGGGGCACGAATGATCCCGAAACTGAGGCAATTGTGATGAACTTCCCAGAGCGGTTTTCGAACCTGCCGCCCTATGCGTTTCCGCGTCTGCGAGCGCTGCTTGACCACCATACGCCCGGCGGGGATGTGGTGCATATGACCATTGGTGAGCCGAAACACACCTTTCCCGCCTGGGTCACGGATGTGATCGCGGAGAACGCGGCCGGGTTTAACAACTACCCGCCAAACGAAGGCTCCGAGGAACTGCGCGGCGCAATGTCTGACTGGATCGCGCGCCGCTATGGCGTGAAGATGGATGCGGACCGGCAGGTGATGGCGCTCAACGGCACCCGCGAAGGGCTCTACAATGCGGCGATGGCCCTGTGTCCGGAAACCAAGAACGGCGCCCGTCCAGCGGTGCTGATCCCGAATCCGTTTTATCAGGTTTACATGGTGGCGACGATTTCCGTCGGGGCCGAGCCGGTGTTTGTGCCTGCCACGGCCGAAACCGATCATCTGCCCGATTACGCCAGCCTGCCGACCGAGGTGCTGGACCGTACAGCGGTGGCCTATATCTGCTCGCCTGCCAACCCGCAGGGCGCAGTGGCCACGCGCGACTACTGGGCCGATCTGATCCGGCTGGCGGAAAAGCATGATTTCCGCATTTTCGCCGACGAATGCTACTCCGAAATCTATCGCGACAGCCCGCCCGTGGGTGCGCTGACTGTGGCGCAGGAGCTGGGCGCCGATCCCGAACGTGTGGTGCTGTTCAACTCCCTGTCGAAACGTTCGAATCTGCCCGGGCTGCGTGCCGGTCTGATCGCGGGCGGCCCCGAATGCATTGCCCGCATCAAGCAGCTGCGCGCCTATAGCGGCGCACCGATGCCCGGCCCGTTGCAGGCTGCGGCAGCGCGTGTCTGGGCCGATGAGGCGCACGTAGAGGAAAACCGTGCGCTCTATCAGGAGAAATACCAGATCGCCGATCAGGTGTTTGACGGTCTGGATGGCTACATGTCCCCCGAAGCGGGGTTCTTCCTGTGGCTGCCGGTCAAGGACGGCGGCGAGGCGGCAGCGCTGAAGCTCTGGAAAGAGACGGGCGTGCGGGTGCTGCCAGGCGCCTATCTGGCGCAAGGCGCGCCGGGGCAGAACCCGGGCGAAGGATATATCCGCGTGGCGCTGGTCGCCCCGGCGGAGGCAACACAGACTGCGCTGACCACCCTGCGCAGTTGTCTGTACTGATACGACTGCCACGCGGCCCCGGCTGGGGGCGCGCGGCCAAAATCAATAGACCACCGGATGCCAGGATCCCGCGGCACAAGCGGGGCAGGCGCCGAAAAATGGAACCGAGGTAGGCATGGCATTTCAAACCCGCAGCCGCGATCCGTTGCTTGACAGCAACATGCAGGCAGCCATCGAAAAGCGCGGTAAGGAACTGATCGGGATCGCTCTTCTGGGGCTGGGCCTGATGGCCGCCGCGATGATCGGCTCTTATACGCCGGATGATCCCAACTGGATGGTCTCCACCGATGCGCCGGTTCAGAACTGGATGGGCCGGACGGGGGCTTCTGTGGCGGCGCCGCTGTTCATGGTTGTCGGTTGGGGCGGCGTGGCCCTCGCGGTGACGCTGCTGGCCTGGGGTGTTCGCTTCCTGCTGCATCAGGGCGCCGAGCGGGTCATCGGGCGGATTGTCTTTGCACCGGTTCTGATCGCCGTGGGCTCGGTCTATGCAGCGACGCTGGTGCCGGGCGCAGAATGGCGCGCCACTCATAGTTTTGGCCTTGGAGGTCTGTTTGGCGATACCGTGATGGGGGCGCTTCTGACGCTGGTGCCGATCAGTTCGCATTTCGCGGTCAAGCTGATGTCGCTGCTGATGGCCATTGGCATGCTGGCGCTTGGCACGTTTGTCTGCGGCTTTTCGCGTGCGGAACTGCAGCGGGCCGGACGGTTCCTGCTGGTCGGTCTTATCCTGGCCTATGGCACGCTTGCCAGCCTTCTGGGTCGTGGCGCCTCCAGCGGTGTCCAGGCGGCGCTGTCCTATCGTGAAAAACGCGCTGCCGCCGCAGAACAGGCAAGGGCCGCCGAGGATGATACGGCCTGGTTCGTACAGGAGGAGGAAGAGCCTCAGATGTTCGAAACCGATGTGACTGCGCCTCCGCCGATCGAGGTCGCAGCGCCTGCCGCACCGACAAAAACCGGATTGTTCTCTCGGGTGCCCAATCTGATCCGCCGCGCTGATCCCGATTTGGCTAATGCGCCGATGCCGCAGCCCGAGTTGGTCGAGAGCGCACCGCAGATCAGTGATGAGGATCTGCCGGGTGATGACCGGATTTCGCAGAAGATCGCAAATGCCGTGCGTGTGCGTCGCGCTGCTGGGCAGCCGCCGGAACCCGATCCGAACCTGCCCCTGACCAAGGGGCGCGGTCGCCGCCCTGAGCCGCTGGTCTTCAATCCCGATCCCGCGCCCCATGCGGGGCTGCCGCCCGAACCACCACTGACCGCAGCGCATGCCCCTGCTGCTCCGGCAGAATTCAGTGCCGAGGCGCCTGCCGCCCCCGGGCTGTCGCAGGTTCCGCCCGCGCCGACCGTTGGGGCGCCTGCAGCAGACACCGGATATGGCGCCGATCTGGAGCCCGATCGGGTCCCAGCCGAGGAGTTGCCGACCTACGCGCCTGCTGAAACCGCTGAGCCCGCGATCACGGCTCGGGCGGAGCAACCCGCCGAGGGCCTGACCATCCCGGTGGCAGAGCCGCGCAAGGTGGTTGTGGAGCAGCCCCAGCGCCGCGCGCCGGAGCCGTCGACCCGCGCCAAGGCGGAAGCCCAGCCGCGGCTGGCCTTTGAAGAGAACGATTCTAGTGATTTCGACCTGCCGCCGCTGTCGCTGTTGGCCAATCCTGCGGCGGTCGAGCGTCATCATCTGAGCGATGAGGCGCTGGAAGAGAACGCGCGGATGCTGGAATCGGTGCTCGATGACTATGGCGTCAAGGGGGAGATCGTCTCGGTCCGTCCCGGCCCCGTCGTCACCATGTACGAACTGGAACCAGCGCCGGGCCTGAAGGCCAGTCGGGTGATCGGTCTGGCGGATGATATCGCCCGCTCCATGTCGGCCCTGTCGGCGCGTGTTTCGACCGTGCCGGGCCGCTCGGTGATCGGCATCGAACTGCCCAATGAAAAACGGGAAATGGTCAGCTTCCGCGAAATCCTGTCGAGCCGCGATTATGGCGATGGCACCCAGAACCTGCCGCTGGCGCTGGGCAAGGATATCGGTGGCGACGCCATGGTGGCGGACCTTTCGAAGATGCCGCACCTATTGATCGCGGGTACCACCGGGTCCGGTAAATCGGTGGCGATCAACACCATGATCCTGTCGCTGCTGTACAAGCTGACACCGGATGAATGCCGCCTGATCATGATCGACCCCAAGATGTTGGAACTCTCTGTCTATGATGGCATTCCGCATCTTCTGTCGCCTGTTGTGACCGATCCGAAAAAGGCGGTCGTCGCCCTGAAATGGGTCGTGGGCGAGATGGAAGACCGCTATCGCAAGATGTCCAAGATGGGCGTGCGCAATATCGCAGGCTACAATGGTCGCGTGAAAGAGGCGCTTGCCAAGGGCGAGATGTTCTCCCGCACGGTGCAGACCGGGTTTGACGATGACACGGGCGAGCCAGTGTTCGAGACTGAAGAGTTCGCACCCGAGGCACTGCCCTATATCGTTGTGATCGTCGACGAGATGGCCGACCTGATGATGGTGGCGGGCAAGGAAATCGAAGCCTGTATTCAGCGTCTGGCGCAGATGGCGAGGGCTTCGGGTATTCACCTGATCATGGCCACTCAGCGTCCCTCGGTCGATGTGATCACCGGTACCATCAAGGCGAACTTCCCCACCCGGATTTCCTTCCAGGTGACAGGTAAGATCGACAGCCGCACCATCCTTGGCGAAATGGGCGCCGAGCAGCTGCTGGGGATGGGGGACATGCTTTACATGGCGGGCGGGGCCAAGATCACCCGCTGCCACGGTCCCTTCGTGTCGGATGAAGAGGTCGAGGAAGTCGTCACCCATCTGAAGCAATTCGGCCCGCCTGCCTATGTGGGCACGGTTCTGGATGGCCCGGATGACGAGAAGGCCGACGACATCGACGCGGTTCTGGGGCTGTCCACCGGCGGCAATACCACGGGCGAGGATGCGCTGTATGACTCCGCCGTGCAGATCGTGATCAAGGACCGCAAGTGCTCTACCTCTTACATCCAGCGCAAACTGGCGATCGGCTATAACAAGGCCGCGCGTCTGGTTGAGCAGATGGAGGACGAAGGGCTGGTGTCTCCGGCGAACCATGTCGGCAAACGGGAAATCCTGGTCCCCGAACAGTAGATCGGCGGATGGGTGCGCAGGGTCTCCCGCAGCGGCGGGTGGCTCTTCCTTTTCCACAGTCAGGGCTTATCTAAGGGTCATGAAACAGATTGCACTTGTCGCGGCGCTGATCCTGTGTGCCCCTGCTGCCTGGGCGGCAGAGAAGCTGAGCCTGTCGGAACTGTCGGCTTACCTGAACGCCCTGACCACGGCCGAGGCCAGTTTTACCCAGATCAACGATGATGGCACGCTGTCCACTGGCAAGCTGTATATCCATCGGCCGGGCCGGATGCGGTTCGAATATGATGGCGAAAATGGCGCCACGGTGGTGGCTGGGGCCGGGTCGGTGGTGATCCACGATCCGAAATCGAACCAGCCGCCGGAGACTTATCCGCTGAAGCGTACGCCGCTGTCGATCATCCTGGCCAAAACTGTGGATCTGGGGCAAGCCGATATGGTTGTGGGCCACCAGTTCGACGGAACGACAACGATCCTGCAGGCGCAGGACCCGGAGAACCCCGAATACGGCGGGCTGGAGCTGATGTTCACCGATGACCCGGTCGAATTGCGCAAATGGGTTGTGCATGACAGCGCCGGGGGCCGCACGACGGTGGTTCTGGGCGCCCTGGAAACCGGGGGCAAGCTATCCTCCTTCCTCTTCACCACGGGCGCAGGCAGCGGATCCCGCTGACTACTGTTGAGCCTGACCTTGTCTGTCGGTAGGCCGTCAATCATACAGCTGAATGATCCCGCCCCCACGGGTGCCCGGGCTTTGCCCGAACCCCTTGGCGGTGTTGGGCCGGGCGCCACGCCAGGGCGTGGCGCGCTCGGTGATATCTGAACATTCCGTGGAACACTGGCGCCCGTGGCGCGGGTCGCACCGCCGTCAGGCGGTGCCGGGCCCAACGGGGGAGGGCCCTTCGCAGAAGGGTTCGAGACTGGCGGGAGTACCCCCTAAGCGTTTCCCTGGGGCAGCCCGGAAGGGAACCAATTCGTTGTGGCACGTGCCCGGGGGGATCAGCGGAACTTACGGCAGGTGGCCAGCTGCGCCTGATACATCAAGGAGCGAGATTCCACCTTGCTCGCCACCCGCATCAGCCAGGATTTCGCACGATAGCTGCCGCGGGCATAGCCGCTGTGCCCTTCGTGATAGGCGAGATACTGATTGCGCGCATCATAAAGCGCGATGCCGTTCTTTTCGCGGCTCTTGTTCATGTACCAGCCCATGAAATCCGCGGCATCCTTGATCCGGTCGCGCTTGGCCCGACGGCGTCCTGTGTCGCGCCGGTAATCGTCCCAGGTGCCGTCCAGGGCTTGGCTGTAGCCATAGGCGCTCGACTGGCGGCCCATCGGGATGACGCCCAGAAGATAGTTGTGCGGCGTGCGGGCATCGCCGTCAAAACGGCTCTCGTGATAGATTGTGGCCATCTGCACGTGCACCGGAACACCCCAGCGCCGTTCGGTCGCGCGGAAGGCTTTCAGGTATTCAGGCCGCTGTTTGATAATGCTGCAGGCATTATCAAGATTGCGCGGCGGGGACTTGTACCCACCCCCACAGGAGGCAACCGCCAACAGGAGGATCAGGGCGACGATGATTCTGCTCATTGCCTCTGCCTTTTTTATTTTGGCGGCAGTCTAGCGAATTGCGCCTGTGGATGAAATCACATTTCCAGAAGCAGGGACAGCAGGAGAGGCAGAGCTGCAACGGACATTAGCGTGGAAACCACCACCATGCCAGCAACCGCCTGCGCATCGGCTTCGAATTTTTCGGCCAGCAGGTAAGAAGTCACCGCCACGGGCGTTGCCAGCTGCAGCACCAGAACGCCGAATGCCGTGTAATCGAGCCCGAATGCCAGCCCCAGCCCCCAGCCGATGGCTGCACTGAGCGTGACCTTGATCAGCGACAGCAACACGGCAAGGCCGGTCTTGCCCGGTGTCAGCCGCGCCACCGCAACGCCAAGGGTGATCAGCATCAGTGGAATTGCCATTTGCCCGATCAGATCCAGCGCATTGGTGAGGAATTGCGGCGTCTGCCAGCCCTGCCACAGAAAGAGCGCGCCCAGCAGCGTGGCCCAGACCATCGGTTCACGCAGCGCCTTGCTGCCGCCACCTTCACCGGCGACCAGATAGATGCCAAAGGTGAAGGACAGCACCGCAGAAACCGCGAGCATCGCCACCGCATAGCCAAGGCCCGCCTCGCCAAAGGCAAAGAGCGACAGCGGAATGCCAAGGTTGCCAGTATTGCCGAAAATGAAGGGCGCCAGATAGCTGCGCCGCTCCAGCTGCATCACGCGCACCAGTGCTGCGCCTGCCAATGCCAGCAGCGCATGCCCGGCAAGGGCAGCCAGCACGAACCAACCGATCGCGGCCTTGTCCAGCTCGGTTTTCATCAGCGCTGTGAAGATCAGGCAGGGCACCGCCAGCGTCATGGCCAGACGGGTAACAAATTGAATCCGATACTCAAATCCAAGCCGCACCCAAGCGAACCCGACCCCGGCAAGCAGGAAGACGGGGGCCACGATTTCAAGCACTGTCAGAGCAAGGTTCACAGTCTGTTTCCTCGAAAATTTGCCTCAAGAGTTGGACATCTGCCGCGCATCCGCGTTAGTAACAAAAGACGGGGGCAGCAAGACCATGTTGAGAACGCGCGCAAAATATAACCTGGGCCAGGTCGTCCGCCACCGGAAGCATCCCTTCCGCGGGGTGGTGTTTGACGTCGATCCAGCCTTTGCAAATACCGAGGAATGGTACGAATCCATTCCCGAAGAAAGCAGGCCGGTGAAGGATCAACCCTTCTATCATCTGCTGGCCGAAAACGATCAGACCTATTACGTGGCCTATGTGTCCGAGCAGAATCTGGTTGCCGATTATTCCGGCGAACCGATCAGCCATCCGGATCTTTCGGAAATGTTCGGCAAATTCGACGGCGCGGCCTATTCCCTGCAATACCAGCTGAACTAGCCACCGGATCGCGTCCGGTGCCCCGCTGCGCCTTTGCTGCAGCGAAGCACCGGTGAGGCCGGATCAGTAGCCGAGCGCGCAGCCATCCTTGCGCGGGTCGCTGGCGCCTTCCAGCAGATCGCCATCGTGGATGCGGATGCCCTGCGAGCCGCCAATCGCCGTTTCGGGGATCTCCACCTTGTGGCCCATCTCGGTCAGCTCCTGACGCACCTTGTCGGAATAGCCACGCTCGACCTTCATGACACCTGCGTCCGAGAAGCTACGCGGTGCGTCCATGGCGGCCTGCGGCTCCATGCCGAAATCAGTAAGGTTGGAGACGAAACGCGCGTGGCCATTGGGCTGATAGGCACCGCCCATCACACCGAAAGGCATCGTCACACGCCCGTTCTGGCGCAGCATGCCGGGGATGATCGTATGCATCGGCCGTTTGCCACCGCCCAATTCGTTGGCGTGGCCTTCTTCCAGGGTGAAACCGGCGCCCCGGTTCTGCAGCAGGATGCCGAATTTGTCTGAGGCGATGCCCGAGCCAAAGCCATGGAAGATCGAGTAGATCAGCGACACGGCCATGCGGTCCTTATCGACCACGGTGATATAGATCGTATCCTTGTGCACGGCCTCGCTCAGCGGGGCGGCGGCGGCCATGGCGCGTTTCGGATCGATCAGTGCGGCCAGTTTGGCCGCGGTTTCGGGCGCCAGCATGTGGTCCAGCCGGGTGGTATGATCGGCATCGGCGATGAAGCGGTTGCGGGCATCATAGGCCAGCTTGGCGGCTTCGGCCTCGATATGGGCGCGTTCGGCGCCAAAGGGGTCCATGCCCGCGATGTCGAAATGTTTCAGGATATTCAGCATCAGGATGGCGGTCGCGCCCTGACCGTTCGGCGGATGCTCGACCAGATCGGTGCCTTTGTAATCGCCGGAAACCGGCGTCACCGACATGCAGGCGGTAGCGGCGAAATCATCAACCGTGTGCACGCCGCCAAGCGCGTTGAGCGCGGCAACCATGTCTTCGGCGATTTCACCGGTGTAAAAGGCATCGCGACCGTCCTTGGCGATCCGGCGCAGAACTTCGGCCTGGCCCGGGGCGCGGAAGATCTGCCCAACGGTCGGGACCTTGCCCCCGATCAGATAGCTGTCGCGGGCCGCGCCTTGCAGGGTGTCCGCGTCATTGGCCCAGTCAAAGGCAACACGCGGCGCTACCGGAACGCCGGTTTCGGCATAGTGGATTGCGGGGGACAGGATCGCATCAAGGCCCAGTTTGCCTTCGGTCTGCGACAGGTGGCAAAAGGCGTCGATGGCGCCCGGCACGGTAACCGCATGCGGGCTGCGCAGCGGCACGGCGCTCAGCCCTTCGGCGCGCAGATCTGCGGCATTGGCGGCGGCAGGTGCCCGGCCGGACCCGTTCAGCGCGTGGATTTCATCGCTGCCAGGACGCGTATATAGCACAAAGCAATCGCCGCCGATCCCGGTCATCTGCGGCTCGCAAATGCCGAGCAGAACCGCCCCGGCGATGGCCGCATCCATGGCGTTGCCGCCGCGTTTCAGAATGTCGATGGCAGCGCCGGCCGCAAGGGGGTGCGATGTGGCGCAGATACCGTTCTGTGCAAAGACCGCAGAGCGTCCGGGTTGTTGAAAATCGCGCATATGCCTCTCCCTCTTGAATAGCAGCGAAACACTAGTGGCTTCGCCGCCGAAGGCAATGCGAAAGGCATCCATGCTTGTCGCGTGTTCGGCGTAACAAAAGACGGCCATTTCCGGTAGCGGTGCAAAACCGTGGCCGAGATTTCCATGCATGCAGTGGAAGGGGAGAGGATGTTCCCCGGCGCAACATGCACGATGGGGGCAGTGGAACGTAGCGCCGGGGACAGCTATCAAAAGCTTCTGATGTAACAGAAAGCACATTTTTCAGGCGATTTAGGGGTGATTATGTGGCGCAATTGCGGCGAAGTCCGGAGCCACCCCTTCGGCGCACTCGGCGTGCTATTGGCAGGACGCTTTAGAAAACATGGGTTTGGAGCAATAAAAGCTCTGCGGCTGGTACAGCGACAGGTCGGTACCAGATCAAAACAGGGGGCAGGTAACGGGGATCAGGCCCGGGTCACCTGAATTTCGAAACACAAGGACAGCTGGTTGTTGCCGGCGCTGCGTTCATAGTGGATGTCGCTTGTCAGTTCCCGGATCAGAAACCAGCCAAAGCCACCTTCGGGGAGATCTTCCGGCGCCACATCCAGATTTGCCGGCTTGCCTTCGGGCAGTTCGCCTTCGGGGAAGGGGGCTCCGGCATCGGTGATATTGATCCACAGACGCTCAGGTTCCAGGGAACAGCGGATCCGCACGTCTCCCGGGGTCTTGCCCGCATAAGCGTGCTCGACCACATTGTTCACGGCTTCGGCCAGCGCGATCTGGACTTCATCGACCCGCAACTCGGGGATGCCCAGTCCGCGCAGCCGTTTCACAACCTGCGTAATGCCGGACCGGGCATCAAGCTCTGTTGCCGTGAACGAGCAGGCAAAGGTTTCAACCATTCGTTTCTCGCTTTGCGCGGAGGATCATATACGGAATCACGTGCCGACTTTGGGTTCAGACATCGCTTCGGTCAGCGAGCCATATAGATCGAAAATCGTGTCCATCCGGGTGAGGCGGAAAACCTTTTCCACCATCGGGGTCGGGCCAGCCAGATCAAGGCGGCGACCGCTGCCAAGCTGTTTCATGGCTGCGACAATGGCGCCAAGACCGCTGGAATCGATGAACTGGACCTCGGACAGGTCCAGAATCACGCGGTCGGGTCCGCTTTCGGTGGCAGAGCGCATGTCTTCCTTGAACCGAATCGCGATTGCCGCGTCGATCCGCTCCGCATTCACTGTGACGATCTGCGCACCGTCCGTTACCGTACTGGATAAGCTCATGTTTGTTCCCCGAGGGTCTCTCTGTACTTCACACTGACTCTAGACCTCAAACCTTAGCATTCTGTATTGATAATTTCGACGATTGGAGGAAAATTTCATGAAACACGTTGTAATTGCCGGAGCGGCGCGCACCCCCATGGGTGGGTTCCAGGGCGTTTTCGATGGCGTGACTGCTGCCGAACTGGGTGGCGCCGCGATCAAGGCAGCGCTCGCCGGGGCCGGAACCGACACCGTCGATGAGGTTCTGATGGGCTGCGTTCTGCCCGCGGGGCAGGGGCAGGCGCCCGCGCGGCAAGCTGGTTTTGCAGGCGGTCTGGGCGAAGAGGTCCCGGCCACGACGCTCAACAAGATGTGCGGATCGGGCATGAAGGCGGCGATGATTGCCTTTGATCAGATCGCTCTTGGCCACACCGACACGATGATCGCGGGCGGTATGGAGAGCATGAGCAATGCGCCCTATCTGCTGCCCAAGATGCGCGGGGGTGCGCGGATCGGTCACGGGCAGGTCATTGACCACATGTTCCTCGACGGTCTGGAGGATGCCTATGACAAGGGGCGCCTGATGGGCACCTTCGCCGAGGATTGCGCCGAGAAGTTCCAGTTCACCCGCGAAGCGCAGGATCAATACGCGCTGGCCTCGTTGTCGAACGCGCTCGACGCCGAACGCACCGGTGCTTTTGCGGATGAGATCACCTCGGTCACGCTGCACACCCGCAGCGGAGAGCAGGTCATCACCACCGATGAGCAACCCCAGTCGGCCCGCCCGGAAAAGATTCCGAACCTGAAACCGGCCTTCCGCAAGGATGGCACTGTGACCGCAGCGAATGCCTCGTCGATTTCGGACGGGGCGGCGGCGCTTGTGCTGGCCTCGGAAGAGGCGGCAGAAGCCAAGGGGCTGACGGTGCGGGCGCGGATCATGGGCCACGCCAGCCACGCGCAGGCACCAGGATGGTTCACCACCGCACCGGTTCCGGCGGCCCAGAAACTGCTGAAACAGATCGGCTGGTCGGTCGAGGATGTGGATCTGTGGGAAGTGAACGAGGCTTTTGCGGTCGTGCCCATGGCCTTCATGCACGAGATGGGCATTTCCCGCGACAAGGTGAATGTGAACGGCGGCGCCTGCGCGCTGGGTCACCCGATCGGTGCCTCCGGTGCGCGGATCATGGTGACGCTGCTGAACGCGCTGGAGAAACGCGGGCTGAAACGCGGTGTTGCGGCGATCTGCATCGGTGGCGGCGAAGGCACCGCCATCGCTATCGAACGGGTCTGATCGCGGATCAGTGAGTGAAGGGCAGAGGGGGCGACCTCTCTGCCCTTTTATGTGCCTGCAGCCTGCCGTGGCTTGCGCGGTTGCCCTCTCCTCCGCAGAGTAGCCCTGTCTCCGCCGTGAATTTTGGCGGGGTGCAGGTGATTTCAGTGCGGGGGATTTCCAATGAAGAAAGTGAAGTTGATCTGGGCCTTGCTGCGGGTGCTGCTGCCCGAGAGCGCGGTGCGCCTGCTTTATGGTGGGGCCTTGCCTGTGGTCGATGGGCGGCAGGCCGATCCCAAGGCGCAGGCGGTTGCGGATCTGGTTGGTCTGGTGCGCGATCCCGCAGTCCAGCCGACGGTTGAGGATAGCCGGGTGCAACTGGCCGGTTTCGTGGAAAAATTCGATGCCCCATGCCGGGAGCCGGTTACGCGCAACGACATGACCCTGCCGGGGGGCGATGGTCCCCGGCCTGCGCGTGTCTATGTCCCTGCCGACTGCGATGAGGCGCAAAGCCTTCCGACGCTGATCTATTTGCATGGTGGCGGCTGGATACAAGGCAGTATCGACACCCATGATGCGCTGTGTGCGAAACTGGCGGTGCGGGCCGGAGTGCGGGTTGTTTCAGTCAGCTACCGTTTGGCACCGGAGCATCCCTTTCCGGCGGCGGCGCAGGATGTGCTGGCCTCCTATCTGGCCTTGCTGGAGCGGGCGGAGGACCTTGGCATCGATCCGGCGGGCATTGCTGTCGGGGGCGACAGCGCGGGGGCGAATCTGACGGCCAGCCTGATGCACAGCCTGTCGGAAGCGGGCAAACCTCTGCCCCGGGCGCAGCTCTTGATCTATCCGGCTGTGGATGCGCGGCTCACCTCGGCCTCGGTGCAGGCCTTGCAGGATCACCCGCTGCTGTCGCTGCCGCGGATGCAGTGGTACATGGATCAGTATATTCCCCAAGGTCAGGACCGTCTGGCGCCCGAGATATCGCCGCTGATGTCGACCCATCTGGCCGGGCAGCCGCAGGGGTTCGTGCTGGTGGCGGGGCATGATCCACTGTGGGACGATGGCCTGTCCTATGCGGCAGCGCTGGAGCAGGCAGGCGTGCCCGTCACGGTGAAGCAGTATCCGGGGCAGATCCACGGCTTCCTGAACCTGACCAAGGTGATCCCGCAGGCGGATGAAGCCATATTCGATGCCGCAGAGTGGTTGCGGGGCGCGTTGAACACCGCCGCGTGAAGGGGGCCTTGCGTCGGCTGCGCCCGCGCGGGATACAGCAGCACCAGAACAGACCGACCCGGGAGCCGACCAGATGAGCCTCGATTACACCACTTTGGCAAAGACCATCGCCGCCCTGACCGAAGGTGAAACCGATGAGGTCGCCCTGATGGCCACCGTCGCCTGCGAGGTGCATCACAGCGATGACCGGTTCGACTGGACCGGGTTTTATCGCGTGGTGGCGCCCGAGCTGCTGAAAATCGGCCCCTACCAGGGCGGACACGGCTGTCTGCAGATCCCGTTCTCGCGCGGCGTCTGCGGCGCGGCGGCGCGCAGCGGCGAAGTGCAACTGGTGCCGGATGTCGAGGCCTTCCCCGGCCATATCGCCTGTGCCTCCTCCACCCGGTCTGAACTGGTGCTGCCTGTCTGGAACAAGGCGGGTGAGGTAATCGGCGTCTTCGACATCGACAGCGACCAGCCCGATGCCTTCACCCAGGAAGATGCGGATCAGCTGGGAACCATCCTCAAACAGGTCTTTGCCGCCTGACAGGCTTTCTGCGGCTTTCGTGAAAAAATGCTTTGAAATTTCACGCAATGTGAGGCAGCGTGAAAAAGAGGTTTATTTTTTCACGAAGCGGAACCGACATTGAGTGATCTATCCCCGCAGACAGCGACCCTTGGCGCGGATATCCGCGCCCTGCGCAAGGCGCGCGGGCTAACGCTGTCCGATATCGCGGCGCGGCTGAACCGGTCGGTGGGCTGGCTCAGCCAGGTTGAGCGGGACCTGTCCGAACCGTCGATTTCCGATCTGCGCCAGATCGCGCAATGTCTGGGCGTGCCCATGTCCATGCTGTTCGCCCATTCCAACGTGCCTGCGGACGAACAGGGCTACGTGGTGCGCGCAGGTGCCCGCCGCCCGATGGGATCGGGCGAAGAAGGCCTGATCGAGGAGCTGCTGTCGCCGGATCTGACCGATGATTTTGAGATGGTGCATTCTACCTTTGCACCGCAATCCCGCATGCAGACCCCGGCCAACCGCCCCACGCAAGAGGTTGGCTACATGATTTCGGGGCAGCTGGATCTGGTGATCGGCGGGCATGCCTTTACCGTCGGTCCCGGCGACAGTTTCCGCATTCGTCACGAACCCTACCAATGGGCCAATCCATATGACGCGCCCGCCGTGGCGGTCTGGGTCATTGCCCCGCCCGTTTATTGATGAGCAAAGGCGCCTTCATATCAATTCTGGTTGCGGGATTTTTGGTGTTCTGGATCTTTGGAATGGTTACGACACTGGCTTCGAGTTCTTGCGTCAATGGGCTGACAACGCCGGAGCGCACTGACAAGGCGTGTTGGCTAAGTGAACACGGGTTGGCGGTGCACTGGAAAATTGGACAGCCAAGAAAGCCGAGTGATGCCCGCTTGTTCATAGGATATGCGGTGGCGAGCCTACGTGCGGGAGATATGGACCGAGCCGAAGAGAAGTTTCGGATCGCCTATGAGTGGGGCAGCAAGTCGCGGCGCAAGATTGAACTGAAGTCCGGCTACAAGATCCCCGACGCTCTGCTCAACGCGGTTGCGCGCATCCACATGGATCAGGTGCCAAAAGAGGCAAGGGCCATGTGGTGGGAGATCGTCTCGGAAAACGATCCTGATCTGGTGACGGCATTTGTAGCGCACGTGACGGCGGCGCAGGAAGAGGACACATTATGAGTTTTGAAGCCTGGACCCTGTTTGCCCTGTTCTGGGTGGTCTTTGTCACCACGCCCGGTCCCAATGCAGTGAATTGCATTTCGAACGGGATGACGCTGGGCCTGCCCAAGGCAATGCTGGGGGTGCTGGCGATCCTGACGCAGGCCAGCGCCTTTCTGATCCTGTCGGCACTGGGGGTGACGGCGCTGATCGCGGCCTCGCCCACCGGGTTCTTCGTGGCCAAGGTGATCGGGGCGGGCTTCCTTATCTTTCTTGGCGTGCGTGGTTGGATCAACGCAACGCGCCCTACGCCCGCAGTGGAACGCCCTGCACGCCATGTTTACCTGCACGCGCTGGCGGTCGCCACGATCAACCCCAAAAGCGTTGCCGGATACCTTGCCGCCTTTTCCCAGTTCGTGCAGCCCGGTGTGCCGATCTGGGAGCAGATGTCGGTGATCATGCCCACGGCGCTGGTGCTGACGACGCTCAGCTATACGGGGTTCACCCTATTGGGTGTGTTGATGGGCAAGGCGGCGCTGAAGGCGGTGTTCAACGTCTGGATCCGCCGCCTGCTGGCGGTCTGCTTCATCGTCTATGGCGTGCTACTGGGGGCCAGCAGCACACCGCAGTTGGAGGGCGTGCAATGATCCGGGGAGCCTGCCTGTGCGGTGATATCCGCTTTGAAACCGCCGCCGCGCCGCAAGGACCGTCGATGTGCCATTGCAGCCAGTGCCGCAAGCAATCGGGCGGTGTCTGGGCCTCGGCCTATGTGCCGGAAACCGAGTTGATCCTTCACGGTCCGGTCAGCTGGTACGCGGCCAGCGCGGGCGCCGAACGGGGCTTTTGCGCGCGCTGCGGCTCCTTTCTGTTCTGGAAGGCCCACGACGAGGACACGATCAGCTTTGCCCTTGGCGCGGTCGAGGACCCCAGCGGGCTGAAGATCGAAAAGCACATCTTTTGCGCCAGCAAGGGCGATTACTACGAGATCGCCGACGGGCTGCCGCAGAAACCATAACACCCGCAGCAACAGGGAGCGGATATGTCTGATTTTCCATCAAAGGCCCGCGTGGTCATCATTGGCGGCGGCGTTGTCGGCTGCTCGTCCCTGTATCATCTGGCCAAACGCGGCTGGAGCGATTGCGTGCTGCTGGAAAAGAATGAGCTGACCGCGGGATCGACCTGGCACGCGGCAGGCAATGTGCCGACCTTTTCGACCTCCTGGTCGATCATGAACATGCAGCGCTACTCGACCGAGCTGTACGCACGTCTGGGCGATGAGGTCGATTATCCAATGAACTATCACCAGACCGGATCAATCCGTCTGGCGCACACCAAGGAACGCATGCAGGAGTTCGAGCGTGCTGCCGCCATGGGCCGCTATCAAGGCATGGGCATGGAGATCCTGACCCCGGAAGAGGCCAAGGCGCGCTATCCCTTTCTTGAAACGCATGATCTGGCGGGCGCTCTGTATGATCCCAATGACGGTGACATCGACCCGGCGCAGGTGACGCAGGCTCTGGCCAAGGGCGCGCGTGATCTGGGCGCCAAGATCCTGCGTTTCTGCCCGGCGACAGGCGTCACGCAAACCGCTGATGGCTGGATCGTTCACACCGACAAGGGCGACATCGCTTGCGATTACGTGGTGAATGCGGCCGGCTATTACGCGCAGCGGGTGGGGGAATGGTTCAAACCCTACGGCGGGCGCACCGTGCCGATGATGGTGATGAGCCACCAGTATCTTCTGTCCGAGGAAATCCCCGAGATCGAGGCCCATACCAAGGAGACCGGTAAGAAGCTGCCGCTCCTGCGCGATGTGGATGTTTCCTACTACCTGCGGCAGGAAAAACATGGTTTCAACCTTGGACCCTACGAGCCGAACTGCCGCGCCCATTGGGAGACAGAGGCCGACCCCATGCCCGAGGATTTCTCCTTTCAGCTGTGGAACGACGATTTGGACCGGATCGAGGAAATCGTCACCGACGCCATGGAGCGGGTGCCTGCGCTGGCGACCTCGGGCGTGTCCCGCGTAATCAACGGGCCGATCCCCTATGCGCCCGACGGGCTGCCGCTGCTTGGCCCCATGCCGGGCGTGAAGAACGCCTTTGAGGCCTGCGTCTTTACCTTTGGCATCGCGCAGGGCGGCGGCGCGGGCAAGGTGCTGGCGGAATGGATTGTCGATGGGCAGACCGAATGGGACATGTGGTCCTGTGATCCGCGCCGCTACACCGATTACACCGACCATCAGTACTGCGTCGACAAGGGCATGGAGGTCTACGGCCACGAATACGCCATGCACTTCCCCCGCCACGAATGGCCTGCCGGACGCGACCGGAAACTGTCGCCGGTTCATGAGCGGGTCAAGGCGCTGGGCGGTCAGATGGGCGCCTATAACGGCTGGGAGCGTGCCAACTGGTTCGCGAAAGACGACGATGACACCTCCGAGGAGGCGACACGCACCTGGGGCCGTTCCGGTCCCTGGGAGGCGCGCATCCGCGAGGAATGCGAGGCGGTGCGCGATCATTGTGGTGTGCTCGATCTGCCCGGATTTTCCCGGTTCGAGGTCAAGGGTCCCGGCGCGCGCGACTGGCTGCTCGGCAAGATCACCGGCGGCCTGCCCGGACCGGGGCGCATGGGGCTGGCCTATTTCACCGATACACGCGGCCGTATCCTGACCGAGATGAGCGTGATGTGGCATGGCGAGGATCACTATATGCTGATCACCGCCGCCACGGCGCAATGGCATGATTACGATGTGCTCGCCCATGACCTGCCGGAATGGATCACCCTCAGCGACCGGACGAAAGATTTCTCGACCCTGATCGTCACTGGCCCCGCCGCGCGCGAGATCTTCACCGTCATCGGGACCGAGGCGGATCTGTCGCTGCCGTGGCTTTCAGTGCAGAGCGCGCGGGTTTCCGGGCGCGACTGCGGGTTGGCGCGGGTGTCCTTTGCCGGGGAGTTGGGCTGGGAAATCCACGCCGCGCCAGATGATATTCCCGCGCTTTATGAGGCGGTTCTGGAGGCAGGCGCGAAACCCTTTGGCATGTACGCGTTGAATTCCCTGCGGATCGAGAAGGGGTACCGCGCGTGGAAGGGCGACCTGTCCACCGATTATTCGGTCATCGAAGGGGGCCTCGACCGGTTCATTCGACTGAACAAGCCGCATGATTTCCCCGGCAAGGCGGTACTGGCGGCAGAGGCGCAGGATGGCCCGGCCAAACGGTTTGTCACTCTGATTGTCGAGGCGGGTGAGGCGGACGCGCCCTACATGTCCTGCATCTGGAAGGATGGCGAGATCGTGGGCGAGACCACCTCGGGCGATTGGGGATACCGTGTCGGAGCCTCGATCGCGCTGGGCATGGTGCGCAGTGATCTAGCCACGCCCGGCACCGAGTTGGAGGTGGAGATCTACGGACAAATGCACCGGGCCGTGGTCCAGAAGGATGAACCGCTCTGGGATCCGGAAAACGCGCGCCTGCGGGCCTAACGTCCTGTTTGAATGAGGGTACACGGAGTGGATCAGAAGGGTTCGGATCTGAAAGAGGCCTCGCAAGGCTGGCATTTCGACATTCTCGTCTGCGATGGGTTCGTACTGACGGAAATGGCCGCAGTCACCGACACGCTGCGCATTACCAATCGGGTGCTGGCGCGCCCTCTGTTCGACTGGACGGTGCGCTCTGCCTCTGGCGGGCAGATCAGCTGCCGCTCGGGGTTGAGCGTTGACACCCAGTGTTTCGCCGCAAAGCCAGAGGCCGATTTTGCCTTTGTCCTTGGCAATTCCGATCCGGCACATCCGGGCCTGTCGCTGGGCCGGGTGATCCAAAGCTACACCAGCCGCGGCGCGCAGGTCTATCTGCTGGCCGAGGCCGCCGCCCGCCATATCCGCAGCCAGTCCGGAGGAGCAGGGGCGCATACCACCCATTGGGAGAACTCGGACCTGCTGCGTGAACAGCTTGGGCTGGATCTTGGTGCCCATGCGTTGGCCCGTCAGGATGGTCTGGTGGTGACCTGTGCCGGCATGGGCGCCACCACCGATGTGGTTCTGGCCCTTGTTGGGCAGCTGACCTCGGCGGCGGCGCAGGTCACGGTGGCCAATATCCTGCTGCACGACCACATCCGCGATTTTGCCTCGCTGCAACCCTTTGCGGGTCATGCGCCGACCACGTCAGGCGACCGGGATCTGGACGATTGCATCCGCCTGATGCAGGCCAATATCGAAGAGCCGATGCCGATCCGCAGTATCGTCACCGAACTGGGCCTGTCCAACCGCTCGCTAGAGCGCAAGTTCCGGACGTTTTTCGGCACCACGCCAAACGGGTTCTACCGGGAAATGCGGCTCAGCAAGGCGAACAACCTGCTGCTGAACACCACGCTCAGCGTGCGTGAGATTGGCTTGGCCTGCGGATTTCCCAACGGGTTTTCCTCGCTCTACAAATCCGTCTTTGGAATCACCCCCTTTGCCCTGCGCAAACAGCGCTGCACCCGCCCGGTGTCTGAAACCGTCCACAGTGCGCATTCTGGGGCGCCAACGCCGGTTTGAAAAAACGGGTCGGGGATAAGACATTCCCGCGTTTGACGTTTTTGATGCATTTTCTGACGCAAGTCTGTGCCACTCTGATCCGTAAATCGGTTCGGAGAGCATGAGATGAGCGATCTTCCAAAGTCGGCCCGCGTGGTCATCATCGGCGGCGGCGTGGTGGGCTGTTCGGTGGCCTATCACCTGACGAAACTCGGCTGGCAGGATGTGGTCCTGCTGGAGCGCAAACAGCTGACCTCTGGCACCACATGGCATGCGGCCGGGCTGATCGGGCAGTTGCGGGCATCCTCCAACATGACGAAGCTGGCGCGCTATTCCGCCGATCTGTACCTCGGGCTGGAGGAAGAAACCGGCGTTGCCACCGGTATGCGGCAGGTGGGTTCGGTCTCGGTCGCGCTGACCGATGAACGGCTGGAGGAGCTGTACCGAAATGCCGCCATGGCGCGTGCCTTTGGCGTGCTGGTCGAGGAGCTCTCCCCGACCGAAGTGAAAGCGCGCTACGACCATATCAACCTCGATGGCGTCACCGGCGGTGTCTGGCTGCCGACCGACGGTCAGGCGGATCCGGGGAATATCGCGCTCGCCCTGGCCAAGGGTGCCCGCCAGCGCGGTGCGCTGGTCAAGGAGAGGATCAAGGTCACCGGCATTGCCCGCGAAGGACGCCGGGTGACGGGGGTCGATTGGGTCTCCGATTCAGGCTCTGATACAGGGCATATCGCTTGTGACATGGTGGTGAACTGCGCTGGCATGTGGGGGCATGAGGTGGGCCGTATGGCGGGCGTCAACGTACCGCTGCATGCCTGCGAGCATTTCTACATCGTCTCGGAACCGATCCAGGGGCTCAGCCAGATGCCGGTGCTGCGGGTGCCGGATGAATGCGCCTATTACAAGGAAGACGCGGGCAAGATCATGCTGGGCGCCTTTGAACCCAAGGCGAAACCCTGGGGGATGAAGGGCATTCCCGACAGTTTCGAATTCGACCAGCTGCCCGAGGATTTCGATCACTTCGAGCCCATCCTGGAGGCCGCCTGCAACCGGATGCCGATGCTGGCCGATGCCGGGATTCATACCTTCTTCAACGGGCCCGAAAGCTTTACGCCCGACGATGCCTATCACCTGGGACTGGCGCCCGAGATGGACAACGTCTGGGTCGCTGCGGGGTTCAATTCGATCGGGATCCAGTCGGCGGGTGGCGCGGGCATGGCGCTGGCGCAATGGATGCAGGATGGCGAAAAGTCCTTTGACCTGGGCGATGTGGATATCACCCGCATGCATCCCTTTCAGGGCAACAAACACTACCTGTTCGAACGCTCCAAGGAAACGCTGGGCCTGCTTTATGCCGATCACTTCCCCTACCGGCAAAAGGCAACCGCGCGCGGGGTGCGGCGGTCTCCCTTCCATTACCAGCTTGCCGAGGCGGGCGCGGTCTTTGGCGAACTGGCGGGCTGGGAGCGCGCCAACTGGTTTGCCGAGGCGGGGCAGCACCGCGACTATGCCTATAGCTGGAAACGGCAGAACTGGTTCCAGAACTCCGCCGCCGAACACCGCGCGGTGCGCGAAAACGTTGGCATGTACGATATGTCCTCCTTCGGGAAAATCCGTGTGGAAGGACCGGATGCGGAAAGCTTCCTGAACCAAATCTGCGGGGCAAATATGTCGGTGCCGGTGGGCAAGATCGTCTATACCCAGTTCCTGAACGCGCGTGGCGGGATCGAGGCGGATGTGACAGTCACACGCCTGTCAGAAACTGTATACCTTGTTGTGACGCCTGCCCTGACCCGGCTGGCGGATGAGACCCGCATGCGGCGGCTGGTCGGGGATTACCGCGTGACCATTACCGATGTGACCGCGGGGGAGGGCGTCCTGGCGGTCATGGGGCCACGCTCGCGCGAGTTGCTGCAGAAGGTCTCTCCCAATGATTTCAGCAACGCGGTGAACCCTTTTGGCACCGCGCAGGAGATTGAGATCGGCATGGGGCTCGCCCGAGCGCATCGGGTGTCCTATGTCGGTGAACTCGGCTGGGAGATCTATGTTTCGTCCGATATGGCAGGGCACGTTTTCGAGGTGCTGCAGGATGCCGGGCGGGACATGGATCTGAAGCTCTGCGGCATGCATATGATGGACAGTTGCCGGATCGAGAAGGGCTTTCGCCACTTCGGCCATGACATCACCTGTGAGGATCACGTGATCGACGCGGGGCTGGGATTCGCAGTGGACCTGAACAAGTCAGATTTCATCGGCAAGGCGGCCGTTGCCGCGCGCAAGGAGAGCGGCCCAAAGGCCCGGATGCTGCAATTCCGCCTGACTGACCCTGAACCGCTGCTTTATCACAACGAACCCCTGCTGCGCGATGGAGAGATCGTCGGCTATCTCTCTTCGGGTGCCTATGGTCATACGTTGGGTGCTGCCATCGGCATGGGCTATGTGCCCAGTGAAGGGGAAAGCGCTGCCGAGGTTCTGGCCTCTTCTTACGAGATCGACGTGATGGGGACACGGGTGCAGGCAGAGGCTTCTTTAAAGCCGATGTATGACCCGAAATCGGAGCGGGTGAAGGTCTGAATCAGGCTCTAATACGGGCTAATTTGTCATATTCCGGTCTGACGAGCCATGCAGGTGATGGTGCGGCGTGATCTGTTTCGTGATCAATTCCTGTGCGTTTTGGGCATTCCCTTCGCCTGCAAAGCTGCCATAAAGGCCGCGTAGGAGAGCTGCCATGACCACCCATACGCGCGAGAACGTCGACACCCCTCAGGGGTTGGCCTTTGCCATTACGGCCTATCTGCTGTGGGGGTTCCTGCCGCTCTACATGAAGGCGGTGTCGCACATCCCCGCGGCCGAGGTGGTGGCCCATCGGGTGATCTGGTCGGTGCCTTTGGCGGGGGCGCTGCTGATCGTTCTGCGCCGCACCGGCGATCTGCGCGCGGCCCTGCGCAGCCCGCGCACCCTGCTGATGGCCTGCATCACGGCGGTACTGATTTCGGTGAACTGGGGCATCTATGTCTGGTCCATCGCCACCGATCACGCGCTGGATGCAGCACTTGGATATTACATAAACCCCTTGTTTAGTGTCGCATTGGGCGCCCTTTTGTTGGGCGAGCGGCCGAGTCGCACTCAGATGTTGGCGATCGCCTTGGCGGCGGCCGCGGTTGTGGTTCTGACCGTGGAAACCGGCAGCCTGCCCTGGGCTGCGGTCGGTCTGACGTTCAGCTGGGGGTTTTATGCCTTCTTCAAGAAATGGTTGCCGGTCGGCCCCAATCAGGGGTTCCTTCTGGAGGTCCTGATCCTGTCGGTACCCGCGCTGGCCTATCTGTCCTATCTGACCGCCACAGGCACGGGCAGCTTTGGCATCAGCTGGGGGCAAAGCCTGCTGCTGATGGGGTGCGGCGTGGTGACGGCGGTGCCGCTGATCATCTACGCCAATGGTGCCAAGCTGCTGCGGCTATCGACCATCGGTATCCTGCAATATATCGCGCCGACGCTGATCTTTCTGGTCGCCGTCTTTGTCTTTGGTGAGGAGTTCGGCCACGCCCGCATGATCGCCTTCCCGATGATCTGGGCGGCGCTGGTGATCTATTCCATTCCCCTGATCCGTCAGATGCGGCGCAAGCCGAAGGTGCAGAAGGTCACCTGAATCAGGTTCTGATCAAGGGGTTTCCGATCTCTTTCGCCAGCCGGTCCGCCCAAAGCGCATAGGCGTGCGGGTTCGGGTGATAGCCATCCTCGGCGGCCAGCGCCGGGTCACTGGGCAATTCAAACGGCAGATGGTGAAACCCGTCGATCTGCCCGGAGAGGTCTGCAAGCCTGCGATCCAACCGCCGTGCCTGACACCCCAGCGCCCAGGCAAGCGGCTGCGGCAGGGCGGGGAAATGCTCCATCTGTGGCACCCCGCAGACGAGGGTTCTTTGCACGCCAAAGCGATCCGTTAAAAGCCGCGCCAGATCGCGCTGCTGCCGTTCAAACCGCCCCTGCGGGACGGCTCCGGTCACATCGTTCACCCCCAGCGCCAGAACCACTACGTCAAAGGGCTGCGCGGGCAGGGCCTTCAGGCGCTGCAACGTATCTGCCGTGCGATGCCCGGTGGTGGCCTCAAGGCGCCAGTGAACCTGCCACCGGGGCGCCAGCCGCTGCACCAGTTGCCCGGTAAGCGCCTGCTCCTGATGCGCAGCGCCCACACCGGCGGCGGAACTGTCCCCCGCAATCAGCAGCCGCAGCGGCGCACCGGATCCCGCAGTTCCCTGTCGGTCCCCCTCTGGCTCTGGCAGCCGCAACGCCTTGCGCCGGACGCGCAGCCCCTGCGCAATCAACAGCGGGAGCAGCGGCAGGCGCAGGATCTGGTCGGCTGCGATCATGGGTTATCTGCCAATATGTGGCTCTAATATCGGGGATTTCAGCTGAGTGCCTCACGGAATTTCAGGAAGCGCGCATCGGTCTGAACCCGTGCATTCATCGCATCGCGCAGGGCGCCGACGGATTTATAGGGGCGCATGACCACCTCGAAGGTCTCGATCAGCCCGTCATCACCCAGAGTGATCAGATCTACGCCCACGGCGTCGAATTCGCCGATCTTGCACTGGAACTCCAGCGCCCAGTCGTTGCCCTCTCCCATGATCCTGCGATAGCGGAAGTCCGAGAACACTTGCCCCACATGGCCCAGCACCGCCGCCACCGGCGCGCGGCCGGTCCAGGTTTTCCAATAGGTGGGGGGCAGGAATTTCACGTCTTCGGACAGAAGCTCTGCGATCAGCGTCTCATCGCCCTTGGCGACGACCTCCTGCATGCGGGTGATGGTTGGATGCATGGTCTCTCTCCCTTTGTTGATGCGATCCTGCCCTTGCGGCGGTGGGCCGGGCAAGACGGACGTGGCGGGAACTTGCTCCGGCGGCAGCAAGGCAGTAGGCAGGCGGCCATGACGGTATCGAGCGATTACACCCCGCCGCAGGACCCGCTGGAGATCCTGCATCATGATGCGCAGATCCTTGCGGTGAACAAACCTGCGGGATTGCTGAGCGTGCCGGGCCGGGGTGAACATCTCGCCGATTGCCTGTTGGCGCGGGTGCAGCTTGCCTTTCCCGAGGCGCTGCTTGTGCATCGGCTGGACCGCGATACCTCGGGGGTGATGGTCTTTGCGCTGACGCCCCATGCGCAGCGGCACCTGTCAATGCAGTTCGAGAAACGCAGCACGCGCAAGGTCTATGTGGCCCGCGTCACCGGGCGGCTGGAGCCGAAGGCGGGCACGGTGGATCTGCCGTTGATCGTCGACTGGCCGAACCGTCCGCGCCAGATGGTCTGCCATGAGACGGGTAAACCTGCGGTGACCGACTGGCGGGTGATGAAATACGGCGACGGGGAGACTCGTGTGCGGCTGACGCCCAAGACGGGCCGGTCGCACCAGTTGCGGGTGCATATGCTGTCGCTGGGGCACGCCATTCTGGGCGATCCGCTGTATGCCGAAGGCGCGGCGCGGGATTTCCCCCGCATGATGCTGCATTCCGAAGAGCTGCGGATCAAACACCCCGACAGCGAGCAGTCGATGAAGTTCCGGGCCAAGGCGCCCTTCTGATCAGGCGTCGATCCGGTGCCAGCTATCCGGCAGGATATCGGGGTTGTGGAGTTTCGGATCTCCGAACCACTGCGCCGGACCGGTGACGCGTTTCTCCGGGTTCTGGTTCAGCCAGGCCGCCCACCAGGAAAATGAACTGTTGGCGATGATATTGTGCTGGCACAGGGTCATCAGCCGCATGTCCTCGAAATCGGTGTCCGGGCCGTTGAAATCCACCACCACCTTTTCGCAGGGCAGGGGCAGGTTTTCCTTGGCCCAGTCCGGATCGTCGGAGAAGACAAAGACGGTTGGCGTACCCTCCAGCCCCTCCAGAACGCGGGCGAGGGCGGCTTCGTAATAGGCCTGATCGCAAAGCACATGGGCGGCAAGCGCCACGTAATCACCGCGCCGCACGTGCAGTGAGATGGCATTGCTACCTTGGATACGGGCGGCCATGTCGGCGTTCTGCGTGTTGGTGAACTCCGGGAAGCTGAAATCGGCCTGGATGCGGTCGGCGATCGCGGCAAAGTATTTCTCGCTTTGCCAGTAGCCATGCAGATAGCTGTCATCGCCCCAGGTCGCAAAATCGGCGTTGTAGCCAAGGCCGCGTTCGCGCCGGAAAGTTGGAGCGGAGCCAAAGGCGCGCCACAGGGCATAGCGCAGCGGTGCTTCCTTTTTCAGCGGCGGCAGTGGTGCGGGGTCGGTCAGATCGAGATCAAAGACCCGGGTCAGCACGCCTTCGCCGCGCCGCACCGCTTCGCGGCTATCGAGAGCGACAGCCACGCCAAGGCGCTCGGCCAGCGCGCGGGCGGCGGCGTATTGAAACATCTGATTGCCAAGGCGGCCGTGCAGGCGGGCGGTGATCATCGCGGCTGTCTATCCTTGCAAGGGGATCTGTTGCTCCCTGCATATCGGTGCCGCAGCCACATTGGAAGGTCGATAGGGGTAGGATGATCCGATGCGGGGTCGGCGATGCGGCGTCCTCCCGCCCGTCGTTCGCCGTTTTGGTGAAAGGCTGCCTCCCGTTGGGCCCGGCGCCGCGCCCTGCGCGGCGCCCGGCCCCACGCCCCACAGGCGGGCGGGGCCCCGCCCCCGCCTCCGGCGGGCGCGGGCGGTGGCGGCGGTGAGCGGGTGTTTGGGCTGCCGCCCGCCGCCCCGGCGCCCGGCGCCCCCCCGCGCCGCGCCCCCCCGGGCCCCAAGGCCGCAAAGGCTGTCGTGGCACGGCCACGGCATCCTTCGGGCGCGGGAGGTTCTGTCTTTAAGAGGTCAGATAAAGCTTTGGATGGTCTTCAGCGCGCCGTCCAGAGCCTCGCCCTTTTCGTCCTGCAGGGCCGCTTCGCGCAGGCGGGCGACCCATTCGGGACCGTCGTCGCGGGTTTCGACCAGTCGCGCGCCGTCCAGAACCCGGTCGAATTTCGACAGGCCCCGTGTGTGGGTGTCGGAATAGCCCTTGATCAGGCGCCGACAGCGCAGCACTTCCACCGCCATGTCATAGCTGCTGGGCAGATAGCTGATCGCGCGGTTCAACCAGTCGTCCAGATGCGCCTGTTCCAGCGCGTGGCGGCGGCTCTTGCGGCGCCAGCCGCGCAGGCCGCCCATCACATAAAGCAGGGCAAAGCCACGGAAGCGGTCGGTGCGGATGCGGCGGCCCTTGTTGAACAGCCGGTCGAGACGTTTCATCCAGACCGGGCTGGCCTCGATCCGGGCGCCAAGCCCCGCAGGCAGCAGACCGGCGATCTCTTCGGCGCGCGGGTGTAGATAATCGGTCAGGGTCATCAGCTTGTCAGCACTGCCAACCTGATCTTCGATCCGGTCGAACCGGCTGGCGCGGGTTTTCAGATCCGCCACCCGGATCACATCGTCATAGGCCATGGCATTGGCGATGTATTTCGCGGCCTCGCGCGACAGGACATACCCCCGGTCAGCGCTGTCGCGGCCCAGGATGCCTTCGAGCCGGTCCAGATATTCGGCGCCATAGGCGATGTCCTGAAAATCCACAACCTTGCGCAGGCCCGGCAGCGCCAGTTCCTGCACCGCAGCTGGCAGGGCATTGATCCGGTCCAGCAGCGCGCCATAGGCCCGCAGCTTTCCGGCGGATCCCGCAGGTTTCGGCGCTTCGGCGGGGGTGGAGGCGGCTGCAGCCGGGGTCTCTTTCCCGCCCTGGGCCAGATCATAACCGGCGGCAAAGGCACGCAGGCTGGCCTCGACTCCCTTGCCCCCGGCCCGGATTGCATCCTCGAAGGCAGCGCGTTTGAAGGGCAGAGCGCCGGATCCGGCCAGTGCACCGAACAGCGACGCGGAGATCACCGAGCCGACACCGACAGCGGCCTGCTCCATATCGGCCATTACCAGCTGCCGCGCGGCGGTTTCGGCGGCGGCGCGCACTTCGGCGGCATCGGCCATGCCGTCGCCCGGCACCATTTTCTCAGAGACTGCCAGCGCCCGGTGGGTCGACGCGATCAGAGTGGTGCGATCCGGGGTGACAAAGCCGCGCATGATGGCGCGCCCAGCTTCCATCATTTCGGCGGCGATCATCACGTCGATGTCGCCCTGCGCCGGTGCGAGGGAGAAGACAGGTGTTGCCACCGATGCAGGCGCCATTTCGATGTAATAGATGGTGGCGCCGGTACGTTGCGCCACGCCCGCGACGCTGGTTGCCTGCGCGGAATAGCCTTCGGCGCGGGCCAGGGATTCGATCCAGTTGGTCAGGACGCCGCCGCCCTGTCCACCGACGGCGAGGATCGCGACCTTGATCACCCCGTCCAGATGGGTGGCGTCTCCACCCGATGCGATTGGCAGTTCGATGGACATCACGCGGCTCCTTCGCTCAGGTCGGTGGAAAAGGTCAGGCGTCGCGCTGCGCGGCGGTTCTGCAGCCAGGAAATCATCCGGTTGCGCAACCCTGCGGTCCAGCGTTCAAAACCGGTCGGGTTATGCACCACGCGGGCCTCGTAGAAGGACGGGCAGAGGATCGCAGCATCAGCGACCTCGCCGCAGTTGCCGCAGCCGACGCAGGTCTGGTCGATATGGGCGACGGGATCGTCGCGCAGCGGGTCGTCCAGTTTCTTCAGCGACAGTGAGGGGCAGCCCGACAGGCGGATACAGGCGTGATCGCCGGTGCAGATATCCTCATCCACGCCAAAGCGGGGCACCTCGACGCGGGTACCGTCCTTGATCGCGGCATTGCGCTGGGGTTTCTCCCGGCGCTGCCGGTTCAGCATGCATTCCGAGGAGGCTACGATCACCTTTGGCCCGTCGTAATCGGTGGTCAGCGCCTCGCGGATGGTGGCGCGCATCTGGGTGACATCATAGGTGCGGTCGATCTGCCGGATCCATTTGACGCCAGCACCCTCCAGCGCCTTGGTGATCGGGTTGTTGGTCGCCTTGCTGGGGTTCTTGGCGCGGCTGGATGGGATGTCCTGCCCGCCGGTCGCTGCGGAATAGTAGTTGTCGACGATGATCGCGACGCTGTCCGATTTATTGAACACCATGTTGCCGATCGAAGAGCTGAGGCCGTTGTGCCAGAAGCCCCCGTCGCCCAGGATCGAGATCGCGCGTTTCTCGCCGCCGCCATCAAAGGCCGCGTTGGAGGCCGGACCAAGGCCATAGCCCATGGTCTGCCCGCCGATTTCGAAGGGCGGCAAGGCGGCAAACAAGTGACAGCCGATATCGGCCGAGATCTGATGCTTGCCCAGCTCCTGCTCCACCAGTTTCATCGAGGCAAAGATGGGGCGCTCGGGGCAGCCGGTGCAGAACCCCGGCGGGCGGATCGGCACGGTCTGGCTGAGGTCGGGAATTTCGGGCGCCGGTTCGTTCGGGGCCAAAATCTGCCCGGGCAACAGATGCGCGGCATAGGTGCGCAGGAAGTCGTCGATCCCGTCCTTCATCACCTGGCCGGTATATTCGCCTGCCTTGGGGAAGGTGCCCTTGCCTTCAAGCTTGGTGCTGCTGCCTGCCTTGTAAAGCATGGCGCCAAGCTGCTGTTCGATGAACTCGGGCTGGCCTTCCTCGATCATCAGGACGGCGTCTTTGTCCTCGCAGAAATCGAGAAGGTCGCTTTGCACCAGCGGGTAGGTCACGTTCATCACGTAAAGCGGCACGTCGGTATTGCCGGACAGGTCCGCAAGGCCAAGGCGTTGCAGGGCGCGGATGACGCTGTTGTACATGCCGCCCAGACAGATCAACCCGACCTTGCCCTCTTTCGGGCCGAACCGTTCGTTGAGGCCGTTTTCAAGGATGTATTTCTCGGCAGCGGGCCAGCGGTTGTCGATCTTGTCGTGTTCGTGCTGATAAGACATCGGCGGCAGTACAACGCGGGAGAAATCCCGCTGCGGGTTGGCCAGCGCATCGCGCACGGTCAGATCGGGCCTCTGGTTGTCGCGGCATTCAAAGGTGCCAGTCACGTGGCAGGATCGGATCCGCACCATCAGCATCACCGGCGTGTTCGACGCCTCCGACAGGCCAAAGCCATCGCCCACGGATTTCACGATCGACGGCAGGTTCGGGCGCGGGTCCAAGAGCCAGAACTGCGATTTCATCGCAAAGGCATAAGACCGCTCCTGCATGATCGAGGAGCCTTCGCCGTAGTCTTCGCCCACCACCACAAGGGCGCCGCCGGTGACGCCCGAGGAGGCGAGGTTGGCCAGCGCATCCGAGGCCACGTTGACCCCGACCGATCCCTTGAAGGTAACCGCGCCGCGGATGGGATAATGGACCGAGGCCGCCAGCATCGCCGCTGCCGCCGCTTCGGAGGCGTTTGCCTCGTAGCGCACGCCGAGTTCGCCGAGCAGGTCCTCGGCATCGGCCAGCACGTCCATCAGGTGCGAGATCGGCGCGCCCTGATAACCGCCGACATAGCCGACTCCGTTTTCCAGCAGGGCCTTTGTGATGGCCAGAATGCCTTCGCCGGTAAAGCTGGTCCCGGCACCTTTGCGCAGGTGCTCTACTTCTGCCTTGAACGACCTTTCGGCCATTGGCGCCTCCTTGGATATCGTTCTGGGGGACCGTCGTGGAAGACGGTCAGGTTAAATCTGGTGTACGCGCACGTTGCGCAGGATGGTTTGCAGGGTGGTCACGAACTGACGCTGCTCTTCGACACTGATGCCGGTGAACATCTGGGCATAGGCTTCGGCGATATGCGGCCAGAGCTTTTCCTGCGTCTCTCGGCCCTTGGGGGCCATGAAGATCCGGGTGGCGCGGCTGTCGTCGGGGTCGGGACGGCGGATGATCAGCTCGTCCTGTTCCAGCTTGTCCAGCGACCGGCTGAGCGTGGATTGTTCGACCACCGCATAGACGGCGAGTTCACGGATCAGCAGCCCGTCGAGCACCGACAGTACGGCGAGGGCGCGCATCTTGGCCGTGTTGAGGCCGAGCGCCGCCATCTCTTCGCGCAAGGACGCGTTGTAGCGGCCCATGATGCGGTTCATCAGGTAGGGGGGGAAGTTTTCCAGCCCGATTTCACCCAGACGGGGCAGCGGTGTGTCCGCCTCCGGTTGGTCTGCCGTGGCCGTGGTGGTGTCGTCCGTGCTCATGCGCCCATCCTTTTTGCAAGGTTGTAGCCGGACCCTCCGCCCAGACCGGGGCCGGGGTGGGTCGCGGCCCCAATCAGATGCAGGTCCTTCACTGCGGTGGCGTTATTGACCGATTGCGGGAAGGGGCGCCAGACAAAGAACTGGTCCAGCGTGCAGGATCCGCCATAGGGATCGCCGCCCACCAGATTCATGTTCAGATCCTGAAGATCGGCAGGGGAGTAAGCGCGGCGGGCCAGTTTGATCTTGTCGAAATCCTTGATGTGACGGGACAGGATCGCCTCGATCCGGTCGGCAAAGGCTTCGCGGGTCGGTTCATCCCACTCCGGCCCGCTGTCGATCTCTTTTGCGGCGTCGCCTTTGATAACGCGGGGGGCGTCGGGGATCTGCAGCCACAGGATTGCCTTGCCATCGGGGCATCGGCTGGGATCCATGCGGTGGGGCTGGCCCACGCAGATCGTGGGCGTTTCCGGCAGCATGCCGCGTTCGGCCTCGTTGGCGGATTTCGAAACGCTGTCGACCCCGTCCGAAAGGTGGATCAGGGCGACGTCTTCCAACCCCTCGCTCAGCCATTCAGGGACGGCATCCAGCGCATAGTGCAGCTGGAAATTGCCACGCCCATGGCGGTAGTTCTTCGCGGCCTCCGGCGCCGTTTCCTGCGGCAGCAGGCGGCCATAGAGTTGCGACGGCGTGACCGAAGCGATGACCGAGGCGCCGCGGATGACTTCCCCGTCGGCGGTTTCGACACCGGTGGCGCGGCCGTTTTCGGTAAGGATACGCGTCACATCGGTGCCGGTACGGATCTCGCCGCCATTGGCGGTGATCAGCCGTTCAAAGGCTTCGGCGGCAGCCCCGGCGCCACCTTTGACCACCGGCGCCCCGGCGGCCTCTAGCGCAAAGGCAATGACGCGGCCCATCTGCCCGGAATAGGTGCTTTCGGGGGTGAGACCGCAATGCAGGACCCAAGGCGCCCAAAGCGCCTGCATGTCTTCGGATCCGTACGAGGCCTCCAGCCAGCCGCGCGCCGGTTGCAGCGCTGCGCCGACCCAGGATTTGAGCCCGTTAAGGCCGCGTTTCCAGGCCTGTTTTGCCAGCAGTTTCGCGGTTCCAGCAGACCAGAGCGGCCCGCCCAGCAAGGCAAAAAGGAAGTCGGCGTCGGCTTCGATGCCGCCCACGTCGCGGCCATGTTGCGCCCCGTCGCCGGGGCTGAGCGCGTCAAAGGCAGCGATATTGGCGGCGCGGTCCATGGTCAGCACGGTGGCGCGGCCATCGGGGCGCAGGACCGCCGTGGGACGGTCCGTGTGACAGAATTCAAGCCCATGTTCCGCCAGATCGCCCGCCAGTTCTGCATAGGCGGGCGAGGTGAGGAACAGGACGAAGGTCGCCGCCATCACATCATGGGAATACCCGGGCAGCGTGATCTCATCGGTGCGCAGGCAGCCTCCGATGCGGTCCGAGCGTTCGAGCATCAGAACCGGTTTGCCCTTGCGGGACAACAGCGCGGCGGCGACCAGTGAATTGATCCCGGTGCCGATGATGATGTGAGGGGCGGCGGCCATCTGCTCTTATCCCTTGGGGACCAACGCCAGCGCGCGGATCGGGCTGCCGGTGCCGCGCTGGATCTTCAGCGGTGCGGCGATCAGGATGGCGCCCTTGGCGGGCAGCTTGTCCAGATTGGCCAGCGAGGCCAGACCAAAGCGGTTGTTGGCGTGCAGCAGGTTATGCGCCGGGAACGGCGGGGTCATGCCACCGGCCATGCCCGCGTCGGTGCCGATGCACTGGCTGCCCCAGCCGACGATGCCCTTGTCGACCAGATACTGGATCACCTCGGCGGTCGGTCCGGGAGTATGCGGGCCGGTTTCGTCAGCGTTGAGGAACTTGGCCTCGTCGTCGGCGTATTGATCCCAGTCGCTGCGCAGGACGACCCATTCACCGGCCTTGATCTCGCCGTGCTCGGCCTCCCAGGCCTTCACGTGGTCGATGGTCAGCAGGAAGTCGGAATCCTCGCCGCATTCCTTGGAGAAGTCCAGCACGTTCACCGGCGCGATCAGGCGCTGCACGTCCAGCGTATCGGTGTAGCCTTCTTCGAAATCCTTGCCGGTGATCCAGTGATGCGGCGCATCAAAGTGGGTGCCGGTGTGTTCGCCCAGCTTCATCCAGTTCCAGGCAAAGAAGGGGCCGTCTTCGTCGTATTCGCTGATCTTGTGGATTTCGACCTTGGGTGTGTTTTTCGCGAAATCTTCCGGCAGCTGCAGGATCGGAGTGTTCGGCCCCAGAACCCCGGTGCAGTCCACCACTTCGATTTCCCCGGTCAAAAGCTTGGCGCCAAGCCCGTCCAATGCGGTTGTTGCGGTCATTATCGCCTCCCGTGTTGTGCGCGGTCTGAAGGTGCCGCTTTTTGCGATGACAAATCCATGCTAGACATAATTACATGCATTTGCAAATATCAATATGTAAAGGATAAAGGAATCTGCCCATGTCAGCGGCGCCGGACGCAGTTATTATCGGAAGCGGTCACAACTCTTTGGCCTGTGCTGCGCATCTGGCGGCAAAGGGCTGGAGTGTGGCCGTATACGAGCGCGCCGAAACGCCCGGCGGGGCAGTAAAAACCGGGGAATATACGCTTCCGGGCTTTCGCCATGACTGGGCCGCGATGAATCTGTCGCTCTTTGCAGGGTCCGCCTTTCATCAGAAATATGCCGAGGAACTGGCCGGGCACGGGCTTGGTTTTGCTCCTGCGGCGGATTGTTTTGCCTCGGTTTTTCCGGATCAGACCTGGTTGGGTATCGGCAATGATACTGCGGCCAATGTGGCGCGAATCGCTGCTGAAAATGCCACAGATGCAAAAGCCTGGGAGGCGTTGAGCGCCGCGTTTCCAGAGCGTGCTGAAACTTTGTTCGCTTTGCTGGGCAGTCCGATCAATAAACGTGCATTTGCATTTTTAGGCTGGAAATCCTGGCGCAAGATGGGCGCTGCCGGGCTGATGGATCTGGGGCAGTTTCTGGCCTCTTCGCCGCGCAGCTGGCTGGAAGAGACATTCGAATCGTCAAAGGTGCGTGCCCTTCTGGCGGCCTGGGGCATGCATCTGGATTTTGCCCCGGACATCGCGGGCGGTGCGCTGTTTCCTTACTTAGAAGGCCAGGTGAACCAGGCGTTTGGCATGGTGCTGGGGCAGGGCGGCGCCGATGGCATCATCAAGGCCATGATCGCCATGATCGAGGCGCGCGGCGGATCGGTGACCTGCGGCGCCGAGGTGTCGCGGATTTTGCACGCGGGCGGGCGCGCCACGGGAATCGAGCTGTCGGACGGGACACAGGTGCAGGCAAAACGGGCAGTGATCGCCAATGTCGCCCCTGCCGCGATGCTGCGCCTGACCGGGGGCACAGCCGACAAACGGTATGATCGCGGGATGGAGAAATTCGCCCATGCGCCGGGGACCATGATGATCCATCTGGCGATGGAGGATCTGCCGGACTGGGCGGCGGGGGACGATCTGAAACGCTTTGCCTATGTGCATATGGCGCCCGAGCTTGACCAGATGGCGCGCACCTATGCGCAGGCCAAGGCGGGGCTGTTGCCGGATGAGCCGGTGATCGTATGCGGCCAGCCCACCGTCATCGACCCCAGCCGCGCGCCCGAGGGCAAGCATGTGCTTTGGCTGCAGGTGCGCATGGTGCCCGGTCAGATCAAGGGCGATGCCGCCGGACAGATCACCGCCACCGACTGGACTGAGGCAGCGCAGCCCATGGCAGAGCGCGCGCTTGATATCCTTGAAACCTATGCGCCCGGCACAAGGGCAAAGATCCTTGGCCAGCATATCGTGACGCCCACCATGCTGGAGGCCGATAACCCCAACCTTGTGGGCGGGGATCAGGTCTGTGGCAGTCACCAGCTCAACCAGCATTTCATGTTCCGGCCCCTGCGCGGGTTTGCGGATGGCTCCACCCCGATCCGTGATCTTTATCACACCGGGGCGGCTGTCTGGCCCGGAGCGGGAACCGGAGCCGGGGCGGGATACCTCCTCGGGCAAAAACTGGCCGGCACCTAATCACAACAACATGTCGGCCTTCCAACCAACAGGGAAAAGCAAAATGAAATTGACAAGACGCACTTTACTTCAGAGCACCGCCGCCAGCGTGGCGCTTGCCGGGGCCAGCCTGCCCAGCTTTGCCGCCGGGATCGAAGAGCTGGTGATCGCCTATAACGTCAACCTGCCCAGCTGGGACCCGACCGTCGGTCCCTCGGCGGTTAACCCCACGATCCAGGGCATCTATCAATCGGTGTTTGATCTGTTCATTCCGCAGAACCCGGATCTGTCCTTCGGCTCGGGGATCATCACCGATTATGGCTGGAACGATGACAAGACAAAGGTCTGGATGGATGTGCGCGAAGGCGTCACCTGGCACAATGGCGATCCCCTGACCCCCGAGGACGTGGTCTGGTCGCTGGAACGCGCGGGCAACCCCGAGACCGGCAACCCGATCCAGTTCATCTGGGGCAAGATCGGCAATTTCTCCATCGAGGGGAACCGCGTCACCGCGGACGTGCTGGCCTATGAGCCGACGATCTTCAAATGGATGAGCTTCCTGACCGGTTATATCCTGCCCAAGAAATACTACGAGGCAGTCGGCGCCGATGGCTTTGAGGCCGCGCCTGTGGGCACCGGTCCCTATATGGTTGAAAAGTTCGAGCGCAACGCATTCGTGCGCCTTAAGGCGAACGAGAATTACTGGGGCGGCGCGCCCGAATTCAAATCCGTCACCATCAAGTTCGTGACCGATGCCGCCAGCCGCGTGGCAGAGGTGGAATCGGGCAACGCCCATGTGACGCTGGAAATGCCCTATGAGGAATTCGACCGTCTGAAGGAAAAGTCGGGCATCATGGGCACCGCCGCGCCGGTGTCGGATATCGGCATGATCTTCATCAACGATATCGAAGTGATGACCGATCCCAACGTGCGCATGGCCATGGCCCATGCCATCGACAAACAGCTGATCATCGACCGGCTGCTGTCCGGCTATGGCGTGGCGATCGACACGCTGCAGACGCCCGATTACGTGGGCTATGACGAGACGATCAAGGTCGCCTATGATCCGGAGAAGTCCAAGGAGCTGCTGGCGGCCTCTGGCTATGGTCCCGACAATCCGGTGAAATTCACTATCCAGACCACCCGCGGGTTCAAACCCAAGGATTACGAGATCATCCAGGCCATCGTTGGCCTGTGGCGCCGGGTCGGTATCGAGGCCGAGATCGAAGTCTACGAGATTGCCAAACACTACGAGTTGCGCGCGGCGGATACATTGGCGCCTGCGGCCTTCTACAACTGGGGCAACTCGATTGGTGATCCCACCACTTCGACCGGCTTTGCCATGTTCGGCCCCTCGCCGCATTCGGTCTGGGACGGTGAGGAGCTTATGCAGAAGATCCTGCCGCTCTGGGGTGAATCGGACGAGGACAAGCGGATTGCGGGCTGGAAGGACGTGGACCGTTTCATCGCCGAGAATGCGCTGGTGATCCCGCTGCTGCAATATGTTCAGCCGATCCTGCACAGCGATCAGGTGAAGGTGGTGCCGCATGCCTCGGGCGCGCTGTTGCCGCATCTGATGACACGGGCCTGATCCCTCTCTCCCTTGGTTGCGGGGCATCGGTCTGATTGTGCCGGTGCCCCGCGGCCCTTTTTCACGACCTCATAGAACGAAGGTAGACAATGCAGATCCTGCGCAGAATGATCGCGCGGCTGGCGGCCACTATGGTGACGCTGGTTGGTGTGGCGATCATCGTCTTTGTGGTTATCCGCGTGGTGCCGGGCAATCCGATTGCCATGATGCTGCCGCCGGGGGCCACCGATGCGGATATCCAGCGGCTTCAGGCGCTTTACGGTTTCGACAAATCGATCCCCGAACAATTCCTGATCTGGGCCTCTGGCGTGCTTCAGGGGGATTTCGGAACCTCGATTTCCCTGCGCCAGCCGGTGTCCGAACTGGTGCTGGGCCGTCTGCCCGCCACGTTGGAACTATCAGTAATGGCGCTGGTAATCGCGGTAATCCTTGGCGGCACCATGGCGTTGACCGCGACGCTTTACCGGGGCACGCGCGTCGAAGGTGCGATCGATGTGGCCGGGGGCATGGCCCTGTCGGTGCCCGACTTCCTGTGGGGGCTGGTGCTGATCCTGCTGTTTGGCGTGCTTTGGCCGCTGTTTCATATTTCGGGCCGGGTGTCGCCCTCGCTGGGGTTCGAGTTCCAGTCGAATTTCTATCTCTGGGAAAGTTTCATCCGACTGAGGTTCGATGTCTGGGCCGATATCGTCGCCCATATGTTCATGCCCGCGCTGGCGCTGGCGATCCCGCTGGCGGCGATCATCTCGCAGCTGCTGAAACAGTCGCTGAAGGAAACCATGCATCTGGATTACGTGACCTTGGCGCGCACCAAGGGCTACGCCGAGACCAGCATCATCACCCGCGAGGCGTTGCCCAATGCGATCCTGCCGACGCTGACTCTGGTTGGCGTGCAGTTCACCTTCCTGATTGGCGGCACGGTCATCGTGGAGCGGCTGTTTTCTTACGAGGGGCTGGGTAACATGGCCATTGATGCGGTGATCAACCGCGATCTGCCACTGATCCAGGGCATCGTGATCCTGTTCGCCCTGATTTTCACCGTGGTCAATCTGGTCGTCGACATGACCTATGCCGCCCTGAACCCGAGGCTCCGCCATGCGTGATACCCGAGCACATACCCGCAAACCGGGCCTGCGCCTGTGGCTGTCCGGGGGCTGGATCAGCCTCCTGGTGCTAGCAGCCCTGCTGGCGCCCTGGATCAGCCCGCACGACCCACTGGCGCAGGATCTGTTCGCAGGCCGAATGCCGCCCTTCTGGGAGACGGGCGCCGATCCAAATTACTGGCTGGGTACCGATTCCCTGGGCCGCGATGTCCTGAGCCGCATTCTGCACGGCGCCCGTCTGGCGCTGAGCGTCGCGCTGATCGCCGGGGTGCTGACCTGTCTGATTGGGGCCACGCTGGGGCTGATCGCTGGCTATTATGGCGGCTGGGCGGATCTGTTGATCTCACGCCTTGTGGACATCTGGATGGCCTTCCCGCCGGTTCTGTTCGCGATCTTGCTGATCGCGGTTCTGGGCACTGGCATGACTTCGATTATCATCGCCATCGTGGTGATTGACTGGACCCGTTTTGCCCGGGTGATCCGGGCCGAAGCGATGAGCCAGGGCAAGATGGATTACGTCGCCTCGGCACAGGTTGTGGGGCGCACCCGGTTCGGCACCGCGCTGACGGAAATCCTGCCCAACGTGCTGCCGACCATCGTGGCGCTGCTGACGCTGGAGATGGGCATCGCGATCATCGTCGAGGCGATCCTCAGTTTTGTGAACCTGTCGATCTCCACCGATGCGCCCACCTGGGGCGGGATGATCGCCGAGGGGCGCACCTCGGTCCATCAGGCCTGGTGGGTTCTGGTCTTCCCGCTGGTCGCCCTGTTTTTCACCGTTCTCAGCTTCTCGCAGCTTGGCGAGGGTCTGAAGGACCATTTCGATCCGGTGCTGCGATGAGCTTTCTGTCCATTCAAGACCTGACCGTGCGCCTCAGGGGCAATGTGCCGATCTTGCGGCGTGTGTCGCTCGATGTGGCGGCGGGTGAATCCCGCGCCCTTGTCGGCGAAAGCGGCGCAGGCAAATCCATGATCGGCAAATCGGTGCTGGGCACCCTGCCGCAGGCGCTGGGAATCACCGGCGGGCAGATCATCTTGGAAGGCGAGGATCTGGGCCAGCTGTCACCGCGCGCGCGCCGCCAGAGGATTGGCGCCAAGGTCGCCCTGATCCCACAGGATCCGCTGACCGCGCTGAACCCTTCGCGCCGGGTGGGGCCGCAGATCACCAACCGGCTGGTGGATATCCTTGGCTGGTCGCGCAAGGCCGCCGAGGCCCGGGCGCTGGAGCTTTTGGAAGAGGTGCATATTCCCGATCCCGCCCGCGTCATGCGCGCCTATCCGCACGAGCTGTCCGGCGGTATGCGCCAGCGGATCCTCATCGCCTCCGCCTTTGCGGCAGAGCCGAAGCTGATCATCGCGGATGAGCCGACGACCGCGCTGGATGTCACCGTGCAGAAGCAGATTCTGCGGCTGATCTCGGACATGCAGCAACGCCATGGCACCGCGCTGTTGTTCGTAACCCATGATCTGGGCGTGGTCTCCAAGGTCTGCCAGACCATGACCGTGCTCTACTCCGGCAAGGTGGTCGAGGACACCAAGGTGCGTGATTTCTTCGCCAACCCGGGGCATCCCTATTCGGCGGCCTTATTGGCGGCGACGCCGAAATACACCGATCCGGACGGCAGTCTGACCCCGGTCCCCGATGCGGTGATCCGCGCGGTGGAGGAAGAGGTTGCGGCCTTTGACCGACAGATGGAGGGCTCGGCATGAGTGATGTGATCTATGATGTGAAGGATCTGCGGCTCAGCTTTCCGGATATGTCGCGCAAGCCACTGCTGGGTCCCGCGCCCCGGATCGAGATCCTCAAGGGGCTGACCTTCCAGATCCCCAAGGGTGAGGTTTTGGGCATCGTCGGTGGCTCCGGCTCGGGCAAATCCACGCTGGGGCGGGCGCTGATCCGGTTGATTGAACCGGACAGTGGTCAGATTTCGTTTGAGGGGACAGACATCACCCATATGTCAGAGGAGGCCCTGCGCCCCCTGCGGCGGCGGTTCCAGATGATCTTTCAGGATCCCCTGTCCTCGCTTAACCCGCGCCGCCGGGTGGGGGGGATCATCGCCGGTCCCTTGCGCCTGCATGGGTTGGAGGGGATCGACGCCCGCGTAAATGAGGCGCTGGATATGGTGGGCCTGCCACGCAGCTTTGCCAGCCGCTATCCGCATGAATTGTCCGGTGGGCAGCGTCAGCGCGTCGGTATCGCCCGCGCCATCGCCCTGCGCCCCGATTTCATCCTCGCGGATGAGATCGTCTCGGGGCTGGATGTCTCCAGTCAGGCGCAGGTGCTGAACCTGCTCGAAGAATTGGTGCGCGAGCTGGGCCTGACGCTGGCCTTCATCAGCCACGATCTGTCGGTGATCCGCCGCCTGTGCAGCCGCATTCTGGTGCTCTATCAGGGTGAGATCGTTGAAAACGCCGCCACGGCGGACCTGTTCGCTGCGCCGACTGCGCCCTACACGCAAGAGCTGCTGTCTGCGATCCCGCTGCCCGATCCCGATCAAGTTTGGGCGTAACGGGGAGCTGCAAGACCCTGTGCACCGCACAGGCAAAAGAAAAGCCGCCCCGGGTAGGAGCGGCTTTTTTAATTTTATAGAGGTTGAAAATCAGTCGGTGGACCAGCCGCCGACGGCCTTGATTTCCAGGAAATCCTCGATCCCGAAGATACCGCCTTCACGGCCGTTGCCGGACTGCTTCATGCCACCAAAGGGCGCACCGGGAGAGCGGGACTGGCCGTTCATTTCCACCATACCTGAGCGCAGCACACGGGCCATGCGGTTGGCTTTGGCGCCGTCCTGGGTCTGCACATAGTTGGTCAGACCATAGGGCGTGTCGTTGGCGATCTCGACGGCTTCTTCCTCGGTTTCAAACGGGATGATCGACAGGACCGGGCCAAAAATCTCTTCGCGGGCGATGGTCATCTGGTTGTTCACATCGGCAAAGACGGTCGGTTTGACGTAAAAGCCCTTGTTGAAGCCTTCAGGGCGACCGGTGCCACCGGCGACAAGGCGCGCGCCTTCGTCGATGCCCTGCTGGATCAGGTCCTGGATCTTGTTCCACTGGGTTTCATTGACCACGGGGCCGATGTGGCGACCTTCCTCGGACGCCGGGCCGACGGTGACCTTGGCGGCAACTTCGGCAGCGGTGGCCACGGCCTGATCGTAGATGCCTTTCTGAACCAGCATCCGCGAGGGCGCGTTGCAGCTTTGGCCGGTGTTGTTCATCATGTGCAGCACGCCACGCTTGACCGCTTTTTCGTCGGCATCGTCAAAGATCACGTTGGCGCCTTTGCCGCCCAGTTCCAGATGCACCTTCTTCAGGGTGTCGGCGGCCGCCTTGGAGATCGCGGTGCCTGCGCGGGTCGAGCCGGTGAAGGACACCATGTCCACATCCGGGTGCGAGGACAGCTGCGAGCCGACGCCGGCGCCATCGCCGTTCACCAGGTTGAAGACACCGGCGGGGAAACCGGCCTCGTCCATCAACTCGGCAAAGATCATCGCATCCAGCGGGCTTTCCTCGGAAGGTTTCAGAACCATGGTACAGCCCGCGATGGCCGCGGCGCCCACCTTGAGGGTGATCTGGTTCATCGGCCAGTTCCAGGGCGTGATCAGGGCGGCAACACCGACGGCTTCGTAGATGATGCGGTCGTTCTGGAAGCGGTCGCTCAGGGGGCGTTCAAATTCAAACGCCTTGGCCGCGCGGACAAAATTCTTCAGGTGGAAGATGCCGGCGCCAACCTGCTGGGTGCGGGACATCTCGATCGGGGCGCCCATCTCGGTGGACATGGCCTGGGCCAGATCTTCGCCGCGGGCCTGGTAAACCTCGATCAGCTTTTCCACCAGCGCGATCCGCTCTTCTACCGGGGTCGCCATCCAGCCGGGCAGGGCGGCCTTGGCAGCGGCAACGGCGGCATTGGTATCGGCTTCGGATCCCAGGGAAATCACTGCACAGGGTTCTTCGGTGGAAGGATCGATGACATTGTGATCCTTGGCTGCCGCAGGAGCAACCCATTGGCCATTGATGTAAAAGTCGCGTTTCTCGATCATGTCCAGATCTCCCAAATCAGACGTTTCGCCAGTTTGTACCGACGCTTTCGCGCGCCACTGTGTCACTGCCTTGACCCTTGGGCAAGACCACATTCACATAATTTGATCAAATTATGTGAGGCGGGTTTTCGCGGATAAACCCAGGGTTTTCCGTTTTGTCGCAGGTGATTGGCACTTTTGTGCTGGTCTTGACGCCGCAGGGGTTTAACCTGCGCTGCGATTGATTACCTTGCGTAGCAAGGTACGTATTGAAAACTGAATGTGAACGCAGAGAGGAGACCGTCATGGGTTTGCGCATCAACGATGTGGTTCCGAATTTCACCGCCGAGACCGATCAGGGCACCATCACCTTCCACGACTGGATCGGGGACAGCTGGGCGATCCTGTTTTCCCACCCCAAGGATTTCACCCCGGTCTGCACCACTGAATTCGGTGCCGTGGCGCAGCTGTCCGAGGAATGGGCCAAGCGCAACACCAAGGTGATCGGCGTGTCCGTTGACGGTGTCGAGGACCACAAGAAGTGGAAGGGCGACATCGAAAGCTACGCCAAGACTCCGGCAGGCTTCCCGATCATCGCGGACGAAGGGCTTGCCGTGTCCAAGGCCTTTGACATGCTGCCCGCCGAAGCCTACCTGCCCGACGGCCGCACCCCGGCCGACAGCGCCACCGTGCGCTCGGTCTTCATCATCGGCCCGGACAAGCAGCTGAAACTGTCGATGACCTACCCGATGTCGGTGGGCCGCAACTTCGCCGAGATCCTGCGCGCGCTGGACGGTCTGCAGATGGCGACCGGCAACGGTGTTGCCACCCCCGCCAACTGGGTGCCGGGCGAAGACGTGATCATCCCGCCGACCGTGTCGAACGAAGACGCCAAGGCCAAGTTTGGTGAGTTCGAAACCATCTTCCCCTACCTGCGCAAGACCAAAGCGCCGGAATAAGTCGGAAGACCATTTTGAAGTTCAGCAAAGGGGCCGTTTGGCCCCTTTGTCATTTCGGTTGTGCCTTTTCGGGTGTGGTGTGAAACACAATATTGAACCCTTCCTGCGGCATGGGCAGGGCAAAGTGTTTCGAGAACTGGTGAAACTGTTCTTCGGTTGCCGAGAATGGATGATCGCCACTGGCATTTCGCGCACGCAGCCGGGTGAGGCAGACTTCTTCCGGGACATCCAGCACATGCAGTTGATGGTTTGCACTAGTCCTGTCGAGAATGCCGCGCATCCAGGCGCGTTGCTGGATCGTATTTGCGGCGAAATCCAGCACCACGGAAACCCCTGCGTTGAGCAGGTCGATGACATGAGGCGCCACGGTCTCGCGTAGCCGCCCGGTGCAACGCAGGTAATCGGTCCCGGTTTCTATCTCACCGAGGAAGAGAGTGTTCAGCCACTGGTCCTCGGCAATGCGTACGGCCTTGTCTTCGCGCGTCAGGTGATCGGCGAGAGTGGATTTGCCAGAGGCGATCTTGCCGCACAGAATGTGCAGCGTCGGAAGTGTTTGAGACATTTCAGAAACCCTTGAAGGCGCGCGCAGGTTCTATGTGGCGCGCATATGTTGTTCAGCGTTCGACCACCCGGCCCGACTGTCAGGCCGGGACGGTAATTCGCGCGCAGCGCGGCAGGGGGAATGTCTGAACAAGGGGTGTCATGCTGTGTCTCATCGCACAGTCCCGGGTTTGGGTCCAGTCTGCTGGACCCTCAGGCAGTTTGCGGGCGTGCTGCGACCTGAGCCCGGTAAAGCGTGCGCTTGAATTCACGCGCAAGCTTGCTGCCCTGTTTCTTTTTCTGGATGGTCGATCCGCCTAGTGCCTCGGTCAGCTCGCTGACGCCATTGGGCAGGATAGTCTGGATCTGTTGCCCGTGGATCCAGTGCATCTGCAGGAAGGTATCGACAGGCCGGTCGATGGTGGTGCTGGCGGCAAGAAGGTTCGCCGCCGCGTTGCGCCCCACCACCTGCGCCACGGTCTGAAGGCCGATGACCCGGGGCAGGAACAGCTTGCTTTCGCCCGCTTGGTCGATGATGGCAGCGGGGCTTTCGCGCCGTTTGGCGGGCAGGCGGATGAAGCTGTCCGCATCCGCGTGCGCCTCGACCAGCGACAGCGCCGTCTGCCATGCCTCCGGATCGACCGAGAGATCATCCTCGACGATCAAAGCATACTCCCAGCCCGCATCCACGATCCTCTGCCAGCAGCTACGGTGTGACAGGAAGCAGCCGACCTCTCCTGGTGACAGGGGAAAGGGGTAGCGCGGATCATGCACATCGCCGTGACGCGTCGGATGCACATGGTGACTCACCGCAGTCCGGCCATTCACCGCTTCGGCCACCTCGGCATTCGGCAGTGTATAAAGCAGGTGTTCGACATTTGCGCCGCGTTTGCTGCTGCCGGACATGTGGATGATCAGGGTGTGCATGGCCAAATCCATATCGGGGAACGCGATGAGGGGGAAGGCCGCAGTTCCTTGAACGGCGCTGACAGAAAAGGCCCCGCCGTTGCCAGCGGGGCCTTTCTTGTTCGAAGCGAGGCTGCGGATCAGTCTGCGGCTTCTTCTTTCTTTTCAGGCGCGGCGGGCTCGCCGGTTTCCTGATCGACGACTTTCATCGACAGGCGCACCTTGCCGCGGTCGTCAAAGCCCAGCAGCTTGACCCAGACCTCCTGGCCTTCCTTCAGAACGTCCGAAGGATGGTTCAGGCGGCGGTTCTCGATCTGGCTGACGTGCACCAGGCCGTCGCGCTTGCCGAAGAAGTTCACGAAGGCGCCGAAATCGACGATCTTCACGACCTTGCCTTTGTAGATGGCGCCTTCTTCCGGCTCTGCCACGATCGCGTGGATCATGTCATAGGCCTTCTGGATGGCCTCGCCGTTGGAGGAAGCGATCTTGATCACGCCGTCGTCGTTGATGTCGACCTTGGCACCAGAGGTTTCCACGATTTCGCGGATGACCTTGCCGCCCGAACCGATCACTTCACGGATCTTGTCGGTCGGGATGTTCATGGTCTCGATGCGCGGCGCGTGGACGGAGAACGCGTTGGTTTCCGACAGAGCCTTGGACATCTCACCAAGGATGTGCATCCGGCCGTCCTTGGCCTGGGCCAGGGCTTTTTCCATGATCTCAGGCGTGATGCCTGCGACCTTGATGTCCATCTGCAGCGAGGTGATGCCGTTCTCGGTACCCGCAACCTTGAAGTCCATGTCGCCGAGGTGGTCTTCGTCACCCAGGATGTCGGACAGGATTGCGTAGGAGCCGTCGTCTTCGAGGATCAGGCCCATGGCCACACCGGCGACCGGTGCTTTCAGCGGAACGCCTGCGTCCATCATCGACAGCGAACCACCGCAGACCGACGCCATCGAGGAGGAGCCGTTCGATTCGGTGATCTCGGACACCACGCGGATGGTGTAGGGGAAGTCGGTTGCTGCGGGCAGAACCGCCTGCAGCGCGCGCCATGCCAGCTTGCCGTGACCGATTTCGCGGCGGCCGGGGCCACCCACGCGGCCAACTTCACCAACCGAATAGGGCGGGAAGTTGTAGTGCAGCAGGAAGTTGGATTTGAAGTTGCCGTGCAGGGCGTCGATGAACTGTTCATCATCGCCGGTGCCCAGCGTGGTCACGACCAGACCCTGGGTTTCACCACGGGTGAACAGGGCAGAACCGTGGGTCCGCGGCAGCAGGCCGGTTTCCGAAACGATGTCGCGGATCTCGTCGGTCTTGCGGCCGTCGATACGCTTGCCGGTTTTGACAACGTCACCGCGCAGAATGCCGGCTTCCAGTTTCTTCAGAGCAGAGCCGAGGTTGGAATCTTCCAGCTGCTCTTCGCTCAGCGCTTCCTTGATGGCTTCGCGTGCGGCGGCAACAGCGGCGGTGCGCTCCTGCTTGTCCGAGATCGCAAAGGCGGCGCGCATCTGCTCTTCGCCAGCGGCTTTGACTGCTTCATACAGCTCGGAGTAATCCGGTGCGGCAAAGTCAAACGGCTCTTTGGCGGCTTCTTCGGCAAGCGAGATGATCAGGTCCAGAACCGGCTGGATCTGCTCGTGGGCAAAGTTCACGGCGCCCAGCATTTCTGCTTCGGACAGCTCGTAAGCTTCGGATTCCACCATCATCACGGCGTTCTTGGTGCCGGCAACAACCAGGTCCAGGCGCTGATCGGGGTTCAGGCGCAGGTCCTGCATGTCGTCCACGGTCGGGTTCAGGACGTATTCGCCGTCTTCGAAACCAACGCGGCAGCCGGCGATCGGGCCCATGAAGGGGGCGCCAGAAATGGTCAGCGCAGCCGAGGCAGCGATCATTGCGACGATGTCGGGGTCATTGACCAGATCGTGGGACAGCACGGTGCACATCACCAGAACTTCGTTCTTGAAGCCGGGGACGAACAGCGGGCGGATCGGACGGTCGATCAGACGGGCGGTCAGGGTTTCCTTCTCGGTGGGGCGGGCCTCACGCTTGAAGAAGCCGCCGGGCACTTTACCCGCGGCGTAGTATTTTTCCTGGTAGTGCACGGTCAGGGGAAAGAAGTCCTGGCCGGGCTTTTGCTGGCGGGCAAAGGTGACGTTTGCCATAACCGAGGTTTCGCCGAGGGTGGCAATCACAGAGCCATCTGCCTGGCGGGCAACCTTGCCGGTTTCCAGTGTGAGCGTTTCCTCGCCCCACTGCATTGATTTCTTCGTAACGTTGAACATGTCAGCATCCTAAGTGGGAGCACTCCCAGGCGTATCCCGGGTCTCCCGTTGTCATGGCGGCCCCATTGCCGCCGGCCCCCTCCATCTTTCTTTCGAGCGCCGGGGCCATGGCGCAACGTCTCAGATGCCCGGCCCATACATCACTTTGGCCCGGAATGAAAGAAAAACAGCTCGTGGAGACCTACAGGAAGGAGGTTCACGCCTCTGCGGCGCGTTTCAGCATTGCGGCCTCAACAGCGGCAAGGCGTGCAATGGCCTGCCGGTCGGTTCCGCCATCCTGTTTCACCTTCATCCAGATGCTGCGGCAAGAGCGCGGCGACCACGGCAGGGCGGCCTCTTGCATCCAGGCCCGCAGGCTGGGCGGCAAGCGGTCGTACTCCGTCATCGCATTTCCGGCACGTTTGCGGATGGGCAGGCCGGTGTCGCCCAGATTGCGGCGTCGCGGGTGTGGCATGGGAGTCCTTCGAAATGCTGCTTTGGTATGTGATAACATATCAAATAGAAGCGGCAAGCTATCGATGCGCCCAGAGCCGGGTCGTGCCCCTTCCTTGCCGGTGGGGCCATCGGGCGGTTAGCTTCGCCTGATGAGCAAAGACACGGACGACATTGAAATCAGAGACGCGATGGTCGGCGATATCCTTGCGACCGAGGTGCCGCAATGGGCTGGCCTTCCGCGGAGTCGCATCGAATCGTCTGGGACGGACAATTGCATGCTCCGTATCGGGGAGCAGATGGTTCTGAGGGTCCCGCGCCGGTGGTCGGCGACTCAGTATCTGGCCAAGGAGTTGGACTGGCTGCCGCGCCTACAAGGTCTGCCGCTTGCGGTTCCGGTGCTGCGGCACCGCGGCTGTCTGCGGGATGATCTGCCCTTTGGCATATTCGACTGGATCGAAGGGGATCTCGCAAACCCCGCAAAGATTGCGGACCCGGTTGCGGCGGCGCAAAGCCTTGCGGATTTTCTGACGGCGCTGCACCGGACCGACACGGAGGGCGCACCCGTTGCGGGGGAGTCCAACAACCGGCGTGGCGTCGCACTGCAGGACCTGGCCCACGTGGTGCATCCGGCCATCGACATCCTCAAAGATGAGATCGACGCGCCGCGCGCACGCTGCCTGTGGGAAATCGCCTGCGCTGCCGGGGGTCAGGACCGACCCGTCTGGCTGCACGGGGATCTGAAGGCGGACAATCTGATTGCCCGGGATGGTGTCTTGCGGGGGGTGATCGATTGGGGCCTGTCGGCAGTTGGCGATCCCGCCGTCGATTATGCGGCGGCCTGGACCTGGGTGGACCCTGCCGCCCGCACCGCGTTTCGCGACCGTCTGGAACTGGAGGACAGGACGTGGGTACGGGCCAGCGGCTGGGCGCTCTATTGTGCGGTCGTTGCCCTCAGTTTCTATCGTGGCGGCAAGAATGAGGCGCTGTGCCGACAATCACGGCTGACCCTGTCCCGGCTGGATCTACTGCGCTAGGTGAATGGAGGGGATCGGTTAGCCGGGAAGCCCATCGATGGTTTTCACAGTCTCAATCGCATCGGTCCAGGCCGCGCGGCTGGCGTAGCAGATGCGGGCCGTGGGCCGGATAGGGATCTCACTGTCCAGCGCACCTACGGGCACGACCAGCAGGGCGCCATCCATCTGCAGCGTCGGCAGCGCTGATCCGCAATCCGTGCAAAAGCTTTTGACGTGCTGTGTTTCAGGCAACTGGAAACTCTTGACCCTGTCCCGCCCGGTTAGCCATTCAATCTCTGCCTGGGTGGAAAACAGATTGGCCGCATGCGCGGACCCGCTGTCCTTGCGGCAGCGCGCGCAATGGCACAGGAAGAAGCTTTCGAATGCGCCGTGGATGTGAAACCGGACAGCTCCGCACAGACAGCTTCCCGAGCAGCTTCCCGAGGTCAGGTGTTCCATATTTCTGCTCTTTCATTGTCTGAGCTGGGAAAGCGCGCTTCACACGCAGTGAAACCCTATATCATAGGTCGGCAGCCGGTAAACGAGGGCTGGCGGTGGGCCGACCACATCCCGTCCGGTTCCCGCCAATAAAAAACGCCCGCTCCTTTCGGAACGGGCGCATGCATCGAAATGCAAATGTCGCGCTTAGCGGCGGATGCCCAGGCGCTTGATCAGGTCCTGGTAACGGGCCTCATCCTTGCCTTTGGTGTAGTCCAGCAGCTTACGACGCTGAGCAACCATCTTCAGCAGACCACGACGACCGTGGTTGTCTTTCTTGTGGGTCTTGAAGTGCTCGGTCAGGGTGTTGATGCGCGAGGTCAGAATGGCAACCTGGACTTCGGGCGAACCGGTGTCGCCTTCCTTGGTTGCGAATTCTTTCATCAGGCGTGCTTTTTCTTCAGCAGTAATCGACATCGGGGTCTCCTTTGAAAAGGTTAGAGGAATGGCGCAGGCCGGGATGTCGTCCAGCGCAGGCCCATGGAGAAGTCTGCCGCGATTCCACGGCAGATGCGGGCGTATAGGCGGTTTTGCGGCAAAAAGCAAAGGAGATGTTGCCGCCTCCCGGTTTTCCGCCCTTGACGCTCAGGCCCGGCGCCAGCGCGGGAAAGGATCGGGTAGATCCTTCAGCCTCTCCAGCGCGTCCGCATCGGGAACCGTCATCAGGCAGGTCTCCAGCTGCGCCTTCAGGCGCGGCCAGTCGATCCCGCTGCCGATGAACACCAGTTCCTGCCTGCGATCGCCGAAGGGTTCCTGCCAATGTGCCTGCAGATAGGCCTGCGCTTGGGCATGAGTGGGCCTGCGCTCTTCGGGGACCGTGGCCCACCATGTGCCCAGCGGGGCAACGCTGGACAGGGCACCGGCAAGGGAGAATTCCGCCACCCAATCGGGGCGGGTGGCAATCCAGAAATGGCCCTTGGCGCGGATCACCCCGGGCAGATCCGCATTCAGAACCCGGTGGATTGCCACCGGATCAAAGGGCGCGCGGGCGCGAAAGACGAAGGACTGGATATCGTATTCATCGCTTTCGGGCGTGTGGTCGGCAAAACCGTAAAGCTCCTTGGCCCACATCGGGTGCTCATGCGCGGTTTCAAAATCGAACAGGCCGGTGTCGAGGATATCTTCGGGCGCGACCTGGCTGTGATCCACCTCGATAATGCGGGCATCGGCGTTGAGGCTGCGGATAATCTTGCGCGCGGCATCGGTGCGGGCTGGGCCTGCGTCCGTGACCTTGTTGAGGATCACCACATCGGCAAATTCCATCTGGTCGGTCAGCAGGTGGACAAGGCTGCGGGTATCCGCTTCGCCCATCGTCTCGCCCCGGTCGCCAAGCTGATCGTGGCTGGAGAAGTCATCCGGCAGGTTCACCGCATCGACCACGGTCACCATGGTATCCAGCCGCGCAACGTCGGACAGGCTGACGCCAGCCTCATCGCGGAAATCAAAGGTCGTCGCCACCGGCAGCGGTTCGGATATGCCGGTGGATTCGATCAGCAGGTAATCGAACCGGCCCGTTTCCGCGAGGCGGCGAACCTCGGTCAGAAGATCGTCACGCAGGGTGCAGCAGATGCAGCCGTTGGACAGTTCCACCAGGGTTTCTTCGGTCTTGCTCAGCTCGGGCGTATTGGCGCGCACCAGATCGGCGTCGATGTTCACCTCTGACATGTCGTTGACAATCACGGCGACGCGGCGCCCGTCGCGGTTGTTCAGCACCCGGTTCAGCAAGGTGGTTTTGCCCGCACCGAGAAATCCGGACAGCACTGTGACGGGAAGGCGAGAATCCTGCATGGTTTGCTCCAAATGTTATGTTATGACATAACAATCACGAGAGAAGCAAAGGCGCAACCCTGCAAGCCGTCTATCCGTGCCGGTTCAGGCCGCAATCGGATCGGTCAGCTGGGCAGCAGGTCGGCGAAGGTCGGATCGTTCACATCGACCAGTTGAATGTCCGAGGCCGATAGCGGCGCGGCACCACTCACGCGCAAGGCCTCGGTGCCGTTCACGCGGATTACCTGCTCATCCGGGGCATCGGGATCCTGTTCCACGGTGATCTCCGGTTCCGGTTCGCTGCCGGGGGACCAGAAAACCATGAGCTGGTCCTCTTCGGGATCATAATCGACCAGTTCGACAGGGGGCTGGTCGCCATCCGGGGCTCCGTCGATATCTCCGGCCATGATCAGATCGGCGCCGCTGCCCGCAGTGACGATATCCCCGGCTCCGGCAACCAATGTGTCGTCGCCATCGCCCCCGTTCAGGAAATCGCTGGTGTCATCGTCATCGGCGCCCCAGACCAGATCGTTGCCCCGGCCACCGAACAGCGTGTCGTTCTGGGTGCCGCCGCTCAGCGTGTCATTGCCATCGTTGCCATGCAGCGCGTCGCTGCCTTCGCCGCCGCTCAGCACGTCGTGACCCTGTCCGCCGTGGGCCACATCCTCGGCCCCGCCGCCGGTCAGGGTGTCATTGCCGAAGTGACCATACAGCGTGTCATCGCCATCCTCGCCAGCAATGTGATCGTCGCCGTCTTCACCATGCAGCAGATCACGTCCCCAGCCACCCGCAAGCGTGTCATCGCCGTCGCCACCGTGCAGGACGTCATGGCCGCCGTCGCCAGACAGGGAGTCGTCGCCTTCGTTGCCGTCCAGCTGGTCATCGCCATCGCCACCGAACAGAATATCGGCCCAATCGCTGCCGGTCAGCAGTTCGGGTTCATCGGTGCCGGACAGGTTGAGCCCATCCGTGGCACTGTCGGTGCCGTCACCGGTTTCGCCATCGGTGGTCGTCCCGGTGTCGCCGCTGCCACTGGCAGAGCCGTCATCTGTAGCGGTGCTGTCCGGGTCGTCGGGGTTCAGAAATTCGGAAGGCGGCACGATGACGGCTCCGGTGTCCTCACCGGAGCCTTCGCCCGCTGCCTCATCCGAGTCGTCGGTGTCGTTCAGATCGTCGTCACCGCCGCTGAAATCCACAAACATGGCCCCGCCAACAGCCACAAGACCAAAAAGGCCGGCCAACCAGAGCATCGGCCCCACTCCTTACGCAACAAATTTCTATCCCTGAGTATACTCTCGCACAATTAAGGATTTGCCTCAAAACAAACCGGGAACATCGGTTAACGAAACAATACCGGGGTCGGCGCCTTTGGGATCATGCCCAGGGTTGCGGCTGCTGGCTGTAGGCGATGTAAAGCGGGTGTTTCGGATGGCCGTGTTTGCTGAGGCCAAGGTGAAACAGAGGCTGTCCGGTCGCCCTTAACGCATTCTCAATGCGGGGACCTTGATCGCGGTGGGCGCCATGGGTGCCCCAGGCGCAGATGATCTGATCGGCCCACTCTGCGCCGGATAGGATCGCGGCCTCATTCTCCGGCCCTTCGGGATCCTTGGCGGCGCGCATCACCCGCGGGTCGGTGGCGCGGATGGCAAAGATATTGGTGGCCCGGAAGCCGCCAAACCCCAACGTGCGCGCCCGTCTTTCGCAGCGTTCGATGGTCGGGTCGTTCTGTACCTCGGTCGCGGTCGAGGGGTTCAGCATCACGAACATCACCTTTGCCCCCTTTGGATCCCAGACGCGGGTCAGGCTATAGCGATAGGTCTCGCAATCCGAATAGACGGCGGTGGAGGGCGCATCGCCCTTGGTATGGCTGCGGGTGATCATGGGGCAGGGATGCCACGCTGCCCCCGGAGGGGCAAGCGCGGGCGTTACTGGTTGAAGACGCGGCTCGGGTGCAGCTCACCCGCCTTGTAGATGCCGACGGCGACGGCCTTTCCGTCAATCGAGGCCCAGGCCTCGTCGCCGTACTCCACGTCGGAGGCCAGCACCATGCCCGGGTTGCCGTTGCGTAGGCGTGTGGCACCTTCGGGCGTGCATTTCAGCTCGGGGAGGTCAGCCAGACCTTCCTCCAGCGGGCGCAGATGGGTGTCGAGTTCCGGCGTGCGCTGCATCCGTTCGATCTCTTCCAGCGACAGCCCATCGGCAGCATCGAAGGGGCCGGACCAGATCCGGCGCAACTCCTTCACATGGCCATGACAGCCAAGCGCGGCACCCAGATCGCGCGCGATGGAGCGGACATAGCCCCCCTTGCCGCAGGTCATTTCCAGCACCACGTGATCGGCATCCGGACGGTCGATCAGTACCAGCTCCTCGACCCACAGGGGACGGGCGGCGATCTCGAAATCCTCGTCGCCATCGCGGGCAAGTTTATAGGCACGCTGCCCGTCGATCTTCACGGCGGAGAATTTCGGCGGCACCTGCATGATCTCACCGATGAACTGACCCAGCGCGGCCTTGATCTCGTCGTCGGAAGGGCGCGCATCGCTCTGGGCGATCACCTCGCCTTCGGCATCGTCGGTGTTGGTCGCCTGCCCCAGCCGCACGGTGAAGGTATAGGCCTTCAGCGCGTCGGTGATATAGGGAACCGTCTTCGTTGCCTCACCCAGGGCCACCGCCAGAACACCCGTCGCCTCGGGATCAAGCGTGCCCGCATGGCCGGCCTTCTTGGCCTCAAGCGCCCAGCGCACCTTGTTCACGACAGCGGTCGAGGTCAGCCCCGCGGGCTTGTCCACCACCAGCCAGCCGGAAATATCGCGCCCCTTGCGTTTGCGTGCCATGCCTGTTCCTCGATGATGCTGAAAGAGGCGCGCGGGGTAGCGCAGCCAGAACAGCCTGTCAATTGTGCCGGGTCTGTTGTGGCGCCATTTCTATGCCCCGTCTATGCTCAGGCGGGCTGCACGGCGGCTATTCGACGACGCCCACCACTGGCCCCATCGAGAAACCGGCATCCGACCGGCCCAGCTCAGGCGCGTGCAGGCGCGAGATATTGCCATCAAAATAGAGTGCATTGGGCAGATTCAGGTAATCGCGGAACAGGCTGCCGAACTGGTGGAATGTCACCGCGTTGCGCGAAATGACAAAGACCGCGCGCTGCCCGTCTGCCGAGGTGCCGACACCGTTGCGCACGTAGTAGGAGGTCGAATCCGGCAGGAAGCGCGGGTGCAGCTCCCCGTCGATCACCAGCATCGGCCCCGACTGGGTGGCATCGCGGCAGCTGGCGCCGCTGTCACGGAACTTCAGCGTTTCGATCACATCGGCGCGGTTATCGTTGATGCAGAAGACACCATTGGGCAGCAGGCCGAAATTGCCGGGGCCCGCATTGGGGACAAGCCGCATTTCCTGCTGGCCATCCTCGACATAAAGCCCGACCGGAGAGCGGTCGGCGTGATACATTCCGGCATTGGTGGCAAAGGAGAGGGACTTTCCCTCTTTGCCAAGGTCGGCATCGATGGCGGCAAAATGGCCGTAGGGTTTCCCCTCTGCGTTCCGCAGGAACAGCCGCAACTCTTCCTTGCCCGCGTCGACTTCGCAGATGGTGTAGCGGCTGCCATCATAAGAGGCGTCACGGCATTCGACGGCTGCGGCGACAGAGGCCGACAACCCCAGGCAAAAGGCGGCAAGCGCAACTGCCGCCCGCAGGATCAATCGTCGATATCGCGGCGCACCGCGTCCTGGTTCAACATCCGGCGGGTGTCATCCATCTGATCAAAGGTCTGATCCAGCTGGAACCGCAGATCCGGCGCGTATTTGAGGCCGAGCTTCTTGCCCGCCATGCGGCGCAGCTCACCCTTGTTGCGGGCCAGCAGCTTCAGCACCTCGTCCTGCCCCTTGCCGCCGAGCGGCAGCACATAGGCGGTGGCGATCTTCAGGTCGGGTGAAATGCGCACCTCGCCCACCGTGATCGACATGCGGTTGAGTTCGGGGTCATGCACATCACCGCGCGCCAGCACCTCGGACAGGGTGCGGCGGATCAGTTCGCCGACGCGCAGCTGACGTTGAGAGGGGCCGGGGCCATCGTGGAATTTGTTCTTTGCCATATCTTCGATCTATGCCGAAAGCTGCCCTTTGCCAAGACGTGCGCAAGACGGTAGGACAAAACCAGCAAAAGAACGAAGCGCCAGCCAGCGAAAAGGATCGGGCCAATGACTCATAAACCGGGGATCGTGATTACCGGAGCATCCGGTCGTATGGGGCAGATGCTGATCAAGACGGTTCTGGACAGCGACAAGGCGACCCTTGTCGGTGCGGTGGAACGCGGCGGTCACGATTGGGTCGGCCGCGACGTGGGTGAGGCGATGGGCGGCGTGCCTGTGGGTGTCACCGTCACCGATGATGCGCTTGAGGCTTTTTCCAAGGCGCAGGCGGTGATCGATTTCACCGCGCCTGAGGCCACGCTGGAATTTGCCGCCCTTGCTGCGCAGGCCCGCGCCGTGCATGTGATCGGCACCACCGGCATGACGGATGAACAGATCGCCCAGCTGGCGCCCGCCGCGCGTCACGCGGTGATCGTACGTGCGGGCAATATGTCCCTGGGCGTGAACCTTCTAGTGCAGCTGACCAAGAAGGTCGCCGCTGCGCTGGACGAGGATTTCGATATCGAGGTGATCGAGGCGCACCATCACCACAAGGTCGACGCGCCTTCCGGCACTGCGCTGATGCTGGGCGAAGCCGCCGCCGAAGGGCGCGGGGTCAATCTGGCGGATGTCTCGGACCGGGGCCGCGACGGTATTACCGGTGCGCGTAAACGCGGCGATATCGGCTTCACCGCGATTCGCGGTGGTGACATCGTCGGGGAGCATGACGTGCTGTTCGCCGGTGCCGGAGAACGCATCGTGTTGCGCCACATGGCCACCGACCGCGCCCTGTTCGCCCGTGGCGCGCTGAAGGCGGCGCTGTGGGGGCAGGACAAATCCCCCGGTGAATACGACATGATCGACGTGCTGGGACTTTAAGCCGTCACCTTTTGGCTGTCATGGTGCCGCCCCCAACCTGAACAAGGGGCGGTGAAGGAACGCTGCCGATTAGAAATCGATGGCTATGCCTTTCTTTTCCCAGTCGCCATAGCGGGCGGGGTCGGGGCCGTCGCGTCCGCCAAGCTCGGTCGGGGGTGGTGCCTTGGCAGCTTCGGCCTTGCGGCGCTCTTCGGCTTCGGCCAGGGCGCGTTTGGCTGCGGGGGGCAGGTCTTTTTCTGCGGGGCCTTCCGGCGTGGTCTCGTCGCTCATCGCGGGTTCCTTTATGCTTGGGCCATGATATACGCCCCTGTCCGGCGGGAACAAGCCGCCGAGACGCAAAGCCCTTCTGATCCCTTGCTGGCTTTACGCCGCCATAGAAAGCCGAGACCCGATGTCCGACAAAGCCCCCGATGCGCTGCAGGCCCGCAGAACCACGATCTACCTGCTGGATCAGGTGCTGGGTGAGGGGCGGCTTCTGGCTGAATGTTTTGCGGCGGGCGCCCTTGAAAAACTGCAGCCGCAGGACCGCGCCCGCACCCAGCGGCTGGCGTTGGAAGTGCTGCGCAGCCTGGAGCGTGCCGACCGTATCCTGCAGAAGCACCTGAAAAAGAAACCGCCGCTGACGGTGATGAACGCACTGCGCCTTGGCACGGTTGAGCTGTGCTCGGGCGGGGCCGCCCACGGGGTGGTCAATGCCATGGTGACCATCGTGTCGAAACACCGCCGCCATGGTCAGCTGAAGGGCATGGTCAACGCGGTGCTGCGCAAGGTTGCCGATCAGGGGCCTGCGGAATGGGCCAAGCTGCGCATTCCCCGCCTGCCGAACTGGCTGCGCAAGCCGCTGGTGCAGGCCTGGGGCGCTGAGGCGGTGCTGGGCATGGAGGCTGCGCATTTTGCAGGCGCGCCGCTGGATATCACCGCCAAACCCGGTGCGGACCTATCGGCGCTGGGCGGGGAACTCCTGCCCACCGGATCGCGGCGCCTGTCCGATGCCGGTCAGGTTTCGGCCTTGCCGGGGTATGAGGCCGGTGACTGGTGGGTGCAGGATGCAGCCGCAGCGCTGCCCGCGCAGATGCTGGATGTGCAGCCCGGCGAACAGGTGTTGGATCTTTGCGCCGCACCGGGCGGCAAGACCATGCAGATGGCGGCAGCCGGGGCGCAGGTGACCGCCGTCGATGCCTCTGCCGGACGGATGGAGCGCCTACGCGAAAACCTTGCCCGCACCAGGCTGAGTGCGGATCTGATTGTGGGTGATGCACTGGAGCAGACCGGGCAATTCGATGCGGTGCTGCTGGATGCACCCTGTTCGGCCACCGGAACGATCCGGCGCCACCCGGATCTGCCCCATGCCAAGGATGGCAGCGAATTCGGCGGGCTCATTGAATTGCAGGCGCAGATGCTGGCCCATGCCTGGGATCTGGTCAAACCCGGCGGGCGCATGGTGTTCTGCACCTGCTCCCTGTTGCCGGATGAGGGCGAATGCCAGGTCGAAGAGGCGCTTGAGATGTTTCCGGACATGACAGCCGACCGTGAGTGTTTTGACGGTCTGGGCACAGATCCGGCCTGGATCACCGAGGAAGGCGGCTTGCGCCTGCGTCCGGATTACTGGGCGGATCGGGGCAGCCTGGATGGGTTTTACATGGCGCTCTTGCGCAAGGCGGGCTGACCTTTCTCCCACCGGAACGTGCTTTGATTTTGCCCGGCGGGGCAATTCCGCCGGTGCCGCCGGAGGGTGTCGCATTCGTCGGTGACTTGAACCCCTCCCCGGGTTATGCTGCGCCCAAAACGCCAACGGCGTGAGGCAGAAGAGCATGTCCAGATACGATAGAATGGCGGGGCGCAGCACCCGCCTGCTGAACCGGTTATATGCCTGGCGGGCGCGCAAGCAGCCTGCGGCGACGGGATTCGTATCGCAGCCTGAACCCCGCACCATTGGCAGCTTTGCCCGCGGCCGGCAGCTGGTGGCGGGGAACCTGCTGCTGGCGGGGTATCTGGTCGAATCGACAACCACCGGGCTTTGGGAAGTGACGGCGCCGGACGCCGCCTTTGACGCCGAGCGGCACGGTTTTGCCTGGCTCGACGATCTGGCGGCGGTCGGCGATATCAAGGCCCGCGTCAAGGCGCAGAATTGGGTCTGGGGCTGGATCAAGGCGCATGGGCGCGGCTCGGGGCCCGGCTGGTCGCCGGATCTGACAGGGCGGCGCGTGATTCGATGGATCAACCATGCGATTTTCCTGCTGAACGGCAAGGAACGTGCGGAATCCGAGGCCTTCTTTCGCTCGCTATCGCAACAGACATGGTTCCTGGCCCATCGCTGGCAGGGGGCCACGCCTGGCTTGCCACGATTCGAGGCGCTGGCGGGGCTGATCTATGCGGGGCTTGCCCTTCAGGGGCAGGAGGCGCTGGCTGATCCCGCCATCCGTGCCCTGAGCGCAGAATGCGACCGGCAGATCGACGCGCAGGGCGGATTGCCGACCCGCAATCCCGAAGAACTGCTTGAGGTCTTTACCCTGCTGACCTGGACTGCCGCGGCCCTGCACGAAGCCGGGCGCAGCGTGCCAGCGGCGCAGACCGCGGCCATTGAACGGATTGCACCGACGCTGCGCACCCTGCGCCACAGCGATGGCGGGCTGGCACGGTTCCACGGTGGCGGCCGGGGGCTGGAAGGCTGGCTGGATCACGCGCTGGCGGCCAGCCACGTATCGGCGCGCCCGGTCGAAGGGTTGGCGATGGGCTATGCCCGCTTGTCGGCACGCCGGACCTCGGTGGTGATTGACGCGGCCTTGCCACCGCAGGGGCGGGCCTCGGCTAACGGTCATGCCTCCACCCTTGCCTTTGAACTGACCTCGGGGCGGCGGCCTTTGATCGTCAACTGCGGCTCTGGGGAAACCTTTGGTCTGGAATGGCGCCGCGCCGGGCGGGCCACACCATCGCATTCGACCCTTTGCCTGGAGGGCCATTCCAGCGCCCGGCTGGCACCGCCCAGTCGCGGCACCGGTCAGGAGGAACTGGTTGGCGGCCCCACCGACGTGCAGATTCAGCTGGAGCAGCTCAGCGATGGCAGCCGGTTTCAGGGCGGCCATGACGGATACGCGCGCGAATTCGGTCTGACCCACGCGCGCACGCTGGATCTGGGATTTGACGGGCGTGCGCTGGCGGGCGAGGACATGCTGGTAGCGCTGGATGAGGCGGCCGAGCGGCGCTGCTCAAAGGCGCTGGACAGCCATGGAGAACGCGGGATCGGCTTTGATATCCGCCTGCATCTGCACCCGGAAGTGGATGCAACCCTTGACTTGGGCGGCGCGGCGGTATCCATGGCGCTCAAGAGCGGCGAAATCTGGGTTTTCCGCCATGACGGCACCTGCGAATTGAAGCTGGAGCCGGGCGTTTACCTGGAAAAGACCCGCTTGAAGCCGCGTGCGTCAAAACAGATCGTTCTATCTGGCCGGGTCATCGACTATGCAACCCGCGTCCGGTGGACGCTCAGCAAGGCACAGGAAACTGCCGAAGCCGTGCGCGACCTGAACCGGGACGACCCCGAGATTTTTGATTGAGCCTGCAAAGGACCGCCCTGCCATGACCGATCTTCACCCCGTACGCCGTGCGCTGCTTTCCGTATCCGACAAGTCCGGTCTGATTGACCTTGGCAAATCGCTGGCCGAGCGTGGCGTCGAGCTGCTGTCCACCGGCGGCACCGCCAAGGCGCTGCGCGATGCGGGGCTGGACGTCAAGGACGTCTCTGACGTCACCGGTTTCCCGGAAATGATGGACGGCCGCGTGAAGACCCTGCACCCGATGGTGCATGGCGGGCTGCTGGCGCTGCGCGACAATGACGCCCATGTGGCGGCGATGAACGAACACGGCATTTGCGCCATCGACCTTCTGGTGGTGAACCTCTACCCGTTCGAGGCGGCACTGGCCCGTGGCGCCGACTATGACGAGATGATCGAGAATATCGACATCGGCGGCCCGGCGATGATCCGCGCGGCCTCCAAGAACCACCTGTTCGTCAACGTGGTGACCGACGTCGAAGACTATGACGCCCTGCTGGCCGAGCTGGACGCGAACGACGGTCAGACCTCTTATGTTTTCCGCCAACGCCTGGCGCAGATCGCCTATGCTCGCACCGCAGCCTATGACGCGGCTGTTTCCAACTGGATGGCAGGCGCGCTGGAGCTGGAAGCACCGCGCCGCCGCGCCTTTGCCGGTGAGTTGAAGCAGACTCTGCGCTATGGCGAAAACAGCCACCAGAAAGCGGCCTTCTACACCGATGGCTCGAACCGTCCGGGTGTTGCCACCGCCGTGCAGCTGCAGGGCAAGGAGCTGTCCTACAACAACATCAACGACACCGATGCGGCCTATGAGCTGGTGGCCGAGTTCGATCCGGCGGAAACCGCTGCCGTCGCCATCATCAAGCACGCCAACCCCTGCGGCGTGGCGCGTGGAGCTACCCTGGCCGAGGCTTACCAGAAGGCATTCGATTGCGACCGCACCTCTGCCTTTGGTGGCATCGTGGCGCTGAACCAGCCGCTGGACGCCGAAACCGCCGCCAAGATCACCGAGATCTTCACCGAGGTGGTAATCGCGCCGGGTGCCTCGGATGAGGCGAAAGAGATCTTTGCCGCCAAGAAGAACCTGCGCCTCTTGCTGACAGACGCGCTGCCCGATCCGCGCAAGGCGATCACCGCCTACAAGCAGGTCTCTGGCGGTGTTCTGGTGCAGGACAAGGACGTGGGATACATCGGCATGGACGATCTGAAAGTCGTCACCGAAAAGGCCCCCACGGATGTACAGATGCAGGACCTGCTGTTCGCCTGGAAAGTGGCCAAACACGTGAAATCCAACGCCATCGTTTATGTCAAAGGCAGTGCCACCGTGGGTGTCGGCGCCGGCCAGATGAGCCGCCTGGACAGCGCCAATGTGGCCGCCGCCAAGGCGCAGCGCATGGCGGATGAACTGGGTCTGGACGCAAGCCTGGCCAAAGGTTCTGCCGTGGCCTCCGATGCCTTCTTCCCCTTCCCCGACGGTCTCCTGGAGGCTGCGGCTGCTGGCGCCACCTGCGTGATCCAGCCGGGCGGTTCGATGCGGGACGATGAGGTGATCAAGGCGGCCAATGAGGCTGGGCTTGCCATGGTCTTTACCGGCATGCGCCACTTCCGTCACTGATCAGCGGGAACCAAGCGGAAAATGGCAGTGCGTATGATGTTCTGGGGCGCGTTCTGGGCCTTTCTTCTGGATCAGGCCAGCAAATATCTGGTGATTCACTGGATGGGCCTGTCCCAGCGCCAGAGCATCGACGTGCTGCCGCCGCTGTTGAATTTCCGCTATGGCGAGAACACCGGCATCAACTTTGGCCTGTTCGATGGTGGCGAGGATACGGCGCGCTGGGTGTTGATCGGCCTCTCGCTGCTGATCTGTGCCGTACTGGCCATCTGGATTCGCCGCTCGCATCGCCGCGCGCGCTGGATGGCGTTGGCGGCGGGGCTGGTGATCGGCGGCGCGCTGGGCAATGTCGCGGATCGGCTGCTCTATGGCTATGTGCTGGATTTCCTCAACATGTCCTGCTGCGGCATCAACAATCCCTTCGTGTTCAATATCGCCGATGTGTTCATCTTTGCCGGTGCCATCGGGCTGATCCTGTTCGACCGGAGCGCAAAAAAGCCCGCGTGACCTCGGGTGCAATATGCGTTAAAAGCGCAGGGAAACTGGCAGGAGTAACTGGGAATGCGGATCCCTTTCGGCATGATTGTTCTGGTAGGCGCGGTGGCCGTCGCGGGCTGCTCGCAAAAAGGTCTGCGTGATATTCGCAAGACCGGGACCGGGCCGGATGAATTCCTTGTGCTACCGAACAAGCCGTTGAACGAGCCCGCAGATTACAGCAGTCTGCCGGAACCAACACCGGGCGCAGGCAATATCGCTGATCCGACGCCTCAAGCCGATGCGGTCGCGGCGCTGGGCGGCAAGCCCTCTGCGCTGGTTCCTGGACAGGGTGTATCCTCCTCGGATCTGGCGCTGGTCAGTGCTTCCAGCCGCTATGGTGTGTCGCCAACGGTGCGTCAGGAATTGGCAGAGGAAGACACCAAGTTCCTCAAGAAAAAGCGCATCACCGGGCGGATCCGCCTGTTCCCTGTCGACCGTTATGAGCAGATCTACGCCAAGCAGACACTGGACCCGTTCGAGACAACCGAACAGTTCCGCCGCGCCGGTGTGGCAACCCCTTCTGCGCCGCCTCCAAGCGGAGAGTGAGCCGCGCCTCTGCTGCGCAGCTTGACCGGATGGCCGTCCGCCGGGCGGGTTAGCACGTTCACAATTTTGACAATTCGCTATCGTGACAGGGCGCCTTGCCTCCCTGCGACCTTGGCTTAGGTTGCGGTTCGTCAAGACATCCCCAATATGGGTAGGACTATGCCGGGTGCGCTGGTGGCTGTCTTTGCACAGCCCGACAGGCCCCGGATGTGACGGACAGAGGCAGCATGTCTTTGGAGAAATCTATTGGAGGACGCCGCATGATCCGACGGATCGCACTGGCCGCCATCGCTGTAACAGCCGTTCTTGCCGTGCCGCTGCGCGCTGCAGAACCGGCTGAGGACATGGTGACGGCCTTTACCCTTGAAAATGGCATGGACGTGGTGGTGATCGAGGATCACCGCGCGCCAGTGGTTCAGCATATGGTCTGGTACCGCGCCGGATCCGCGGATGAGCCGCCGGGTCAGTCCGGGGTCGCGCATTTTCTGGAGCACCTTCTGTTCAAGGGCACCGACAAGATGGAGCCGGGAGAGCTCTCGGCGACGGTGGCAGCCAATGGCGGCCGGGATAATGCCTTCACCAGCTATGACTACACCGCCTATTTTCAGCGCATTGCAGCGGACCGGCTTGAACTGATGATGCAGATGGAAAGCGACCGTATGGTCAATCTGCGCCTCAGCGAGGAGGAGATCGTCACCGAGCGTGAGGTGATCCTGGAAGAGCGCAACCAGCGCACCGACAGCGATCCGCGGTCTCTGTTCCGCGAACAGCTGAGTGCGGCACAGTATCTGAACCACCGTTATGGTCAGCCGGTGATCGGCTGGCGCCATGAAATGGAGACGCTGGACCGGGAGGACGCGCTGTCATTTTACGGAACCTATTATGCGCCCAACAATGCCATTCTGGTGGTTTCGGGCGATGTGGAACCCGAAGAGGTCCGACAGCTGGCCGAAAAATACTACGGTGTGATCCCGGCGAACCCCGACCTGCCGGAACGGTTCCGCAGCCAGGAGCCACCGCAGACGGCAGAGCGGCGCATGGTCTATCGCGATCCACGCGTGGCACAGCCCTATGTGCAGCGCTCTTATCTGGCGCCGGAACGCAACAGCGGCGCGCAGGAAAAGGCGGCGGCACTTTATCTGCTGGCTGAACTGCTGGGGGGCGGCAATACCTCCTATCTGGCCAATGCGCTGCAATTCGATCAGCAGCTGGCGGTCTATACCGGTGCCTTCTATTCGGGGGTGTCGCTGGACAAGACCAGTTTTTCTTTCCTGGTTGTCCCGGCCGAGGGCGTCGGGATGCAGGAGGCTGAGGATGCGCTTGACGCAACCTTTGCGCGCTTCCTTGAAGAGGGTGTCGACCCCGATCAGCTGGAGCGGATCAAACTGCAACTGCGCGCGGCGGAAATCTATGCGCGCGACAATGTGGATGGGATCGCCAATCGTTATGGTCAGGCGCTGACCTCCGGGTTGACGGTGGAGGACGTGCAGGAGTGGCCCCATATCCTGCAATCGGTCACTGCGGATGAAATCATCGCCGTCGCCCGCGAAGTGCTGCAGCCCGAGGCGTCGGTCACTGGCTGGATGGTGCGCGCAGATGAGGAGGTCACCCAATGACGGGATTTGCCATGATACGTGCCGGGCTGGTCGCCTGTTTTGCCCTTCTGATCTCTGTGCTGCCGGTCAGCGCCGAGATCCGCATCAAGGAAGTCACCTCGCCCGGGGGCATCACCGCTTGGCTAGTCGAGGATCATACGATTCCCTTCACCGCGCTTGAGCTGCGGTTTCGCGGTGGCACTTCGCTGGATGCCCCGGGCAAGCGTGGCGCCATCAACCTGATGACGGGCCTTCTGGAAGAAGGCTCCGGCGAGATGCCGGCGCAGGACTATGCCCGCGCAGTTGAAAGCCTTGCGGCCAGTTTCTCTTATGACGCGGATAAGGAGGCGGTGTCGGTCTCTGCCCGCTTCCTGACTGAGAACCGGGACGAGGCCATCGACTTGCTACACCAGACCCTGGTGGCGCCACGGTTCGATCAGGACGCTCTGGACCGGGTGCGGGCGCAGGTTCTGTCCGGCCTGCGGTCGGACGCTGAGAACCCCAATGACATCGCCGGGCGTGCCTTTTCCAAGATGGCCTTTGGCGATCACCCCTATGGTTCGGACGGCTCGGGCACCATCGATACCGTGTCCATCCTTACGCGGCAGGACATGTTCGATGCACATGATGCGGTCTTTGCCCGCGACAGGCTGTTTGTCAGCGCCGTGGGGGATATCGACGAGGCCGCGCTGGGCGCCTTGCTCGACACGCTTCTGGGCGATCTGCCAGAGACTGGCGCACCGCAACCGGGTCCGGCGGAGGTCACGATCGAGGGCGGAACCACCGTGATCGACTATGACACGCCGCAATCCGTTGCGCTGTTCGGGCATGTGGGGATCGACCGGGAAGATCCGCGGTTCTTTGCGGCCTATATCATGAACCAGATCCTGGGCGGCGGTTCCTTCGAAAGCCGCCTGATGACCGAAGTGCGCGAAAAGCGCGGCCTGACCTACGGGGTTTATTCCTATCTCCTGCCGCGTGATCTGGGCTCTGTGTACATGGGCTCGCTCGCCTCGGCCAATTCCAAGATGGCCGAAGCGGTTGCGGTGATCCGCGAAGAATGGAGCCGTCTGGCAAGGGAAGGCGTTACCGAGAAGGAATTGCAGGATGCCAAGACCTATCTGACCGGGGCCTATCCGTTGCGTTTTGATGGCAACGGCCGCATTGCCTCGATCCTGGTGGGGATGCAGCTGGACGGCATGCCGATTGACTACGTGCGCACCCGCAATGACAAGATAAACGCGGTCACTCTGGAAGAGATCAACCGCGTCGCCTCGGAAGTGCTGCAACCGGACAATCTGCATTTCGTGGTTGTGGGGCGGCCGGATGGATTGAAAACCGGCGGCTGAGCCTTGCACTTTCCCTGAAATGACAACGGGCCGGAGAGAGATCTCCGGCCCGTTTTGTTTCGGCATGCTATCCGGCGTTATTCGCCGTAGGGCACCCAGATGTTCTTGATCTCTGTCGCCGCCTCCAGGAACCGGCGGCTGTGGTCCGTGTCCCAATCCAGCGCGGTGCCATTGTTGACCCATGTGCGTTTGAGATTGCTGGCGGACGCCTTTTCGATCTCTGCCGACAGATCGGTGGAGGAAAAGCTCCAGACCGCATCGACGTTCATATGCGATGCCAGCGGTCCTGCCAGATCGACATGACTACCGGTCAGGATATTGATCACACCTGCGGGCACATCCGAGGTGTCCAGCACCTGATAGAAATCAGTTGCAGCCAGCGGGAAGGGTTCGGAGGCGGTCAGCACCACCCGGTTGCCCATGGCGATGGCGGGCGCCATCACCGAGACCAGCCCCAGAAGTGGCGCCTCATCCGCGCAGAGCGCGCCGATCACGCCAACGGGTTCCTTCATCGCCAGCGCCACGCCGCGGATCGGTACGCCATGCACCTGACCGTCGTATTTGTCGGCCCAGGCGGCGGCGGTGAAAAGGCGCTGGATCGAGGCTTCGACCTCCTTGGCGCCGCTGCGCCGCCCGGTCATGTGGTCGATGCGATGGGCGAATTCCTCGGCCCGGGTCGAGAGATTCTCGCCGATATAATAGAGGATCTGCGCCCGTAGATGGCCGGTGGTCTTGGACCAGCCCTTGGCCCCGGCGGCGGCCTCGACCGCGTTGCGCACATCCTTGCGGCTGCCAAGGCCGACATAGCCGAGAATGGCGCCCGATTTGTCATGCGCCGCGCGGGAATAACCGCTGTCGGGGCGGGCCTGCTTACCGCCGATATACATCTTGGCGGTGCGGTCGATGGGATCGGTGCCGCTGCCCTGTCCGGTGAAGCCTTTGACCTGCGCCAGCGCCTTGGATTTGGCGTGTGGCTTGGTATAGGCCGACAGCCCTTCCCAGCCCCCTTCGCGGCCAAAGCCGCTTTCGCGCACACCGCCAAATCCGGCGGCGGCATCGAACATATTGGTGCCATTCACCCAGACCACGCCGCAGGCCAGTTTCGGCGCGATATCAAGCGCGAGGTTGACGTTCTCGCTCCAGACACTTGCGGCAAGGCCATAGCGGGTGTTGTTGGCCAGCTCGACCGCCTCGGCCGGGGTGCGGAAGGTGCAGGAGACCAGCACAGGGCCAAAGATTTCGTCCTGCATCAGCCGGTCGGCGGGGGTCAGCCCTTCGATCAGGGTTGGACGGAAGAAACAGCCTTCCTCGGGCATGTCGACCTGGGCCTGATAGGTTGCGCCTGCGTCATTCGCGGCGACCAGATCGGTGATCGTCTTCAGCTGCACCGGGTCAACCACGGCGCCCACGTCGATACATTTGTCCAGCGGATCGCCAAGGCGCAGCTTGTCCATGCGGGCGCGCAGTTTGGCGTGGAACCTCTCCGCGATGCTTTCCTGCACCAACAGGCGCGAACCGGCGCAGCAGACCTGCCCCTGGTTGAACCAGATCGCATCCACCAGCCCTTCGACAGCTGAGTCGATGTCGGCATCATCGAAAACGATGTAGGGCGACTTCCCACCCAGTTCGAGTGTCAGCGCCTTGCCGCTGCCTGCGGTGGCTTCGCGGATGCGGCGGCCCACGGCGGTGGAGCCGGTAAAGGCGATCTTGTCCACGTCGGCGGCCACGATCATCTCGCCCACGGCGCCATCGCCGGTGACGATGTTCACAACACCCTTCGGCAGGCCCGCCTGACGGCAGATGTCGGCAAACAGAAGCGCGGTGAGAGAGGTATATTCCGCCGGTTTCAACACCACCGTGTTGCCCATGGCAATGGCAGGCGCCACTTTCCACGCCAGCATCAACAGTGGGAAATTCCACGGGATGATCTGACCGCAGACCCCAAGGGCGGCGCGGTCCGGCAACTCGCTTTCAATCAATTGGGCCATGCCCGCGTGATAGTAGAAGTGCCGCTGCGCCAGCGGGATATCGATGTCCCGGCTTTCGCGGATCGGTTTGCCGTTATCCATGGTTTCCAGAACGGCAAACAGGCGACTGTGTTTTTGGAGCAGGCGCGCGATGGCATAAAGGTATCTGGCGCGGCCGGGCCCGCCCAGTTTCTCCCACTTGGGTTGGGCGCTGCGCGCGGCGGCGACGGCGGTGTCCACGTCGGCCTGCGTTGCCTGGGTCAGGGTCGCAAGCACCTCTCCGTTGGCGGGGTTCTGGCTGTTGAAGCCATCGCCTGGCGCGGTGAAGGTGCCATTGATGAAATGGCCGAACCGGTCGCCCTGATCGACAAGCCAGGCAAGCGCCTCGGCAGCACTTTCGGGAGCGGGTCCATAACTCATGGTGTCAAAGATCTCTTTCACGGTCATTTCAGCACTCCTCAGCCCATCGCGTGGCGGTAGCCCGCAGAATAGGCGCCGGTGACATGGTGTTCGAGCTGGCGTTCGATATCGCCCAGCAGGGAAGAGGCGCCAAAGCGGAACAGGTCGGGCTGCAGCCAGCGGTCGCCCAACTCCTCCTTGATCAGCGACAGGTAGACCAGCGCGTCCTTGGCCTTGGAAATACCGCCAGCGGGTTTATAGCCAACGCGGTAGCCGGTGCGTTCGTGATAGTCGCGGATGGCGCGGATCATCACAAGGCTGACGGGCAGGGTGGCATTGACGCTTTCCTTGCCGGTAGAGGTCTTGATGAAATCGGCCCCCGCCATCATGCAGATCATCGAGGCGCGCGCGACGTTACGCAGACTGCCCAGCTCTCCGGTGGCAAGGATCGCCTTCACATGGGCATCTCCGCAAGCGGCGCGGAAGGCTTTCATCTCATCATAGAGCGCCTGCCAGTTGCCACTCAGAACGTGGCGGCGCGAGATCACGATATCGATCTCATGAGCGCCTGCCTTGACGCTTTCCTCGATCTCGGCAACGCGCAGGTGGAAGGGAGAGAGGCCCGCCGGAAACCCGGTGGAGACCGCTGCGACCGGAATGCTGGTGCCCTTGAGCGCGGCAACCGCCGGGGTGATCATGTCGTGGTAGACGCAAACGGCGCCGGTGGTGATATCCGGGGTGCCAAGCGCCTGTAAAATGTCCGCGCGCACTGGCTGGCGCGCCTTGGCGCACAGGCGGCGCACCCGCCCCGCGGTATCATCGCCGGAAAGCGTGGTCAGGTCGATGCAGGTGATCGCCTTCAGCAGCCACGCAGCCTGATACTCTTTCTTGACGCTACGGCGTCCGGGCAGCGTCGCACAACGCCGCTCAATCGCCGAAGTATTGGCCTGCAGGCCAAGCGCCCAGTCCAGATCCAGCTCCATGCCGGGATTGCGCGGCTCACCGACCTGCGGCAGCTGCGCGTCGCCCGCGGCATTGGCCTGATTGCTTTGCGCGGAGATGTGGCTTTCCATTGCGGGGATCCTCACCAAAGTTCTGCGCGAAAGTCGCACGGGTGCGGCATCTTGGCAAGCAAGCCGCCTGCTTTCCGTGCAGTAAATTGACCGTTTGGAAAAACCGGCTCCCTTTGTTGAGAATAATTCGCATTTACATTGACAGTTTTGAGAATCGTTCTCATATTGCCTTCAACACCGGCCTGAAAACCGGCATGAAGGAGAACGAGGATGAGAGTTTCGCTCAATGGCCTGATGCGGCTTGCGCTGTTGCTGGTACTGGCCTTTGCGGCGGGTCGCGCCGTGGCCGAGGCACCGCTGAAGATCGTAGCTACCACGGGCATGATCGCGGATGCCGCGCGCCAGGTCGGCGGTGATGCGGTTGAGGTGCGCGCCCTGATGGGGCCGGGGGTCGATCCCCACGCCTACCGGCAGACCCGGTCGGATATCGTCGCGATGACCCGGGCGGATCTGGTGCTGTATCACGGTCTTTACCTTGAGGCGCAGATGGAAAGCTTCCTGCACGATCTGTCCCGCAAGCGGAATGTGGTCGCGGTGGCCGAAGGTCTGCCAAAGGATCTCTTGCGGGCCCATGACGATTACGAGAACAAGTTTGATCCGCATGTCTGGATGACGCCGAACCTGTGGAAACGGGTGGTGATGGATATCGCCGCGGTGCTGAGCGAAGCCCGCCCGGCCGAGGCGCAAACCTTTGCGGCCAATGCTCAGGCACATCTGGCGGATCTGGACCGGTTGATCGCCTACGCGAGCAAAACGCTGGAAATTGTGCCGGAAAACAACCGGGTGCTGGTCACCGCACATGATGCCTTTGGCTATTTTGGCCGCGATTTCGGCTTCGAGGTGCTGGGCATTCAAGGCATCTCGACCCAATCCGAAGCGGGTCTGAACCGGATTGGTGAACTGGTCGATCTGCTGGTTGAGCGCAGAATCTCGGCGGTCTTTGTCGAAAGTTCGGTCTCGGACCGTTCCATGCGCGCCCTGATCGAAGGTGCGGCGGCGCAGGGCCACGAGGTACAGATCGGTGGTGAGCTGTTCTCGGACGCGATGGGCGCCGACGGCAGCTATGAGGGCACCTATCTAGGCATGCTGGACCACAATGTGACCACCATCGCCGGGGCGCTGGGCGCAGATGTGCCAGAGCGCGGCATGGATGGCAAACTGTCGGCGGGGCTTTGATCATGACACAGACAGTTGAACTGGTGCGCGATACCGAGGCAGACATCGTATCGACTTCCCCGGAAAACAGCCCGCTGGCCATTCGCGGCCTCACCGTTACCTACGGAGAGAAACCCGCTGTCTTCAGTGTCGACATGACGGTCGAGCCGGGCAAGATGACGGCCATCATCGGACCCAACGGGGCGGGTAAATCGACCCTTCTGAAATCCGCACTTGGGATCGTGCCGCCGGTGTCCGGCCGGGTGCAGGTCTTTGGCCGCCCATTGGAGGCAATGCGCGCCCGCATCGCCTATGTGCCGCAGCGCGCCAGCATCGACTGGGACTTCCCGACCCGTGTCATCGACGTTGTGATGATGGGGCTCTATCGTGAACTGGGGTTGCTGGGCCGGATCCGGGGTCATCACCGGACCGTGGCGCGCGATTGTCTGGATCGGGTCGGCATGGGCGATTTCGCCGACCGCCAGATCGGCCAGCTTTCGGGCGGCCAGCAGCAGCGGGTGTTCCTGGCCCGCGCACTGGCGCAGGATGCGGACCTGTACCTGCTGGACGAACCCTTTGCCGGGGTGGATGCGGCGACAGAAAAGGCCATCATCACCGTCCTGAAATCCCTGCGTGCTGCGGGTAAGACGGTTGTGGTGGTGCACCACGATCTGGCCACCGTCGCGGAATATTTCGACAATGTCTTTCTGATCAACACCCGAAAGGTTGCCGAAGGCCCGGTCGCTGAGGCCTTTACCGCGGAAACCCTGCAGGCCGCCTATGGCGGGCGCCTCGCGACGGCGCAGATCGATCAGCTGGCGGCGGCAAAGGTCTGATCCCATGTTGATGGACGCGCTTTTCCTGCAATTGGGCTACAACGCCACGTTGGTCTCCCTTGGGGCGGCCCTTTTGGGCGGCGCAGCGGGTATCACCGGCACCTTCCTGTTTCTACGCAAACGGGCGCTGGTCAGCGATGCGGTCAGCCATGCAACCCTGCCCGGTGTTGCCATTGCCTTTTTGGTGATGGTGTTCCTGGGCGGTGACGGGCGCAACCTGGCCGGGCTGCTGCTGGGGTCTGCCGTGTCGGCGGCGCTGGGCCTTTGGTGCATGAACTGGCTGACCCGCAACACCCGTCTGGCCGAGGATGCTGCCATCGGCGCGGTCCTGTCTGTATTCTTCGGGTTGGGGATCGTGCTGTTGACGGTGATCCAGACGCTGGGCGTTGGACGGCAGGCGGGGCTTGAAGGCTTCCTTCTGGGATCGACCGCCGGCATGCTGTTCAGCGATGCGATGATCATCGCCGCAGGCAGTGCAGCGGCCCTGCTGGTGATCCTCCTGACGCGGCGACCGATGATGATGGTGGCCTTCGACCCCGAATATGCCGCTGCGCGCGGCCTGCCGGTGCACCGCATCGACCTTTTGATGATGGGGCTCGTCATGGCTGTGACCGTGGTGGGGTTAAAGATCGTCGGCCTGATCCTGATCGTCGCCCTGCTGATCATCCCCGCCGTCACCGCGCGTTTCTGGACCGAGCGGTCGGACCGTGTCGTGGTCTACGCGGGGCTGGCGGGCGGTGCCTCTGCCTATGTCGGCGCGGCGATTTCCGCCTCGGCACCCAACCTGCCGACCGGGCCGATCATCGTGCTGGTCAGTTTTGTGCTCTTTGCCCTGTCCTTGCTCTTTGCGCCCGGGCGCGGCGTGCTGGCAGCGGTGCTGCGCCACCAGCGGTTCCAGCGCCGGGTGCATCTGCGGCAGGGATTGCTGGCGCTGGCACAGGGGCAACCGATCTACGAACCGCTGACCCTGCGCCTGTTGCGCCGCGCTGGATTGGTGCGCGCTGACGGAGTGGCCACCGACAAGGGGCGCGCCCGCGCGGCCAAGGCCTTGCGCGACGAAAAACGCTGGGAACTGGTGCGCAGCGATCTGGCGCATGAGGCCGCTGCCGCGCTCTATGACGGGCTGCGCGAGATCGAGACCGTGCTGACCCGCGATCAGATTAGCGAAATCGACCGCCGTATCGGCGGCCCGCAGGAGGTTCCCGCAGGATGATGGGCTCTGAATTCGTTCCCCTGTCGCTGACGCCGCTGCTGATCGGTACGTTTGCCGCCGTGGCCTGCGCGCTGCCGGGCAATTTCCTGCTGCTGCGCCGACAGGCCCTGATCGGGGATGCCATCAGCCATGTGGTGTTGCCGGGCATCGTGGTGGCCTTCCTACTGACCGGAGCGATTGCAGCCGGGCCGATGCTGCTGGGCGCGGCGGGCGCAGCCGTCACCGCTGTCATCCTGATCGAGGCGGTGCGCCGTCTGGGCCGGATTGAGCCGGGCGCGGCCATGGGGGTGATCTTTACCACCATGTTTGCCACCGGTGTGCTGCTGCTGGAACAGACCGATACCTCCACCGTGCATCTGGACGTGGAACATGCGCTTTATGGTAACCTCGAAAGTCTGATCTGGCTGGATGCTACCGGCTGGTCCTCTCTCTGGGATGCCGAGGCGCTGCGCTATCTGCCACCGGAGTTGCCGCGCATGGGGCTGACGCTGCTGGGCGTGGTGGCCTTCATCGCGCTGTTCTGGCGGGCGCTAAAAATCTCGACCTTCGACGAAGGCTTCGCCCGCACGCTGGGGATCCGCACCAATCTGCTGGGACTGGCGCTGGTGGTCACCGCTGCGGTGGCGGCGGTCGCCGCCTTTGATGCGGTGGGGTCGATCATCGTCATCGCCATGTTCATCTGCCCGCCCGCGGCCGCGCGGATGATGACCAACCGGCTGGAGGCGCAGGTCGGCTGGAGCGTCGTCTTTGCGGTGCTGTCGGCGGTGCTTGGCTATGTTCTGGCGGGCTATGGGCCGCTGTGGCTGGGCGGTACGGATGCGGTCAGCGCGGCGGGTATGATTGCCGCTGTGTCAGGACTCATCCTGGCAGTGACGGCCCGGTTCGGCCCTTGCAGCCGCCGCGCGGGGGCGCCTGCCGGAGGGTAATCCGCCGCTGCCTCGCGCGCTTTGCGGGTGGCAGAATCGAAGGGCTCCATGCTAAATTTTGCGGTATGAGCAGCCCAGACCCCCAAATCCGCGACAATTCCCGCCCCGTCATCCGGCAGCTGGACGACAGCGCCATCAACCGGATCGCGGCGGGTGAGGTGATTGAACGCCCCGCTTCGGCCGTGAAGGAACTGGTGGAGAACGCCATCGACGCAGGCGCCACGCGGATCACGGTGGAGATTGCCGATGGCGGCAAGACCCTGATCCGGGTCACCGATGATGGCTGCGGCATGACGCCGGAGGATCTGCCGCTGGCCCTGTCGCGCCACGCCACCTCGAAGATCGACGGATCGGACCTGCTCAACATCCATACCTTCGGCTTCCGGGGCGAGGCACTGCCCAGCCTTGGCGCCGTAGGACGCCTCACGATCACCAGCCGCGCCGCAGGCAATGATGCGGCGCAGATCCGCGTGGCGGGCGGCGGCATGGAGCCGGTGAAGCCCGCAGCTCTGCGCGCGGGTACCGTGGTCGAGCTGCGTGATCTGTTCTATGCGACCCCGGCGCGGCTCAAATTCATGCGTACCGACCGGGCCGAGGCGCAGGCGATCAGTGATGTGATCAAGCGCCTCGCCATGGCCGAACCCTCTGTTGGCTTCACCCTGCGGGATGTGTCCGGTGGCGGCGAGGGACGCGTCACCTTCCGCGCCGACCCCCTGTCCGGTGATCTGTTTGATGCGTTGCACGGGCGGCTTGGCTCGGTTCTGGGGCGTGAGTTTGCCGAAAACGCGCTGAAGATCGACGCCACCCGCGAAGGTTTGCGGCTTTATGGCTACGCGGCGCTGCCAACCTATTCCCGCGGCGCGGCGGTGGCGCAGTTCCTCTTTGTGAACACGCGTCCGGTGAAGGACAAGATGCTGACCGGCGCTCTGCGTGCGGCCTATTTCGATTTCCTCAGCCGGGACCGCCATCCGGTGGCGGCGCTGTTCATCGATTGCGATCCGACCCTGGTCGATGTGAACGTGCATCCAGCCAAATCCGAGGTCCGCTTCCGCGATCCCGGGCTTGCCCGAGGGCTGATCGTCTCGGCCCTGCGGCACGCACTGGCCGAGGCCGGGCATCGCGCCTCCACCACCGTGGCTGGGGCGACGCTGGGCGCCATGCGCCCCGAACAGGCCACCCCGCAGTCAGCGCCACATGTCTACCAGATGGACCGCCCGTCGATGGGCGCCCGCACGGCGGCCTATAGCGCGCAGCGACCGGATTACGTGCCGGTGCCGCCCTATCAGCCCTCTCCGCCGCCGCAGAGCCAAGGCTTTGCCGAGATGCGCAGCGCCTTCAGCGGTCAGACCATCGAAGAGCCCGTGCAGCCCGGGGAACCGGGCGTGCAGGAGGTGCAGGCCGAGGCTCTGCCATTGGGCGCAGCGCGCGGTCAGGTGCATGAAAACTACATCATCGCCCAGACTGCCGATGGCATGGTGATCGTCGATCAGCACGCCGCCCACGAGCGGCTGGTCTATGAAAAGCTGAAACGTCAGATGGGTGAAAACGGTGTCGCGGCGCAGGCGCTGCTGATCCCGGAAATCGTCGAACTCTCCGACAATGACTGCGCCCGCTTGCTGGCGGTGGCGGATGAGCTGGGTAAATTCGGTCTTGGCATCGAGGCCTTTGGCGGCAATGCCGTGGCGGTGCGGGAAACCCCGGCAATCCTTGGCGAGGTCAACGCCGAGGCCATGGTGAAGGATATTCTGGACGAGTTGGACGATCAGGGCGAAAGTCAGCTGGTGCAGGCGCGGCTGGAGGCGATTCTGAGCCGGGTGGCCTGCCATGGTTCGATCCGTTCCGGGCGGCGGATGCGCGGCGAAGAGATGAATGCGCTGCTGCGGGAAATGGAGGCGACGCCCCATTCCGGCCAGTGCAACCATGGCCGCCCCACCTATGTGGAGCTGAAACTGGCGGATATCGAACGTCTTTTCGGACGCACGTGATGGACAGTATGGAGGAGGCCTTAGCAGCCATGGATCAGGTCGGGATGCTGGTCCTGATAGCGGGCGGCTTTGCGGCGCTGCTGATCCTGTTGCTGTTCCTCTCCATGCGCGCCTCGGCCCGCGCGGCCTCGGCGGTGGCGCCGATTGCGCAGCAGATGGAGTATCTGGGACAGTCCGTGCAGCAGCTGCGCGGCGGTTTGCAGCATGTGTCGGACATGCAGGCCAATGCGCAGGTGCAGATGGTGCAGACGGTTGAGGCACGGCTGACGGATGTGCAGCAGCATATGAACGATAGGCTGGCCGACAATGCTCTGCGCCAGGCCCGCGCCATGGCCGAGATGCAGGAACGCATGCAGGAAAGCCTGCACGGCAGCGCCAAACGCACGGTGACCTCTCTGACGCAGCTGCAGGAGCGGCTGGCGACCATCGACAAGGCGCAGGACAATATCACCAAACTGTCGGGCGATGTGCTGAGCCTGCAGGATATCCTGTCGAACAAGCAGACCCGGGGCGCCTTTGGGGAGATCCAGCTGAACGATATCGTCTCAAAGGCGCTGCCTGCGGATGCCTATACGCTGCAGGCGACGCTGAGCAACGGCAAGCGGGCCGATTGCCTGGTGCATCTGCCGAACCCGCCGGGGCCGATCGTGATCGACAGCAAATTCCCGCTGGAACCCTACGAGGCGCTGCGCCGTGCCGAAACCCAGGATGAGCTGGCCTATGCGGCGCGGCAGATGAAAACGGCCTTGCGGGCGCATATCCGGGCGATATCCGAGAAGTACATCATTGAGGGCGAAACCGCCGATGGTGCGATCCTGTTCCTGCCTTCCGAAGCGGTCTATGCCGAGCTGCACGCCAATTTCACCGGCGTGGTGCGCGAAGGGTTTGCGGCGAAGGTCTGGATCGTCTCGCCCACCACCTGCATGGCGACGCTGAACACCATGCGCGCGATCCTGAAGGACGCTCGCATGCGCGAACAGGCGGGGGCCATCCGCAGTGAGCTGGGCCTCTTGCACCGCGATGTGGAACGGCTGGGAGAGCGCGTCGTCAATCTGGACCGGCATTTTGCGCAAGCGGCCAAGGACGTCGCCGAGATCAAGATCAGCGCCGATAAGGCCGGGCGCCGGGCGCAGCGTCTCGACAACTTCGACTTTGAAGAGATCGACCAGGGGGCGGATCCAACCGGGACCGTGGTCCCGCTGGAGCATCCAGAGAGATGAGGGGCAGCGCAGCGGACCGGGAGTTGTGGCGGCAGGCTGAGGTGGAGGCCGAGCGCGTCGTCTCAGTTCTGCGGATCGGGGTGTCGCTGGGGCTGTTGCTGATCTTCTTTCTCACCGTCTGGGACAATGTTGAAACGGTGGAAAGCTACCTGCGCCGGCAATGGCTCTTTGCGCTGGCAACCATGTTTTCCTACCTGCTGCTGGGACTGTTCACCCTATGGCGCGCGCGCCGGGGGATGTTTCGCGGCTGGATGGTCTGGACCGGCGTGACCTTGGACTGCGCCTTCCTTCTGGTGAATGCCTGGGTGGGGCTTGAGAATACATCCCTGCCGGGGGGCGTGACCTTCCTGCTGCCACCGATCTGGCTGGTGCCGGGGGTGCTGGCCTTTGCGGTTCTGCGGTTCAACCCGTATCTGCAAGCTTATACGGTGCTTCTGATCGTCACGGGTCTGTCCCTGATGGTCTTCTGGCAGCCCGAACAGGTGCCGGTGCAGGCAGCGGAGCGGGCACTGTTCCTGTTGTCCTTACCCCCTAATATCATCCGCATTTCCATGATTGCCTTGGCCGGCATTGTTCTTGTCGTGGCCGCCTACCGGATGCGTGGGCTTTTGCACCGCTCGATCACCGAGGCACAGGCGCGCACCAATCTGACCCGCTACCTGCCCGCCCAGTTGGCCGGGCGCCTGGCGGGCGGCGGGCTGGAGGAGTTGCGACAGGGGCAGCGGCAGCAGATGGCGGTCCTGTTCATCGACATCCGCAGGTTCACCAGCTGGTCCGAGGGGCGCGATCCGCAGGAGGTCAGCGCCTATATCACCGAATTCCGCCGCCGGGTGCAGCGGGCTGCGGCGTGCAGCAACGGCTTGATCGACAAATACATCGGCGATGCCGCGATGATCCTGTTCGAAGGTGAGGACGGGGCGCAGCGAGCGCTCGATTGCGCCGGGGCGCTGGATGACGAACTGCAGCGCTGGACGGCCTTGCGTCTGGAGGCGGGGGAAGGGCCTGTCGAGGCGGGGATCGGCCTGCACTGGGGCGAGGTCTTCTCCGGCGTGGTCGGCAATGCCGAGCGTTTGGAATACAGCGTCTTTGGCGATACAGTGAATATCGCGGCGCGGCTGGAACAGCTGACACGGCAGGCAGAGGCCCGGATCATCGCCTCTGCCGCCCTGTTTGACGCAGCTGGAGCAAAGCCCGCGCGCGACGGCTGGATTGCCCTGACACCGGTGCATCTGCGCGGGCGCAGCAGCGGGCTCGACATCTTCGGATGGGGGCAAGGCGGCTTTGCCCCAGATCAAAGACCCGGAGAGGACACTGCTGTCTGATACCGGGAGAACCGCGAACAGCAGGAGACGAACGATGTTGGAGATTTCCGCCCGCAAGGTCGCCCAGGTGGCGATGATGGCCCGGGAACTGGACCGGGCCGAAGGGGAGCTGCGCGCCTTTATCGACCGGATGAGCGTCGATGAGCAGGCCGAGCTGACCGCAATCATGTGGATCGGTCGCGGCAGTTTCGAGGCGGAAGAGCTGTCAGAGGCGCTTGCGACGGCCCGCAGCGAAGCCACCACCCCGACCGCCGATTACCTTATCGGAACGCCGCATCTGGCCGACAATATCGAGGCCGGGCTTGAGGCCATCGGTGTGGATGTCGGGGATATAGAAGACGATGTGATCGGTCGCTGAAGGGCGCCTCACAACAAATAAAGACCCGCCTGAGCGGGTCTTTTGTGTTGGCAGAGCTGTTTGGTTCAGCCTGCGTGGTCGATGATTTCCAGATGCTGGGCCAGCTTGCCGATCTCGCCCATCCATTTTTCGATCAGCTTGGGATCGCTGGGGGCGGCGTGTACGCCAGCCGGGATCTGGCGGTTCATCACGGCCTCGATGGCAAAGCTGACCGGATAGGACACAAGGCGCGCCATGGCGGTGCCGCGCTCGTCGCCCCAGGCATCCATCACATAGGTCTTGTGCCAAACGACCTTGCCGTCCTTTTCCGCCTTCAGGCTGACGCAGAGCACGACCCGGTCCGCTTCGCCTTCGTCATAGGCGTTTTCGTCCCAGAACTGGTCGGACATCTCTTTCAGGCGGGCATCGCCTGCTTCGCCTTCCAGGGTCTCTACTTCCTTGAAGACATCGGCCCAGGCCTCGGACCAGCCGTTGAGGCGCAGGGTGCCGCGCACGAATTCCTTCACCGGCCAGGCCTCTTCGAACTCGTATTGCGCCATGAAGGGCAGCGAGTCGCGGTTCGGGTAGACCTCAAAGCTTTCCGGGGTGGGCAGCGGCGCGTCATAGCTGCTGATCGCATCCCATGGCCGGTCCACGCGCAGCTCGGAATAATCCCGCACCGACCGCGAGGGTGAACGCAGCGCCTTCAGCACGCCGAGCGGTGACCAGCTGAATTTATAGCGGAACGGGTTCGGGGTCTTCGGAATGCCACCGCAGTAAGAGATAAAGCTGATGTGGTTCTCGGCATCATAGGCGTCCGATGCCTTGTAATCCTGCACAAGCGCGTGGGCCATCAGGTGGTCGATGCCGGGATCAAGGCCGACCTCGTTCACCAGGGCCACGCCTGCTTCGCGCGCCTTGTCATCCAGCGCGCGCATTTCCGGCGCAATGTAGGAGGAGGACACGAAATGGGCGCCTTTGGAGATCGCCAGTTCGGCCAGCTCCACGTGCCAGTCGCCGGGCAGCATGGAGACAACAACGTCCTCCGGGCTCAGCATCTGGGCCAGGTTGGCGATGGAAAAGGCGTGAATGTTGGTGGTCAGATCGCCCACCGCTTCGCGCGCCTTTTCGGGGGTGCGGTTCCACACCGCAACGTCATGGCCCGCCTCCAGAAGGCGGCGCAGGCCGGGGATGGCCGACAGGCCGGTTCCGCACCAGTGGATGGTCATGAGTGGTACTCCCTTATTTGTATTTCAGTTTGGCCAGAACGATGCTGATCACGATCAGCAAGGCACAGAAGTTGGCCAGGATCAAAGGCATGTCGCCCACCATAAGCCCGTAGATGAGCCAGAGCGAGACGGTGAGAAGAAACATCAGGTTGGCCGCCAGCGACAAGCCCGAGGTGTCCCGCGTGCTCCAGGCGCGCCAAGCCTGGGGGATCCAGCAGATCGTGCCCATCGTGCCGGCCAGATATCCGATGTACAGTTCCATCAGTTGCCCATGTTTTCGTCAAAGGTTGCTTTGGCCCGGCCCCAGACACCGCTGCCGAGATCGCCCAGCGTCAGAAGCGAGGGCAAAAGCTGCTCGGCGTAATCGACCGAGCTTTCGGCGGGCAGCATTGAGGGCAGGTTGTCGATGGCCATCACGTCCAGAACCGGGTCCTTGGCCACGCGCAGGGCAGGGGCATCCCAGGTGGTGGCGCGGTCATAGACCGGCACCGGGTTGTAATCGCTGTCCGGATCGCAAGCGACATCGCCGATGGCGGTCAGCTTGCGCGGCTCGGTCAGGGCAGATTGCGGTACAAACACAGGCGTGCCGGGGCGCGCAAAGATGCAGTTGAGGAACAGATCGTGCTCCAGGATTTCCGGGAAGGGGCCGCCATTGGCGGTTTCCGCCATGTCCCATTTGGTAACGATGACGCCCATGGTCTCTAGCAGATCCGCCGCGCCAGTGCCAACACGCCCGAGGGCTCCAATCACGATGGCGGTGGGGCGGGGGGCTTTCAGCGCGAACAGCTCGGAGGACAGATCGGCAATCAGCGAATCCTTGTCTTTGAAGACACCAACCGGGCCACAGATTTCGCCGCGCTGCTGGGCGGCCCAGCATTTCAACGTCACCGCCGCGCCTGCATAGCCGGCCCAATAGCCAAAGGCCGCAACCCGTCGGCCGCTTTCGTCCACCAGATATTCCAGGTCATAAAGCGTGCCGCCACCCTGGCGGAACCGCTCCAGCAACGCCTTGCCCGAGTGCTGACCCTTGAAGGCATGGCCGAACATGATGTGGCGGTGCGGCAAAGGCGTTCCGTCCTCGGGCAGTTCTTTCAGGCCAAAGATGATTGCCTCTGCCGGGGCCGTGGGCCAGCTGTTTTCGGCGGCGATATCGCAACCCGCATCCACATAGCCCTGCAAGGGGATCGCCCGGACCGAGCTTTTCTCGACCGTGACCTTGATGCCTGCATCGATCAGCGCCTTGGCGCCTTCGGGGGTCAGCCCGACCCGTTCTTCATTCGGGCGCTGCTCTGCCCGTACCCAGAGATGAGTCATTCTCTTGTCGTCCTTCACTCAAATATCAAAGCATGCCCTTGGCGCGGACTGCGCGCACTGAGGGGCGCTGATCCATGGTGGCCATGAAATCCCGGATCTTGGGATAATCCGCAACCGAAACCCCGTCCCCTTCGAGCCAGCTGCACACCACAAACAGATAGCAATCGGCGATACTGATCTCATCACCCAGCACAAAGGGCCCTTTAAGGCCGTTTTCGCTGATGTAGGCGGCAGAGGCGGCCATGGTTTCTGGCACTTTCGCTGTCATGTCCTCAAACGAGGATTGCTGACTGGCCCAACGGCTGCCGCGCATCTTGTGGGCATGGTTCACGTGCATGGTCGAGGCAAGGTAGTACATCACCTCGCGCATGCGGGCCTTCAGAACCGGGTCTTCGGGGCGCAGGCCTGCGTCGGGTGCAAGATCGGCGATGTAGTCCAGCAGCGCACCGGTTTCGGTCAGGATGCCGCCCTCGACCGCCAGCGCAGGTACGCGGCCCTTGGGATTGATCTGCCCATAGGCGGGTCTTGTCTGCTCGGCGCTGGCAAAATCCACCTTGACCGCCTCATAGGTGATACCGGCTTCCTCAAGCGCGATGGCCACTGCAATCGAGATCGTGCCGGGAGCATAATAAAGCTGCATCTGTTTCGTCCTTCAATTCTGTCGCGGGCGGTCTGCCCCATGGTCAAATCGTGGTCAAACCCGCGGTCAAAGATGGGTCTGTGCAAAATGGCGGTCGGGTGTTTCCAGATGGGGTACCGCGTTGAACAGTACCGGCGACCAGTGCCCGCCAATGGGGAACAGACGGTGCATCGAGGTATTCATGATCGCGAGCGCCATCCGGGCCATGCCGGTGATTTCGAGCATCATCGCCTGACGCATCGCCATGGAGATCAGCCCGCCCGAGGTCACCACCAATGCCGGACCTTCTCCCGCCGCGATTTCGGACAGAGCCGCTTGTGTGCGGGTTTCAAAATCGCTCCAGCTTTCGGGGGCATCATCGATTTCGCCTTCTGCCCAGGCGGCCAGCACCTGCGGCAGGTGGGCAATGAAGCCTTCGCGTTCCTGCGGGATGGCCAGCCCGTGCTGTTTCTCCATCGCCTGGGCGAGGGTGAAATACTCCATCTCGTTGAGACGGGGATCCTGCACCACCTCTTCGGTATATCCCATGCCCGCAGCGGTTTCGATGTGCCGGGTCAGGGTGCCGCAATAGATACGGGGGTGGCTGGCGCCGCTGGCGCGCAGATGCTCACCCAGCCAGGCCGCCTGCTGATGGCCCAGATCGCTGAGCCGGTCATAGCTGTGCTCGTCGCGGGCCTCGGTGTTTGCCTGCCCGTGGCGGATCAGCGTGATATGAGACATCGCTTCCGTTCCTCTGATCTTTGGCCTGACTCTTAGGTGAGCAGCCCGCGACATGGAAGGAAGGTTTCAGGGATGGCGTGAAATTTACCGGGTGCCGATTTGGCACGCGTGAAAAAAATGCAGGAACGACGTTCCGGAAAAAGGTTAACAAAATGTGGACATAACGCAAATGATGGAAGATGTAGGTTAACACCCGTTGGAACTGACGGGCCGTACACAAGACCGTGACCAAGGGAGAACCAGGAATGAAGATCAACCCCCAGAGATTCTTGGCGGATCTGCATACGCTGCGCTCGTTCGGGGCCTCCGGGGTCGGGAAAGGTGTGGTTCGTCCGGCCTATACCGCGGTGGACATCGCCGCGCGCCGCTGGCTGGCGAGCCGCATGCAGGAAGCGGGGCTTGAGGTTCGGTTTGACCGGCTTGGCAATCTTTTTGGCATTGCCGGGGAGAAATCCTTGCTGATCGGTTCGCACAGCGACAGCCAGCCCGAAGGCGGGTGGCTCGACGGGGCGCTGGGCGTCATTGCCGGCTTGGAAATCGCCCGCGCCAGCAAAGAGGCCGGAGGGCCGCCGATTTCCGTTGTCAGCTTTCAGGATGAAGAGGGGCGTTTCGGTGTTCTAACCGGATCGGACGTCTGGACCGGGCGGCTGTCGATGGCGGATGCGGATCAGCAGACTGATAACGAGGGGCAGACGCTGCGGGCCGCGCGGCAGCGGATGAAAGAAGGGACGGAAAAGCCCGTGCCGACGGATCTGTTCACCGGCTTTCTGGAAATGCATATCGAACAGGGGCCGACCTTGGATACCACCGGCGAAAAGATCGGCGTGGTCACTAATATCGTTGGCATCCGGGATATGCGGATCACCTTTACCGGCCGTCAGAACCATGCCGGCACGACGCCGATGCATCTGCGGCAGGATGCCTTTCAGGCGCTTTCGGCCTTCAACACCCGCCTGAACGAACGTTTTGCCGAGATCGTCACCCCTGCAACCGTCTGGACCCTTGGCCATGTGGCGCTGCACCCCAATGCGTCTTCGGTGGTGCCAGGCAGGGTGACCTTCTCCATGCAGTGGCGTGATGCGGAGGCCGCGCGGCTGTTGGAGATGGAACAGATCATCCGTCAGACCTGTGACGAGATCGCAGCGGAACGCGACGTGGAGGTGGAGATGGGACCGGTGATGGGCATCGAACCCGTTGCCATGGATGACCGCATTCAGGCGGCCCTGCGCGCGGCGGCCGAAGATCTGGCGCCGCAGCAATGGCGTGACATGCCGTCGGGGGCGCTGCACGATGCGGCCAATGTGGCGCGGGTCATGCCAACCGGCATGCTCTTTGTGCCGTCAATCGGCGGCATCAGCCACGCCTTTGACGAGGACACGGACGAAGCCGATCTGACGCTGGGGCTGGAAGTTTTGGCCCAGGCCGCCGCGACCCTGTGAACAGAAATTAAATGCAGAAACCGGCGGCCTGCGGGTCGCCGGAGTGACTGAAGCGTGATCAGTCGGCGGTGGCCTGCGATGCCAGTCCGTCGCGGTTATAGCCGCGTTTGATCATGCGGTTGCGGTGGCTGTCAGCGGCAACCGACGCCTCGCGCAGGTTGCCATAGATGTTGATCACGCTTTGCCCATCGCGCCCTGCGACGCCCCATTCCCGAAGGACAGAGACCTCGGAAAACAGGTTCATCGCCAGTTCGATCCGGTAAAACCGGGAGGGCCGGGATGATGTTTCACGATAGAGAAGACAGGTAGCCATGAGGCGATTCTAATCGCGGTGATTCGGGTCGGCAAGAGGAAGGATGGTGAACCCGCACAAGCCGGGATCACTTTTGCACCGCTGGTTTGTTCCGGGCATCCTGTCGCCCGATGCCGACAGCCGATGACCAGCCTCAGAGCCAGTTCACATCGCCGAGGAAAATATAGCCCGCGCCGTAGATGGTCTTGATCAGCCGGGGGTTCTTGGGATCTTCGCGCAATTTGGTGCGCAGGCGTGACACACGCACATCCATGGCCCGGTCGAAACTGTCTCCGGCTGCCCCGCCAAGCGCCTCTTGCATCTGGGCGCGGGAGATCAGCCTTTTGGGACTGTCCAGAAACAGCCGCAGCACTTCGCCCTCGGCATGGGAAAAGGGCGTTTCGCCGCCGGTTTCATCCTCCAGAACATAGCGGTCGAAATGAGCCGTCCAGCCAGAGAACTGCGCCGAATTCCCGCTTTGCACCTGGGCACGGGGGCCGCCGCGCAGACGGGCGCGGATGCGGGCAACCACCTCGGTGGGATCAAAGGGTTTGGTAATATAGTCGTCCGCCCCCAGTTCAAGCCCCGTCACCCGGTCCTGAACTTGCGCGCGACCGGAGATGATGATTACCGCCGCGCCCTGCTCCAGCGCCAGCCGGTGCACAAGTGTCAGCCCGTCCGTATCCGGCAGCGACAGGTCAACGAGGCAGACATCTGGCGTCACCCGTTTCAAGGAGGCTTCGAATTCGCGCGCCCGGGAAAAACTCTGGGTGCGGAAACCGGCCTCTTCCAGGGTCTCGGTCAGGATCCGACGGATTTCGGGTTCATCGTCCAGAATGGTGACAAGAGGCGCGGTCATGAAGGGGTCTCCGGTGTGATCAGCGCCGACAGCTGCTGCGTGGTAAAGGGTTTTTGCAGAACAGGCCCGCGTTTCAAAGCCTCCCGATGCATGGCATCGCCCGGGGGCAGCGACGTCATCAGGATGCAGGGCAGGGAGGATCCGGCCAGCCGGTCGACCAGATCGATCCCGGTGGCCTCACCCTCCAGCCGGATGTCGGACAGCACCAGCGCCATGTCCGGAATGTCAGCGGTCAAGGCCGAGGCTTCGTCTACGCTGGTGGCCTCAATCACGGAATAGCCAAGGTCGATCAGCATGTCGCGAAAGGTGGCGCGCAGGCTTTCGCTGTCTTCGACGAGCAGCGCGATCCCGCCCGAGGCATCCGGCGCCAGCCGGTAGGGCAGGCGCAGGGTGACGCTGGCGCCCGAGACCGTATTGGCGATGCGCATGTCGCCGCCTGTAGATTTCGCCATGTCATAAACGGTCGGCAGACCCAGGCCCGAGCCTTCGCTGCCCTTGGTGGTGAAAAACGGGTTTAGCGCCTGTTTCAGCGCCTCGGGGGAAAAGCCGGGACCAGTGTCGCTGACGCTGATTTCCAGCCAGGTTTCTCCGACCGCATGGACGCTGACGGTGATCTGCCCGGTGGTGCCGCAGGCGTCGCGGGCGTTGAAAATAAGGTTCAGCAGCGCGTCCTGCAATTTGCCCGCATCCAGCAGCAGCATCACGTCGGGCGTATTGTCGAGAATGCTGAGGCCGATGCCCTGCGGCAGCGAGGGCGAGGCGAGGATCTTCAGCTCATTGAGCAGCACATGCATGTCGGTGGCCTGCGGGCGCAGGGTGCGCTGGCCTGTCATTTCCCCGATGCGGTTCAGAAGCCGCCCACCCCGCCGTGCCGCCGAAAGGGTGCCCTGGATTAACTCATCCGCTTCGGGGGGCAGATCCATCTTGGCCAGTTTGCCCTGCATGCCGAGGATGATGGTCAGAAGGTTGGAAAAGTCATGCGCAAGGCCGGAGGTCATCTGCGCCGCCATTTCGCGGCGGCGGGCCTGTTGCAGGGCGACGCGGGCCTGGGTTTCTTCGGTCACATCCATCGACAGGATAAAAACGCCGCCGCTGTTGTCCGGGGTAAAGGCGACGCGGATGCGGCGGCTGCCGTGTTCCTCGGTAAACTCAAAGACCGGGCTGCCACCTTTGTACGCGGCCATCAGATGTGGTTCGATCCGGGCAAAAGCAGATGGCCCCAGCGCATCCGAGATATGCATCCCCAGAATGTCAGAGGGACGGCCCGGAAAGACCGAGCTGAGCCGCCGGTTGGTAAAGGTATAATAGCCTTCGCCATCCACGTGGGCGATATGGGCCGGCATCATTTCCGTCGTCAGACGGGTGCGGGCCTCGATCTCGGTGAGCTGGCGTTTGGCCTCTTCCAAGGCGCTGTTGGTGGCGGCCAGTTCGCGGTTTGCTGCCGACAGTTCTTCGGTATGGGCGATCAGACGGTCCGACATCTCCTCGGACCGGGCCCGCAGCAACAGTTCGACCCGTTTTGTCCGGGTGATATCGGTATAGACCGACACCCAGCCCCCCTGCGAAAGTGGCGCCCCTTCGATCGAGATCACCTGCCCGTTGGCGCGGGTGCGTTCCAGATAATGTGGAACAAAGGCAAGCGCTTGTTCGACGCGGGAGTCGACAAATTCGTCGATATCCTCGATCGGGCCGTATTCGCCGCTTTCGGCGATATACCGGATGGTTTCGTCAAAGCGCGCGCCGGGGGTTACCAGCCTGTCCGGCAGGGCGAACATCTCCTTGAACCGGCGATTGCAAACTGCCAGCCGCAGATCGCTATCGTAGATCGACAGCGCCTGAGCGATCAGGTTGAGCCCGGCGGTCGTCATAGCGGCGCGTTGTTTGTCTGACTGTTTCATATGTTCTCCCGCGCTATGGCTACCACTGTGCGGCGGCGCGGCAAAGAGGTGGTCTGCTGCGGCGTGAGGGCGCGTGGCGCATTTTGCGGGTCTCGGTGTCGCGGTAAATCTGCGGTGGTTGAGGGGATGTGAAACAGGCCGGAACACATTCCTGTGATCCTGTTACAATTCGTAAGAATTGGGAAAACATCAGGAAAAAGTTGACGCACTACCATCAGACAGGTCCTAATCGGGATCAGAATCGCGGAACAGCGATCATCCGGCCAGGGGAGGCCGGAAAGGGAGGAGATAAAATTGGCTCAGACGCAGTCGGGCGCCGCAGGACTATTGTCTCTGCCGGCGCTGCTTGAACGTAACGCCACGGAATTCGCTAATCAGCCGGCTTACCGGGAAAAGGAATTCGGAATCTGGCAGTGCTGGACCTGGGCGGAAATCGCCAAGGAGATCGAAGCACTGGCGCTTGGCCTGATCAACCTAGGCATCAAGGAAGGCGATTTCATCGCCATCATTGGGCGCAACCGCCCCTACCTTTACTGGTCGATGGTTGCGGCGCAGTCCGTCGGCGCCATTCCGGTGCCGGTCTACAACGACTCTGCCGCCGAGGAACTGGCCTATGTGCTGGATCATTGCGGCGCCCGCTATGTGATCGCCGAAGACCAGGAACAGGTCGACAAGGTGATCGAGATTCAGGAGCAGCTGCACCAGCTGGAGCACGTGATCTATCTGGATCCGCGTGGCATGCGGAAATACGACCACCATGCCTTGCACCAGTACAGCCACGTGCAGGAGCAGGGCCGCGCCGCCTATGACGAATGGATCCCGGATCTGAAGGCGCGCAAGGCCAAGCTGACCTACGACAGCACCTGCGTGATGCTTTATACTTCCGGGACGACGGGCAAGCCAAAAGGCGTTGTCCTGTCCAACCGCAACGTGATCGAAAGCGCCAAGAACTCGGCTGATTTCGATAAGCTGACCCGCAACGAGAACATCCTCTCCTACCTGCCGATGGCCTGGGTGGGGGACTTCATTTTCTCGATCGGTCAGGCCTACTGGTGCGGCTTCTGCGTGAACTGCCCGGAAAGCCAGGACACCATGATGACCGACCTGCGGGAAATCGGTCCGACTTATTTCTTTGCTCCGCCGCGCGTCTTCGAAGGTCAGCTGACCAGCGTCATGATCCGGATGGAAGATGCAGGTCCGCTGAAGCGCAAGATGTTCCACCACTTCCTGGCCCACGCCAAGAAGGTCGGGGGCGACATCCTGGACGGCAGGCCCGTGGGGCTGATGGACCGGCTGAAGTACAAGCTGGGTGACATTCTGGTCTACGGTCCGCTGAAAGATACCCTTGGCTATGGCCGCATTCGGGTGGGATATACCGCCGGTGAAGCCATCGGCCCGGAAATCTTCGATTTCTATCGCTCGCTGGGGATCAACCTCAAACAGCTTTATGGTCAGACCGAGGCCACCGTTTTCATCACCGTGCAGCCCGATGGCGAAGTGCGGGCCGATACGGTTGGTGTTCCAGCGCCGGATGTGGAAATCCGCATCGATGACAATGGCGAGATCTTCTATCGCTCGCCCGGTGTCTTCGTGGAGTATTACAAGAACGCGGAATCCACAGCCTCGACCAAGGATCCTGAAGGCTGGGTCGCGACCGGCGATGCGGGCTTTATCGAAAACGATACGGGCCATCTGCGCATCATCGACCGCGCCAAGGACGTTGGTAAAATGGCCAGCGGTGCAATGTTTGCCCCGAAATATGTCGAGAACAAACTGAAGTTCTATCCCGACATCCTTGAGGCCGTGCTCTTTGGCAATGGCAAGGATCGTTGCGTGGCTTTCATCAACATCGACCTGACTGCCGTAGGCAACTGGGCCGAGCGCAATAACATTGCCTATGCCTCTTATCAGGAACTGGCTGGCCACCCGAAGGTTCTGGAGAGCATCCGGGAGCATGTGGAAGAGGTGAACAAATCCGTCGCCGCCGACGAAATGCTGTCGGGCTGTCAGGTGCATCGCTTTGTCGTGCTGCACAAGGAGCTGGACGCGGATGACGGTGAGATGACCCGCACCCGCAAGGTGCGCCGCCGCATCGTCGAGGACAAGTTCGCCGACATCATCACCGCGCTTTATGACGGCTCGGATCAGGTCTCGACCACCACCGAAGTTACCTATGAGGACGGCCGCAAGGGCGCCATCAGCGCCACGCTGAGCATCGTCGATGCCAAAGTTGTTCCGGTGACACCGCAGCAGGTGGCCGCAGAATGATCCGCGCGACAAAGACAGGCAGCCAGAAAAAGGGGCTGGGCACGTGAAAGACATGGAAGAAGGATACGTCACCGAAGACGGCCGCAAGATTGGCGGCGTGGTGATGGAAATGAAGAACATCACCCTGCGGTTCGGCGGTGTGGTGGCGATCAAGGACATCTCGTTCGACATCCGTCAGGGTGAGATCCGCGCGATCATCGGCCCCAACGGTGCGGGCAAGTCCTCGATGCTGAACGTGATCTCGGGGTTCTACGTCCCGCAGGAAGGTCAGGTTCTCTATCAGGGCAAGCCGCGTCCGCAGATGCGCCCGTATGAGGTTGCGCGTCAGGGTATCGCCCGGACATTCCAGAACATCGCGCTTTTCGAAGGGATGAGTGTTCTGGACAACGTGATGACCGGACGGCTCAACTACATGAAGACCGGCCTGCTGAGTCAGGCGCTGTGGAAGGGCAAGGCCGAGAAGGAAGAGACCGAGAACCGCGAAGCGGTGGAGAAGGTCATCGACTTTTTGGAAATCCAGCACATCCGCAAGACCCCGGTGGCGCGTCTGCCCTATGGTCTGAAGAAACGGGTGGAACTGGCCCGCGCCCTTGCGGCCGAGCCGAGCCTGCTGTTGCTGGATGAACCGATGGCTGGCATGAACGTCGAGGAAAAAGAGGACATGTCACGCTTTATCCTTGATGTGAATGACGAATTCGGCACCACGATCGCTCTGATCGAACACGACATGGGCGTGGTGATGGATCTGTCCGACCGGGTGGTCGTGATGGATTACGGCAAGAAGATCGGCGATGGCACGCCGGACGAAGTCCGCAACAACCAGGATGTGATCGACGCCTATCTTGGCGTTGCGCATGACTGACCATCAGACCGGCTTGAGGGAGGCGAAACATGCCTGAACAACTGATTTTTGCGATGGAAGTCACGCTCAACGGTCTGATGGCCGGCGTGCTCTATGCGCTTGTCGCGCTCGGATTTGTCCTGATCTACAAGGCATCCGGCATCTTCAACTACGCCCAGGGCGTCATGGCGCTGTTCGCGGCGATGACCCTGGTGGGGATCATGAACGGTCAGGTGCCCTTTGCGCATCTGATCAACGCGGTCTTCGGCGGCCATATCACCCATTTCGGGTGGACGATCCCGTCCTTCCTGGCGGTGATCCTGACCGTGGCGGTCATGGTTTTGCTGGCCTGGCTGGTGCAGGTTCTGGTGATGAAGCATCTGGTCGGTCAGGAACCGATCATCCTGTTCATGGCCACCATCGGTCTGGCCTACTTCCTGGAAGGCGTGGCTGACCTGATGTGGGGCTCCGAGATCAAGACGCTGGATGTGGGCATCCCGCAGGGCATCAACCTGTGGATTGATGAGACCACCTACAACATCTTTGGCTACGGCTTCTTCATCGACAACCTTGATATCGTGGCGACCGTTGTGGCGGCGCTGCTGGTGACCGGTCTTGTGATCTTTGCCCAATACACCAAGCAGGGCCGCGCCATGCGCGCCGTGGCGGATGATCACCAGGCGGCGCTGTCTGTGGGTATCTCGCTGAACTTCATCTGGGTTCTGGTCTGGTCGGTTGCCGGGTTCGTGGCGCTGGTCGCAGGTATCATGTGGGGCACCAAGTCGGGCGTGCAGTTCTCGCTGTCGCTGATCGCGCTGAAGGCGCTGCCGGTTCTGATGCTGGGCGGTTTCACCTCGATCCCGGGCGCCATTGTTGGCGGCCTGATCATCGGTGTGGGTGAGAAACTGTTTGAATTCGCTATCGGCCCGATGGTCGGCGGCGCGACTGAAAACTGGTTCGCATACGTACTGGCGCTGCTGTTCCTGGTGTTCCGTCCGCAAGGCCTCTTTGGGGAGAAGATCATCGAAAGGGTCTGACGCAGCCCAATGACATCAAGGCCGGTTCCATTCGGGGAGGGATGGGGCCGCGCCGCAAGAGACTGAACGCAACATAAGAGGGAGGAAAGACGCATGAGAAAGCTCATTGCCATCGTCAATGTGATCGCCTGGTCTGGATTTTGGGCCTTTGGCTATCTGGCGCTGACCTCCGGAGATTTTTCCGACACCCAGGTCGTGATCTCCGCTCTTCTGGCTGCTGTCGGTCTTTTCACAGGGATCCTCGCCTATCTGCGACTGGCCCGCCTGGCCGAGGCCAGCGGATACGCGAAGAAGACAAATCAACTGGACGCAGCGGCCCGCAACCGCGCGCAGGAAAAAGGGAGCATCTGAAGCATGTTCTACCGTGAAGCCGGGGACTTTAAGGTCTCTTACCAGGATGACAGCCAGACGTTTCCGATCAAGTTCGATCGCTATCGTTACTACGCGGTGCTGGCCGTGGCCTTTCTGGTCATCCCCTTTGTCATCAACGACTACTGGGCGAATGCCATCCTGCTGCCGTTCCTGATCTATTCGATTGCGGCCATCGGCCTTAACATTCTAGTTGGATATTGCGGTCAGGTCAGCCTCGGGACCGGCGGTTTCATGGCTGTGGGTGCCTATGCGGTCTACAAGTTCATGACCGCCTTCCCCGAAGTCAGCATGTTCGTGCATGTTCTTTTGGCGGGTGGTGTGACCGCGCTGGTTTGTGTGGCCTTTGGCCTGCCGTCCTTGCGCATCAAGGGCTTTTACCTGGCGGTGGCCACGCTGGCGGCGCAGTTCTTCCTGGTCTGGCTGTTTAACCGTGTGCCGTGGTTCTACAACTACTCCGCCTCGGGCCAGATCAACGCGCCTGAGCGGGATGTCTTTGGCATCGTGATCACCGGTCCCAACGCACCGGCCTGGGCGACCTATTTCTTCTGCCTGATCTTCCTGACGTTCTGCGCCATCGTCGCCCGCAACCTGACGCGCGGCACAACGGGCCGGACCTGGATGGCGATCCGCGACATGGACATTGCTGCCGAGATCATCGGGGTGAACCCGCTGAAGGCGAAACTGACAGCCTTTGCCGTCTCCGGCTTCCTGATCGGTATCTCCGGGGCGCTGTTCTTCTCGGTTTACCTTGGCGCGGTTGAGGTCGGCGAGGCCTTTGGCATCAACAAGTCTTTCCTGGTGCTGTTCATGGTGATCATCGGCGGTCTGGGCTCGATCTTCGGCTCCTTCGCGGGCGCGGCCTTCCTGGTGCTGCTGCCGGTGGTACTGAAGGTTCTGGGCGTCGACGTGATGGGCTGGCCGACTGATATCGTGGCGCATTTCCAACTGGTGATCGTGGGGGGGCTGATCGTGTTCTTCCTGATCGCAGAACCGCACGGGCTGGCGCAGCTGTGGCGCGTTGCCAAAGAAAAACTGAGACTCTGGCCCTTCCCGCACTGACGCGGGGACGGCAGACCATCGCGGGGACAACAGCAAGAGCCAACTCACGGGCCCCGCATCAAAAAATCGGATGAGACCAATGGGAGGAATGAACCCGATGAAACTTAAACTGACCACTCTGGCGCTGGGCGCGCTGATGGCCGCAGGGCCAGCCATGGCGGATCTCGTATTCCCGTCGCTGAGCTACCGCACCGGCCCCTACGCCGCAGGTGGCATCCCCTTCGCGGATGGCTATGCCGACTATTTCACCCTGGTGAACGAGCGTGACGGCGGCATCGGCGGCGTCAAGGCGAAGGTGATCGAATGCGAGACCGGCTATAACACCGAAAAAGGTGTGGAATGCTACGAATCCACCAAGGGCGAAGGCGCGCTGGTGTATCAGCCGCTGTCTACCGGTATCACCTACCAGCTGATCCCCAAAACCGCTGCTGACGGCATCCCGCTCCACACCATGGGCTATGGCCGGACCTCGGCTGCCAACGGCAAGGTCTTTGGCAACGTGTTCAACTACCCGGCAAACTACTGGGATGGCGCCTCGGGTATCATCACCTACCTGCTGGACGAAAACGGTGGTGACATCAAAGGCAAGAAGATCGCCCTGCTGTACCACAACTCCGCCTACGGCAAGGAACCGATCCGCACCCTGGAAGAGCTGTCCAAAAAGCATGGTTTCGAACTGTCGACGCTGCCTGTTGACCACCCCGGTCAGGAGCAGAAGTCCCAGTGGCTGCAGATTCGCCGTGACCGTCCCGACTATGTCGTGATGTGGGGCTGGGGCGTGATGAACCAGGTTGCCATTCAGGAAGCCGCAAACGTCCGCTACCCGATGGAAAACTTTATCGGCGTTTGGTGGTCCGGTGCCGAGCATGACGTCCTGTCCGCCGGTGCAAAGGCCAATGGCTACAAGGCTGTGACCTTCCACAACGTTGGCCGCGACTTCCCGGTGTTTGATGACATGCAGAAATATGTTGTCGACAAGGGCCTGGCTGCCGGTGCAGGCGATCAGATCGGTAACGTGCTTTATAACCGTGGCATGTACGCGGCGATGCTGGCTGTCGAAGCGGCCAAGACCGCCCAGGAAATGCACGGCACCAAGGACATCACCCCGGCGATGATGCGCGATGGCATGGAAGCCCTGGAAATGCCCGAAGCCCGTATGTCGGCGCTTGGCATGCCCTACTTCGGTCCGTCTTTCAACGTTTCCTGTGAAAACCACGGTGGCCCCGGCCTCGTCGGCATGACCCAGTGGAACGCAGAGACCAAGACCTGGAGCCTGATCTCGGACTTCCAGAAGACCGACACCGCTGTAATCCAGCCGCTGATCGAAGCTGACTCCGCTTCCTATGCGGCGGAAAACAACATCGAACCGCGCTGCAACTGATAGTGCTCGTGGTCCCGCCTTTTGGGGCGGGACCGGACTCAAAACCGGTGTGGCGGCCAGCCGCCACACCACCTCCGAAGAGACACCGATCCGGGCGCCTGCGAATGAATACGGCTCGCTCCGGACCAGGCCGCAACAGGCCGTGACCGCATGAGGACAAACTTTGATGCTCGACGCAGCAAACACCACCGATGTGCAGGCCGAAACCCTGCTTGAGGTCAACAATATCGAGGTGATCTACAACCACGTGATCCTCGTGCTGAAAGGCGTCAGCCTGAAGGTTCCAAAAGGCGGTATCACCGCGCTGCTGGGCGGCAATGGCGCCGGCAAGACAACGACACTGAAGGCGGTTTCGAACCTGCTGCATTCCGAACGCGGTGAAGTGACCAAAGGGTCGATCAAATACCGCGGCGAGGTGATGCACGATCAGGATCCCGCCGAAGTGGTTCGCAAAGGCGTCATCCAGGTAATGGAAGGCCGCCATTGTTTCGAACACCTCACCGTTGAGGAAAACCTGATGACCGGCGCCTATACACGCGCCGATGGAAAGGGCGATATCCAGCGCGATCTGGAGATGGTCTACAGCTATTTCCCGCGCCTGAAGGAACGCCGCAAATCCCAGGCTGGCTATACCTCCGGGGGTGAGCAGCAGATGGTGGCCATGGGCCGCGCCCTGATGAGCCGCCCGGAAACCATCCTGCTGGACGAACCTTCGATGGGTCTGGCGCCGCAGCTGGTGGAGCAGATTTTCGGCATCGTGAAATCGATCAACGAAAACGAAGGCGTGACCTTCCTGCTCGCGGAACAGAATACCAACGTGGCGCTGCGCTTTGCGCATTATGGCTACATCCTGGAATCCGGCCGCGTGGTGATGGATGGACCTGCCGCCGAATTGCGCGAAAACCCGGACGTGAAGGAATTCTATCTCGGCATGTCGGACGAAGGGCGCAAGAGCTTCCGCGATGTGCGGTCCTACCGCCGCCGCAAACGGTGGCTGAGCTGATGCGGGGTGATGAGGACATGAGTTTTTTTGACATTCTTGAAACCCGCTCGGCGGATGAACGCGCCGCGGATATCGCCAAGGCGCTGCCGGAGCAGATCGCCCGCGCCAAAACCGCGCCGGGATATGGGTCGGCGCTGGCCGATGTGGATCCTGCCGCGATCACCTCGGCTGCGGATCTGGCCGCGCTTCCGGTGCTACGCAAATCCGAGCTGAGCCGCGCCCAGGCCGAGAATGCCCCCTTTGGTGGCTTCACGGTGAAACCGGCGCATGGGTTCGCGCATATCTTCCAGTCGCCGGGTCCGATTTATGAACCGGGCGGCAGCGAACATGACTGGTGGCGCATGGGCCGCTTCCTGCACGCGGCAGGCATTGGCGCTGGCGATGTGGTGCAAAACTGTTTCGGCTACCACCTGACTCCGGCTGGCATGATCTTTGAAAGCGGCGCCCGCGCCGTTGGCGCCGCGGTTCTGCCCGCAGGCACTGGTCAGACGGAATTGCAGGTCACAGCCGCCCGCGATGTGGGGGCGACCGCCTATGCGGGCACGCCGGATTTCCTCAAGGTGATCCTGGACAAGGCCGATGCCATGGGCGTGAAGCTGGGCTATACCAAGGCGGCGGTCGGGGGCGGCGCGCTGTTCCCCTCGCTGCGTCAGGAATACGCCGACCGGGGCATCACCTGTCTGCAAAGCTATGCAACGGCTGATCTCGGCAACATCGCCTACGAGAGCGCCGCGATGGAAGGCATGATCGTTGACGAGCGTGTCATCGTTGAGATTGTGACACCCGGCACGGGCACCCCTGTTGCGCCGGGCGAGGTGGGCGAGGTCGTGGTGACGACGCTCAACCCCGATTATCCGCTGATCCGTTTTGCCACTGGCGATCTGTCTGCGGTTCTGCCCGGGATGTCGCCTTGCGGCCGCACCAACATGCGGATCAAGGGCTGGATGGGCCGCGCGGATCAGACCACCAAGATCAAGGGCATGTTCGTGCGCCCTGAACAGGTGGCAGCGCTGGTCGACAAGCATGACGAGATCGTCAAGGCGCGCGTCATTGCCACCCGTGACGGCGAAATGGACGCGATGACTGTTCAGATCGAAGCCACCGGCGGCGATGAGGTTGGGTTTGGGAAATCGGTGATCGAAGTGCTGAAGCTGAAAGGCAAGATCGAAGTGGTTGCCCCCGGTGCCCTGCCCAAGGACGGCCTGGTGATCGAGGATCAGCGCAGCTACGACTGATCCGCAGCCTTACACAGACATGGAGAGCCGGGCCCCGTAAGGACGCCCGGCTTTTTTCTATCCGAAACCGGGGCCGGGCGTATTCGCCGCAGGGCAGGGCGCTTGCCAGTTTCCTGCTGGAGTTTCCGACAAAAATGATCGAAATAGAGGGGTGTTCCGACCCGCAGTGGGATTCACCAAAGCGATGAGCGACCGATGACTGAAGCCAGCCACACTCCAGACTACGCCCCAAAGGGAAGCCGCCTTGGGCGCAAGGCCGGGACACGCGTCTTTGCCGTGCTGGGCTGGGTCGTGGCGCTGGCTTGCGTCCTGCCGATGCTGGCCGTGGCGCTGGCGGGGATGGTTGGCGGCACGGATACCATCGCGCATCTGGCCGGGACGGTGCTGCCACGCTACCTGATCACGACGGTGGTGCTAGTGGTTCTGGTCTCACTTGGAACCCTGTTGCTGGGTGTCGGGGCGGCCTGGCTTGTCACCATGACCCGTTTTCCTGGCGTGCGCCTGTTTGAGGTCGCGCTTGTCCTGCCGCTGGCCTTCCCGGCTTATGTGCTGGCCTATGCCTATACCTTTGTTCTGGATCACCCCGGCATCGTGCAGACCACCCTGCGACAGGTGACGGGCTGGGGCCCGCGCGATTACTGGTTCCCGGAGATCCGCTCTCCGGGTGGGGCGGCGGTGATGCTGATCTTCGTCCTTTATCCCTATGTCTATCTGCTGGCGCGGGCGGCATTCTTACAGCAAAGCGCTGGCGCCTTCCTGGCGGCCCGGGCACTGGGGAAAAGTGCATGGGAGGCCTTCTGGCGTGTCAGCCTGCCGATGGCGCGGCCGGCGATTGCCTCGGGCGTGCTGTTGGCGGTGATGGAGACCATCGCCGATTTCGGTACCGTGTCCTATTTCGGGGTGCAGACCTTTGCCACAGGGATCTACACCAGCTGGTTCTCGCTCGCGGATCGCGCCGGGGCGGCGCAGCTGGCGCTCTGCCTTCTCAGCTTTGCGCTGATGCTGGCGGTAGTGGAACGCTCCACCCGCGGCAAGGCGCGCTATCATCAGGCGGGCAAGCATCACGCTGAAATGCCGCCTGCTGACCTCACCGGTTTGCGCGCCGTCGCCGCCTGGGTTCTGTGTGCGATTCCCGTGGTGCTGGGCTTTGTGCTGCCGGTGGTGATCCTGTGCAATATGGGGCTGCAATCCGAACAGGACCTGTTCAGCCGCCGTTATATCGGGTTCATCCAGAACTCTCTGCTTCTGGCCTCGACTGCTGCGGTGATCACCGTGCTGGCGGCGGTGATCCTTGGTTTTTATCAGCGACTGCGTCCGGGACGCAGTTCTGCACTCGCGGCCTATATGTCACGGCTGGGCTATGCGGTGCCGGGCGGGGTGATCGCGGTGGGGCTGATGGTACCGTTCGCGGCCTTTGACAACGCTCTCGATGCCTGGATGCGGGCGACCTTTGATATCCGCACCGGCTTGCTGATCACCGGATCCATCTGGCTCCTGGTGGCCGCCTATATGGTGCGGTTCCTCGCGGCGGCTCTTGGTGCCTATGAGAGCGGCCAGTCCACCGTGCACGCCAATATGGATGCGGCTGCCCGGTCGCTGGGACAAAGCCCGCTGGGCATGCTGCGCCGGGTGCATCTGCCGATCCTGACGCCAAGCCTGCTGACCGCGCTGCTGATTGTTTTCGTGGATGTGATGAAGGAACTGCCCGCAACGCTGATCATGCGGCCATTCAATTACGATACGCTGGCGGTGCAGGCGTACCGGCTGGCCTCGGACGAGCGGCTGGAGGGCGCTGCGGTGCCGTCGCTGGTCATCATGGCGGTGGGGTTACTGCCGGTGATCCTGATCTGCCGACAGGTTGGACGCCGCCGTTAGGCGTGCCCACCTGTCTGGCTCTGAGCGTCAGGCTGGCCCGTCCACCAGGCCTCGATTTGTTCAGGGGAAATCCGCCCGGCAGGCCCAAGCCCGACCAGAAGGGTTTCGTCGGCATCGCAGTGACGGGCTTCGACATGGCGGCCGACGATATGCAGCTCATAGGCACCGCCGGTGGTCAGTACGTAGCCTTTCATGCGGTAAAGACCGTCGGGGCGGCTGGCCAGTTTGTCGCCCAACGCGCGGCGATCCAGAACGTCGCGGCTTTGATGTTGCCAGGTGGCATAGGCGGGATGCGCGGCCACGGAGCGGCCTTTGGGCAGGGGCACGACGTCAAACAGGAGATCAGAAACTGGCGCACCATCCAGAACCGTCGGGGTACGCGCCCCCGCGGCCTTCAATTGGTCAGCCAGATCCGCATCAATATCTTCGCATTTGGAGACCAGAACCAGGTCAGCGGCGCGGATTTGCTGCAGCACCTGGGGGGCAATCTCTTCATCCTGCAGAAGGGTATCGGCATTGAGCCCATCCACCACGGTGACAATGCCGGCATAGCTAAAGCCGCTTTCGCCCATGACGGTATTTGCGATGGCGACTGGATCGGAGATACCGCTGGCCTCGATCACCAGATGGCCGGGCTGTTCCGGCCGATCCAGGATTTGCCGCAGCGTCAGCGCCAGATCCGTTCCCATGGTGCAGCAGATGCAACCATTGGTCAGGGCGATGGTGCCGTTTTCCGTATCGCGGATCAGATCGGCGTCGATGTTGATGGCGCCGAAATCGTTGACGATGACGGCCAGGTCCAGCCCGTGCGACTCGGCGAGGATGCGATTGATGAGGCTGGTTTTACCTGCGCCGAGGTAACCGCTGATAATCGTGACAGGCACCCTTTTCACAGCATGGTTCCTTGTCGTGCGATATCCCGGAAACCCTGCATGTGCCTTTAACCCCTCACTTGAAAATTCCGCAAATCTATAGGCGGCAGTAGGGTGCAGGTCCAGAAATTCAGCAACAAAGTTGCCGGATTGCAGGCGTAAAGGCGCTAAAGGATCATTTTGGGAGCGGGCAATGGCCGATTCTGAAAATCCGGGTCTTGAGTTGAGACATTCTGACCATCTGCAATTCTCAAAAAGGACAAAAAGGCGCGAGGGGGTCTCGCGCCTTTTTTAAAATTCGAATCATCCTGAGGTGGATTATTTCCAGCCTACCGCATCAAAGATCTTCTGTGCTTCGGGGATGTTCTTGGCCACGTCGGACAGGTTGATGTCGTCGGGTTTGAAATGGCCAAGGGCAGCGATGCTGGGGGCGAGGCCCACGCCCGGCACGGCCGGGTATTCGTCATTGCCTGCCGAGAAATACTGCTGCGCCTGATCCGAGGCGAGATACTCGAGGAACTTGATCGCGTTATCGCGGTTCGGGGCATGTGCCGCAATGCCGCCACCGGACAGGTTCATATGCGCGCCCTGTTCGTTTTGCGCCGGGAAGATCCAGCCGATCATGTCACGCGAATCGGAGAGGCCTTTGACGTCTTTGCGGATCGAGCGGGCAAAGTAATAGCTGTTCGCCACGGAAATTTCGCACTCGCCCGAGACGATGCCGCGCAGCTGGTCGGTGTCACCACCTTGCGGATCACGCGCCATGTTGGCAACCACGCCTTCGGCCCAGGATTTGGCGACATCGCTGCCCTGGTGGGTGATGATCGAGGCCAGCAGGGTCTGGTTGTAGGTGTTGGTCGAGGAGCGGATACAGACCAGCCCCTTGTACGCCGGATCGGCCAGATCAAGGTAGGTCTGCGGCGGGTTGGCCACGTCAGCCTTGTCGTAGAAGATGATCCGGGCGCGCTGGGAAAAGCCGAACCACTGGTTGTCTGCGTCCTGCAGGTAACCGGGCACGCGCGCCTCCAGCACGTCGCTGTCGATGGATTGCAGCACGCCTGCATCCTTGGCGCGGGCCAGACGCGAGGTGTCGACGGTCAGCAGGATATCGGCAGGGGAATTCTCGCCCTCGGCCTGCATGCGGGCAATCAGCTCATCCGCCTTGCCTTCGATCCGGTTGATGCGGATGCCGGTTGCCTCTTCGAAGTCCGAATATAGGCGTTCATCGGTGTCGTAATGGCGCGAGGAATAGAGGTTTACCTCTCCCTCGGCGGCGGCCGAGGTCGCAATGGTGGCGGCCAGAGCGCCTGCCAGTATCGTGGTCGCTTTCAACATGGTTACTCCCATCAAGCTTCGGTATGTCTTTCCGACTGATTTAGTCGATTATAGGATTCCGAAGCGGATGAAAACAAAAACTGACAATTTTACTTGGAGAAAATTCACGGGCTGGCTGCGGGTCAGTGGGCAAGGTCGTATCGGCTCGTTTCGGTAAGCGCCGCCGCTAAAACGCAAAAAAACCGCATCCGAAGATGCGGTTTTCAAAATACGCTGTGACTGTCGTGCAGTCCCAGATCCGGTCTGGTGGATCTTAGCCCTGACGCGCTTTGAAGCGGCGCTGGGTCTTGTTGATCACGTAGACGCGGCCCTTGCGACGCACAACGCGGCAGTCACGGTGCCGGTTCTTGAGCGAGCGGAGCGAGTTCTTGACCTTCATGGTCCTTCTCCTGTTCTGCGGCGCGAACCAGCGCCTGGGTTAGCGGGTGTTCCGACCCGTGGGCCAAAACAATGAATTCATGGTGGGCGATACAAGGTTCGAACTTGTGACCCCTTCGATGTCAACGAAGTGCTCTACCGCTGAGCTAATCGCCCATGAAACCCTTGCAACATCCTGCCCCAGAAACAAACGGGGCGCGGGATGCCGCGCCGGTGAAGGGGTCTATAATAAGAGTCGCGGAGGGGTGCAAGAGCTTTTGACCCCAGAAATTTCCAGTCTATGCTGTTTTTAGATCTAAGGGGCCGGAGCCGGGATGTCCGACGCAGCATTTTCTGTCATGTCGCCGCAACATTTGCGGTCTGCAATCGTTTTTGCATCGCCTCATAGTGGCGCCGATTACCCGCCGCAGTTCCTTGAACAATCGATTCTCGATCCGCACCGGATCCGCAGTTCCGAAGATGCCTTTGTCGACCGGCTTTTTGCTGCAGCGCCTGAATATGGTGCGCCGCTGCTAAGAGCGGTAAAGCCGCGCGCCTATCTGGATTTGAACCGCTCTCCGGAGGAGTTGGACCCGGCGCTGATCGAAGGGGTGATGCGGCGCGGCCAGAATCCCCGCGTGGCCTCGGGACTGGGGGTGATTCCCCGGGTCGTTGCCGGCGGGCAGGCGATCTACCGGGGTAAACTGCCCCTGACTGAGGCCCGCAGGCGCATCGACAGCTACTGGCGCCCCTATCACCGGGCGCTGCAGGGATTGCTGGATCAGGCCCATATCGGGTTTGGCCATGCGATTTTGATCGATTGTCACTCGATGCCGCACGAGGCGCTGGAAACCATGCCCACCCGATCTGGGCAGATGCCGGACGTGGTACTGGGGGATCGGTTTGGGGCTGCGGCGGCGGGTGAGATCGTTGATCGTGTCGAAGCCGCCTTTACCAGTGTTGGTTTGCGGGTGGCCCGCAACGCGCCCTTTGCCGGCGCCTATATTACGCAGGCCTATGGTCGCCCGTCGCGCAATCAGCACGCGATCCAGGTGGAAATCGACCGCTCTCTTTATATGGATGAGGCCACGATCCGGCCCAATGGCAATTTCGCCATCCTTCAGGACGCTTTGCGTGGTGTCATCGCAGCAATGACAGATTCGGTGCAGGAACAGCCTCCGCTTGCCGCCGAGTAAGAGCCCGCTGCGGGTCTGGGCAGGAGCGATCCTAACGCAAGGCGCGCCCTTTCAGGATGGCGCCATCTCCAAACCGTTTGCGGATGGCATCGCTGGCCCGTTCGGCTCCGGCACGCTGGCTGGCCTGCGGGTCCAGAAGGTCGCCGGTCACATCGGCCTGATCGGCGAGCACCAGATCGGCAATGCCGCAGCCAAGCAGGCGATAAGGCCCCTGATCGCCCACCTGATCCAACAGGGCGCGTGCTGTGCGATAGATCGTATCGGCCATCTGGGTGGGGCTGCGCAGGGCGATGCGGCGGGTCAGGGCCGAATGATTAGCCCGTTTCAGTTTCAGCGTCACCACGCGCCCGGCCTTTTCCTTGGCCTTGGCCCGGTCCGACACCTGAGTCGCCAGCCGCCACAGATGGCCGTCCAGAACTTCGGTATTGGCTGTATCCTCAAAAAACGTTGTTTCCTTGGAGATCGATTTCACTGGCGCATTGGCAGAAACGCGGCGCCGGTCCTCGCCGCGGGCCAGATGCCACAGCCGGTCCCCCATCGAGCCGAAGCGGGCGTGCAGATCTTGCCGGTCCCAGCGCAGAAGATCAGCAAAAGTGCGAATCCCCGCCTTGTCCAGCGAAGCCTGCGCCGCAGGACCAATGCCCCAGATCAGCCGCACCGGTTTGTCGTGCAGGAAATCTGCGGTCTCGGATTTACCGATCACCGAAAATCCGCGCGGCTTGTCCAGATCTGAGGCAACCTTGGCCAGGAATTTGTTGTGGCTGAGGCCGATCGAGCCGGTGATTCCCAGCTCGTCCTTCATGCGTTTGACCAACCGCGCCAGCATCACGGCGGGCGGCGCCCCGTGCAGTTTTTCGGTGCCGGACAGATCCATGAAGGCTTCGTCAAGTGACAGCGGTTCCACATCCGGCGTCAACTCGTTCATCATTTCGCGTACGGCGCGGCTCACCTCGGCATAGACCTGCATCCGGGGCTTGATCACCACTGCATCGGGGCAAAGCTTCAGTGCCTGAAACATCGGCATCGCGGATTTGACGCCGCGGATACGCGCCACATAGCAGGCGGTGGAGACCACCCCGCGCCGCCCGCCGCCGATGATCACCGGCTTGTCGGCCAGCGCCGGGTCATCGCGTTTCTCAACGCTGGCATAGAAGGCATCGCAATCCATATGGGCGATGGTCAGCGAAAACAGTTCGTCATGCACCTTGACGCGCGGACTGCCGCAGGCCGGGCAACGCAGTGGGCGCCGCTGCGGCGGTGCGATCTGGCGCAGGCAGTCTCGGCACAGGGCGGAAGACTGCGAAGATGGGGATGAGGCGGGCATGGCAGGCGGGTAGGGGGCTTCGTTGAAACGGTGCAGGATGAGTTTACTCCGGCCCGGCAATATTGTCTTTAGGCCATCGCGGGGCCATGTTCATGTCATGACATTTTCAGGTGCAAAACTGGCCTTGTTTCTGGGCCAGAAAATCGTGGTCATCCTGCGCGATGACAAGCCCGACATTCCCTATCCCGGTCATTGGGATCTGCCCGGCGGCGGACGGGAGCAAGAGGAAAGCCCCGAGGTTTGCGCGCTGAGAGAAACCGAGGAAGAGATCGGGCTGCAACTGGCCCCGTCTGATCTGGTCTGGTCGCGCCGCTACAGTCGACCGCGCGGATATGTCTGGTTCTTTGTCTCCCATCAGCCTGCGGGATTGGTGTCGGACATCCGATTGGGATCTGAGGGGCAGCGGTGGGCGCTGATGGATCCACGGGAGTATTGTGCGCATCCCCTGTCCGTGCCGCATTTCGCCGAACAGCTGCAGGGCTATCTCGGCGAGGTCGGAGGTTAGCAGATAGGCTCGCGCCGTGGAGGTTGTTCAAGAAAAATCCCCCGCGCGAAACGGCGGGGGCAGGTGACGAACCTCAGGAAGAAGAGTTCGTCTGGGGAGTGTTGAGACCAGAATCGCCGATCCGACTCCCTGACGCAAATTTTGCACTTCCCCGAAATGGATGCTCTGCCACAGCCTGTGCTTTTCCGGGCACAGCTGTGTGGCGGCTCTGGGGAGGTCAGTTTTGGTATTCTAGTTAAATATTATGAGGTTGACGTAGGGTTAGGTCGGTTTTCAGGAAATTTCGGCGGGAAATATTTTGCCGACCATGTCGTGCAAATTCTGCCTGAAAATTGGGCAAACCGCAGTGGTAAGGTTTGCCGGATGGGCGCGGCGGCCAAGACGGACGCACTGACCGCCACCCCTGATACGGTTATTGGGACTGCGTTCAGCCGCAATGCGGCTCGCTGAATTACAGACTGCGCAGCTCGGACAGAATGTCTTCGGCGGCCTTGCGCGGGTCTGCTGCCTTCCAGATCGGGCGACCGACAACGATGTGATCGGCGCCATCGGCAATGGCGCTGGCCGGGGTGGCAACGCGTTTCTGGTCTCCCAGATCCGCACCGGCCGGGCGCACGCCGGGGGTGACGATCAGCTTGCCTGCCGCCTCGGGCAGGGCGCGGATCAGGGCGGCTTCCTGCGGGCTGGCGATCACCCCGTCGGCTCCGGCGGCAAAGGCATTTCCTGCACGCTCCTGCACCAGATCGCGGATCTCTCCGGGTTTGATCAGCGCCCCATCAAGGTCATCGCGATCCAGCGAGGTCAGGATGGTGACGGCGAGGATCTTCATGTCCTTGCCTGCTGCGCCTTCCTTGGCCGCGCGCACCACATAGGGGTCGCCATGCACTGTCAGGAAATCCAGATCGAACTGCGCCAGCCCGCGCACGGCGTTTTCCACCGTGGCGCCGATGTCGAACAGTTTCATATCGAGGAAGATCCGCTTGCCCAGCTCCTGCTTCATCTCATTCGCCAGCGCCAGCCCGCCGCCGGTCAGCATGCCAAGACCGATCTTGTAAAAGGACACCGCATCGCCAAGCCGCTCGGCCAGTTTCAATCCTTCGATTGCGTTGGGAACGTCCATGGCAACGATCAGGCGGTCGTCGGCAATCGGGGCAGTGGCAGACATGGCGGGTCTCCGGTTTTGTGAAAACGTGACAGGGGATGCGGAATTGCGCTTTCCTAATCCGCACGGGGCGGTTGGGAAAGCCTAAAAAACAAGGCATTTGGCGCAGCGCCTGCCCATGAGAATTTGATTGAGGTCAGAGATTTTGCATCTCTTTGCGGTCAATATGCTCTTGAAGAGGGGGCGAGACCTCCCAAATTGGAGTGTGAGGCCCGGACCGGGGCGTGCCGCAAAGCGGGCGCTGCCATATTGATCGGGCGCTTGTAAAAGGAGAGAGAGATGGACTTGACCAAGTTCACTGAGCGTGCACGCGGTTTCGTGCAGGCGGCGCAGACAATTGCTCTGCGCGAAGAGCACCAGCGCATGGTGCCCGAGCACCTTTTGAAAGCTTTGATGGATGACGATCAGGGGCTTGCTGCCAACCTGATCACCCGCGCGGGCGGCGATGCCACCCAGGTTGCCGGATCTGCGGATGCGGCTGTTGCCAAGTTGCCCAAGGTCAGCGGCGACGGCAGCCAGATGTATCTGGATCAGCAGACCGCCAAGGTGCTGGATGAAGCCGCCAAGATTGCCGACAAGGCAGGCGACAGCTTTGTCCCGGTCGAGCGTGTCCTGATGGCGCTTTGCATGGTGAAATCCAAGGCCAAGGACGCGCTGGAGGCAGGCAGTGTCACCGCGCAGAAGCTGAACGAGGCGATCAACGACATTCGCAAGGGCCGTACCGCCGATAGCGCCACCGCCGAAGAAGGCTATGACGCGCTGAAGAAATACGCCCGCGACCTGACCGAAGCCGCCCGCGAGGGCAAGATCGACCCGATCATCGGCCGGGACGAGGAAATCCGCCGCGCCATGCAGGTGCTGAGCCGCCGCACCAAGAACAACCCGGTTCTGATCGGTGAGCCGGGCGTCGGTAAGACTGCCATCGCCGAAGGCATGGCGCTGCGCATCGTCAATGGCGATGTGCCGGAAAGCCTGCGCGACAAGCAGCTTCTGGCGCTGGACATGGGGGCGCTGATCGCCGGTGCGAAGTACCGCGGTGAGTTCGAAGAACGCCTAAAGGCGGTCCTGACCGAAGTGACCGAAGCCGCCGGTGAGATCATCCTGTTCATCGACGAGATGCACACTCTTGTGGGGGCGGGCAAATCCGATGGTGCCATGGATGCGGCCAACCTGATCAAGCCTGCGCTTGCACGGGGTGAGCTGCACTGCATCGGCGCAACCACTCTGGATGAATACCGCAAGTATGTCGAAAAGGACGCGGCCCTTGCACGCCGGTTCCAGCCCGTGATGGTCTCCGAGCCGACGGTGGAGGACACCATTTCGATCCTGCGCGGCATCAAGGAAAAGTACGAGCTGCACCACGGTGTGCGCATCGCTGATGCGGCGCTGGTGGCGGCGGCAACCCTGTCGAACCGCTATATCACCGACCGGTTCCTGCCGGACAAGGCCATCGACCTGATGGACGAAGCTGCCAGTCGTCTGCGCATGCAGGTGGACAGCAAGCCCGAAGAGCTGGACGCGCTTGACCGCCAGATCCTGCAGATGCAGATCGAGGAAGAGGCGCTGAAGCTGGAAGACGATGCCGCCTCGCGCGATCGTCTGGAGACGCTGCAAAAGGAACTGTCGGACCTGCAGGAGCAATCCGCAGAGATGACCGCCCAGTGGCAGGCCGAACGTGACAAGCTGGCCGGCGCCCGTGATCTGAAAGAGCAGCTCGACAAGGCGCGCGCTGAACTGGATATCGCCAAACGCGAAGGCAACCTCGCCCGCGCGGGTGAGCTGTCCTATGGCGTCATCCCGGGGCTGGAAAAACAGCTGGCCGAGGCCGAGGAGAAGGAACAGCAGGGTCTGATGGTCGAAGAGGCCGTCCGCCCCGAGCAGATCGCCGGTGTTGTCGAGCGCTGGACCGGGATCCCGACCTCCAAGATGCTGGAAGGCGAGCGTGAGAAACTGCTGCGGATGGAAGACGACCTGCACGCCCGTGTGATTGGTCAGAACTCTGCCGTGACGGCGGTGGCCAATGCGGTGCGCCGGGCACGTGCGGGGCTCAACGATGAGAACCGTCCGCTGGGCAGCTTCCTGTTCCTCGGGCCGACCGGTGTCGGTAAGACCGAACTGACCAAGGCCGTGGCTGAATTCCTGTTTGATGACGACAATGCGATGGTGCGCATCGACATGTCCGAGTTCATGGAGAAACACGCGGTGGCGCGCCTGATCGGTGCTCCTCCGGGCTATGTCGGCTACGAGGAAGGTGGCGTGTTGACCGAGGCCGTGCGGCGGCGTCCTTATCAGGTGGTTCTGTTTGACGAGGTCGAAAAGGCGCATCCGGATGTGTTCAACGTGCTCTTGCAGGTTCTGGATGACGGTATGCTGACCGATGGTCAGGGCCGCACCGTGGACTTCAAGCAGACGCTGATCATCCTGACTTCGAACCTTGGCGCGCAGGCGCTGAGCCAGTTGCCCGAAGGCGCTGATGCATCGGATGCCAAGCGCGACGTCATGGATGCGGTGCGGGCGCATTTCCGCCCCGAATTCCTGAACCGTCTGGACGAGACGATCATCTTTGATCGTCTGGCTCGCGCCGATATGGACGGCATCGTCAAGATCCAGCTCAAGCGGCTTGAGAAGCGTCTGGCCGATCGCAAGATCACCCTGCAACTGGATGAGGGTGCGCAGACCTGGCTGGCCGACGAAGGCTATGATCCGGTGTTCGGTGCCCGCCCGCTGAAGCGCGTGATCCAGCGTGCCTTGCAGAACCCGCTGGCCGAATTGCTGCTGGCTGGCGATATTCGTGACGGGGACACCGTACCGGTTTCTGCCGGGGCGGATGGTCTGATCATCGGCGACCGGATCGGAACCACCGACCGGCCCAAGCCGGACGATGCCGTGGTGCACTAAGCCCCCGCTCGATCCTTGCGGATGAAACGCAGAAGGCCCGCCAGAGATGGCGGGCCTTTTCTATAATTGGGGCACGGGATGTTCAGAAGTCTTCCCAGGTCTCCACATTCCCCGGTGTGGCTGACCGCGCTGTCGCGTTGCCTGTAGCCGCCGAAGGTGTTGCGACCGGGGCCTGTGCGCGCTGGGCGGCATTGAAGCGCACCACGTTCGCGCGGCCCTCAGTCCCGGCGCCGTTGCCGGTTCTGAACTGAGCCACTTGTTGTGACAGGTTTTTAGCGTTGTTGGCCATGATCTGGCTGGCGCCGGAGGCGTCTTCGACCATTGCGGCATTGCTTTGGGTGACTTCGTCCAGCTGTCCCATGCCCATGTTGATTTCGGACAGGGTCGCGGATTGCTCCTGCGTTCCCCGTGCGATGTCGCTGACGTGGCCGGAAATCGTGCTGACGCTTTGGATGATCGATTTCAGCTCCCCGCCGGCGCGGCCGACCAGATCGACGCCCGTTACCACATGGCCCGAGCTTTCGGTGATCAGCAGCTTGATCTCTCCGGCGGCATCGGTCGACCGTTTCGCCAGCGCCCGCACCTCGGAGGCAACCACGGCAAAGCCACGGCCTGCTTCGCCCGCCCGGGCGGCTTCGACGCCGGCGTTGAGCGCCAGCAGGCTGGTCTGGAAGGAAATGTCGTCGATGACGGTCAGAATGGTTGAGATCTTTTCCGAGGAGGCGCGGATCTGATCCATCGCATCAATGGCTTCCTGCACGACGGTGCTGCTGCCCGCGGCGGTGGTCTGCGCCTCTGTCACGATTCGCTCCACATCCTGCGCGCCCTGTGCAGCGGATTTGACGGTTGTGGTCAGCTCTTCAATGGCGGCTGCGGTCTGTTCCAGGGTTGCCGCCTGGGTTTCAGTGCGCTGTGACAGTTCTGCCGAAGACTGGCTGATGCCAGTCGCTGCGTGCTCTACAGTTTCCGACACGGATTTGACCGCCGAGATGACCGTTTCCAGCTGCGTGACCGCCGCGTTGAAATTTCCGGCCACGGCGCCAAGGTCGGGAATGTCAGAGACTGGAATACGGTGATCCAGCGCGCCGTCGCGCAGTGCGACCAGCCCGTGCGAAATATCCTGGATCGCCTTGCGGCGGTAGGTGATGTCGGTGCCCAGCTTGATGATCTTGCGCACCTGTCCCGCCGCGTCCAGAACCGGCGCAAAGGTCGCCTGGATCCAGACTTCGGCGCCTGATTTGGACCGCATGGGGAACTGGTCGGTGAAATGCTGCCCCTGTTCAAGCGCCTGCCACAACTCCCGGAACTGAGGGCCACTGGCATAGTCTGCGGAGACAAGCATTCTGTGGGCCTTGCCGGTGATTTCCTGTTCGGTATAGCCGAGGGAAGAGAGAAAATTCTCGTTTGCGCGCAGGATCGTTCCGTCAGGTGTGAATTCGATGACTGCTTGTGTCTTCTCTATGGCTGCCAATGTACCCAGCAAATCGTCTTGTTCTTGTGTGCGTTCTGCAGACTTGAATTTGAAAAACATTGGACCTCTTCTTCAGCAATGCATTTCCCGGCAGGCGGGATGAAGAAGAGATATTTTCGCGGTATTAATTTAGCATGAAATTTAGTGACTTATCGAGGGCCGCCGACAGCAGCGCCCCGCCCGGAACCGGTGATCCCGGTCCCGGGCAATCTCTGTGCTGACCGCACACACATATATATGTGTGTGTTCAGGGGCGGCGCCTTATTCCTCGATCGCCTCGCGGGCGATGCCGTCCAGCAGTTCCTGAATCACCTGCATCTCGCCCTCGGGGAAGGCACGGAAGCCGATGGTGATCTCTTCCTCGCCGGGGATCTGGGCGACGAAGATGTCATAGGGGCAGAACATGATGTTCATCGGGTCGGCTTCCATCACCTGCCGCGACAGCTGCGCCGAGCAGAAGGAATAGACGTCAGCCTTTTCGAACAGAACGACGTCAGAGCCGACATCGGCGCGGGTGCGTTCCAGCATATCGCCCACGTGGCTGATGTGGTCGACGACCAGACCGCGGTCGGTGATGGCGCTTTCCAGGCCAAAGGTCACGTCGTCAAAGGACAGCGTGGTTTTGTAGCTGACCATGCCTTCGGCCTGGGCGCTGGCGCCGAGGGACAGGGCGGTGGCCGTGGCGGCAACGGTGGCTGCGAAAAAATTCATGATTTATCTCCCTTTTGTGAGCAAAGCTCGCTTGCCCGCCCCGGCGTTCCCCCTCAGTCTGGGGGCAGGGCAGGCGGTGTCTGGGCCGCGCGCCTCACTGAATATATAGGTACATAGGAGTTTTTGCATGGGTATTGCGGCGAATGCCATAGAATTCCTGGCGCTTGCATTTGTTTTTGCGCTGGGGGCGGTCGGGCTGCTGTTGCTGGTCCTGTTTCTTGTGGACAGGCTTCAGACCGAGGATGCGATCCGGCGCAACTACCCTGTCATCGGACGCTTCAGGCATCTGTTCAGTACGCTAGGCGAATTCTTCCGTCAGTATTTCTTTGCCATGGATCGCGAAGAACTGCCGTTCAACCGGGCGCAGCGCGACTGGGTGAGCCGGGCCAGTGAGGGTAAGGGAAACACGGTGGCCTTTGGTTCAACCCGCAATACTTCGGTGCCGGGCACGGCGATTTTCGTCAACGCGCCCTTTCCGCCGCTGGATGATCAATACGCCAGTTCCGAACCCATGGTGATCGGGGCAGGGGCACGGGTGCCCTATCTGGCGCCCTCCTTTTACAACATTTCCGGGATGAGCTACGGCGCCCTGTCACGCCCCGCTGTCCGGGCGCTCAGCCGCGGCGCGCGTGAGGCGGGCGTCTGGATGAACACCGGTGAAGGCGGGCTCAGCCCGTTTCATCTTGAGGGCGGCTGCGACATTGTTTTCCAGATCGGCACCGCGAAATACGGCGTGCGCGATGAACACGGCAACCTGAGTGACGAAAAGCTGTGCAAGGTGGCCGAACATCCGAACGTGCGGATGTTCGAACTGAAGCTGTCGCAAGGGGCCAAACCGGGTAAGGGCGGCATCCTGCCTGCGGCCAAGGTCAACGCCGAGATTGCCGAGATCCGCGGCATCCCCGAAGGCAAGGCGAGTATATCTCCCAACCGCCACCCCGAGATCGGAACGTTCGATGATCTTCTCGACATGATTTCTCATGTGCGCGAGGTCACGGGCAAACCGGTCGGGATCAAAACGGTGGTCGGCTCCGAAGCGGTGATGCGGGAAATGTTCATGAACATCGCCTCGCGCCCGGGTGATGCGCCGGACTTCATCACCATCGATGGCGGCGAAGGTGGCACCGGCGCAGCCCCCATGCCGCTGATCGATCTGGTCGGCATGTCGGTGCGCGAGGCGCTGCCGATGGTCTGTAACCTGCGCGATGAATACGGGATGAAGGAGCGCATCCGCCTGATCGCCAGTGGTAAGCTGGTCAATCCGGGCGATGTGGCCTGGGCGTTGGCCGCAGGGGCCGATTTCGTGACCTCGGCGCGCGGCTTCATGTTCTCCCTTGGCTGCATTCAGGCGCTCAAATGCAACAAGAACACCTGCCCCACCGGTATCACCACCCATGATCCGCGCCTGCAAAAGGGTCTGGTGGTCGAGGATAAGGACAAGCGCGTGGCCCGGTTTGCCCGCGAGGTGATCCACGAGGTCGAAACCATCGCCCATTCCGTGGGGGTGGCCGAGCCGCGTCAGCTGCGGCGGCGCCACGTGCGCATCGTACAGGGGGATGGCACCTCCCGTCCGATGAACGAGATCATGCCAGGTTACAGTGCTATCGCGGAGTCGTGACAGGATATGTTTTGGTCCGTGGCCTCTCCCGCGCTAGCTCTGGTAACGAACATGGAAAAAGGAGCCCGCAATGGCACGTCGCTGGACCAATACCCTGACCGAGGCTGATATCACCCCCGAAGCGGCCTTCTGGAACCGCCGCCAGATCATGGCGGGCATGGCCGGGCTTGGGCTGAGCACGCTGGCGGGCGGCGCCAAGGCCGAGACGCTGGAGCCCAACAGCTGGGACGACGTGACCAGCTATTGTAACTTCTACGAATTCGGCACCGGCAAGGGCGATCCCGCAGCCTATGCCGGACAGATGACGACCGAACCCTGGAGCGTCCGGATCGATGGCATGGTTGACCGGCCCGGCGCCTATGACTTTCAGCAGATCCTCAGCGAGATGACGATCGAGGAACGCATCTACCGCTTCCGCTGTGTCGAGGCCTGGTCGATGGTGGTGCCCTGGAACGGGTTTGAACTGGCGGATCTTCTGAATATGGCAGGCGTGCAGGAAGGGGCGAAATACGTGGCCTTCGAAACGCTCTACCGCCCCTCGGAAATGCCGGGCACAGCCTACCGGGTGCTGGACTGGCCCTATCGCGAGGGGCTGCGCCTGGATGAGGCGATGCATCCGCTGACCCTGATGGCAACCGGCATCTTCGGTAAACCGCTGCCAAATCAGAACGGCGCCCCCCTGCGTCTGGTGGTGCCATGGAAGTACGGTTTCAAGTCGATCAAATCGGTGGTGCGCATTACCGTGACGGATCAGGAACCGCCCACCAGCTGGAACATGGCCAATGCCCGCGAATACGGGTTCTACAGCAACGTGAACCCAAAGGTGGATCACCCCCGCTGGAGCCAGGCCACCGAACGGCGTATCGGCGGCGGTCTTTTTGCAGGCCGGGAGCCGACACTGATGTTCAATGGCTATGAAAAAGAGGTCGCCTCTCTTTACGAGGGGATGGATCTGGCCAAACACTTCTGATGGATGGCCTGAACCAGCTGCTGCGCCGTGTTCCGGTTTGGAGTGTCTATCTGCTGGGCCTCCTGCCGGTGCCGGTGCTGTTCTTTCTGGGGCTCACCGGCGGCCTTGGTGTCGAGCCGGTCAAGGCGCTGGAGCACGAATATGGCGAGCTGGCGCTGAAGTTGCTGGTGGCGGTGCTGGCGGTGACCCCCTTGCGCCGTTACGCCGGGCTGAACCTGATGCGGTTCCGCCGGGCGCTGGGGGTCCTCTCCTTTATATATGTGCTGTGCCACCTTTTGGTGTGGCTGCTGCTGGATGTGCAGATCCCATCCCAGATTCTCGCTGATATCCTGAAACGTCCCTATATCACCATCGGCATGGCGGCCTTTGTGCTGCTCCTGCCGCTCGCGGTGACATCGAACAATGCCTCTGTGCGCCGACTCGGTCCGCGCTGGCGCATTCTGCATCGCCTGACCTATCCGGCCATTGCCCTTGGGGCGCTGCACTATGTGATGTTGGTCAAAGGGTTTCAGATCGAACCGCTGGCCTATCTGGCCGTGATTCTTACGCTTCTGGCCCTGCGCCTGCCCGTAATCCGCAGAAAAGCCACCACCTGATCGTGCCTCGGGCCCATCAAATCGCTTAAAACATGGGCGCATGAAGGTTTTTTGAAAAAACCGCCCGGAATCGAAAATTTCTGCTTGCGCCCTCCGGCCCTTAGGACTAGAACCCCCTTCACCGGCGGCGCTGAGGCGCTACGGGGCGCGGCGGAGACGCAGCTGACGGATCGGAAAGACGGTTGAGACACTCAGGAGAGACTGAGGCATCTTTGAGGATGAGGCAGGCGGGCGCGCTGAGAGATTGGCGCATCTGTTTGTTTTGGCCGCTGGGTGTTGCTCTTTGACATTGATATATAACTGAAGAGATATGTGGGCGGTTTGGTTCATTTCGATGGATCAACGTCTGTATATCGCGCCTTTAGCAAAGCCGATGATGCTGCTCTCAAGTAGCGAAGCGGTAGAGCGATGATAAGGTGTCAGCTTCACTGTTTGTACGGCTTCGGTTTCTTTTGAAACCAAGCACACAAACAGAGACTTTCATCAGGATTAGCCTCCTGATGAAGATGTGCAGAGGTTCGAACGTCAAGGATATGCGAGCAATCGCATTTCAACTTGAGAGTTTGATCCTGGCT